>JAUJGA010000264.1:0-11686 GCA_042095675.1 Gammaproteobacteria bacterium
ATCTTCAGGTGTTTTTACATCTTTAGCAAGTTCTTATGCTAACGCTTTTAGTTTTTCTTGATCCATTATTCTGCTCATTAGTTATTACCTTTTGGTATATTAACAAAAATGAACAGTTACACACTTATTTTTACACCCTCAACTCCTTATGAAGTTTTTGAAGAGCTAACCGGCATTAGCCAGGAAGAGTTAACTGGTCATGCACTTATTACTTGAATTCAGGTGTTTTCATTAAGAGACTAAATGAATCTACTGCTTGTACCATCTTTCCTGCTTTGCTTTATTAACTTTGTTGGGATAACGAGACTTTCCCAGGCTTCCGTTATAGCGCCCCAAAGCACGAAATAAATTACCTTTTTCTATTTTTAAATAATAGCTGAGAATTGTGCAGCCAAATCTTAAGTTGGTTTGTATGTTAAATAGGTTATCCTTGGGGTGACCTATTTCCTTTAACCAGAAGGGCATGATCTGCATAAGCCCCCTGGCACCAACACTAGAAATAGCGAAGGGCTTAAAATTACTTTCCACGTGGATAACAGATAGTACTAACTCTGGTTCAAGATCTGCACGGCTGGCTTCGCGATGAACATTTTTTAAAATTTCCATGCGCTCCTGGGGATCAGGGACTTGTTTGGTCATCCGTGTAGACATATCCAATAACCAGACTTCTGCATCAAATCTATCAGTGAACCCAGAGGTATCTTCAATAGCTTCTTTAAGTAAATGCTTTAATTCAGCATCTATCTGGGTGCGATAATCAACGGCTTGTGCTGATGATGCTATTACTGATAAAAAAAGAAACAGACAATAATAAAATTTATAAGTCTTGAATGTACTGTACAATTTCATCAATAGCTATCTCTTTGGCTTCACTAGCCGTACGTCCTTTAAATTCAAATACTCCCTTATCTAAACTTCGTTCACCTATGACTATACGGAAGGGAATACCTATAAGTTCTACATTGGCAAACATGACACCGGGGCGTTCTTTACGGTCATCATATAGTACTTCAATACCTGCTGTAGTTAAATCAGCATAAAGTTGATCAGCTGTTTCTCTGACACGTTCACTTTTATGTAAGTTCATAGGAATAATTGCTACTTTAAAGGGGGCAAGTGCAGCTGGCCAGATTATACCTTTATCATCATGGTTTTGTTCAATGGCTGATGCAACAACACGTGAAATACCAATACCATAACATCCCATGGACATGATTTTTATCTTGCCATTGCTATCTAAAATGCTGGCGTTCATAGCAGATGAGTAGGTTTTACCTAATTGAAAAATATGACCAACTTCAATGCCTCGTTTAATACTGAGGTAGCCGTCACCATCTGGACTGGGATCACCATCAATAACGTTGCGAATATCTTCTATATCAGTAAAACTGGTATCTCTATCCCAGTTGACTCCTGATAAGTGTTTGTCATTGATATTAGATCCACAGATAAAGTCACTGCAAACTGCAGCACTGCGATCAACAATAATAGGAATAGAAAGTCCAACAGGTCCGATAGAACCGGCATCACAACCGGCAACTGTTTTTATTTCATTTTCATCAGCAAAACAGAATGGCTCTGCAATAAGATCTAATTTTTCTGCTTTAAGCTCATTTAAATCATGATCGCCTCTTAATACTAATGCAACAACATCGAATTCACATGCTTCGCTGGCTTTCACTAATAAGGTTTTTAGAACTTTGTTTGTAGAAACTTTTAAAAACTGGCTGACTTCATCAATAGTTTTTTGCATGGGGGTCTCAATAGTTTTTAATGCTTCACTTGCTTCTGCACGTTGTTCTAAAGTAATAGCTTCCGCCAGTTCGGTATTGGCGGCATAATTACTTTTATCACTAAATGCAATGGCATCCTCACCTGAATCTGCTAATACATGAAATTCATGGGAAGCATTTCCTCCAATGGAACCTGTGTCTGCATCTACTGCACGAAATTCCAATCCCATTCGGGAAAAAATACGTGAATAACAGTCATACATTATTTTATAGGTGCTTTGCAGACACTCCTGAGAACTATGAAAAGAATAAGCATCTTTCATAATAAATTCCCGGGATCGCATAATTCCGAAGCGTGGACGAATTTCATCACGAAATTTGGTTTGAATCTGATAAAACGTGACTGGCAACTGTTTATAGCTTTTTAATTCATCTCGTACTAAATCTGTAATGACTTCTTCATGAGTCGGCCCAACACAAAATTCACGATTATGGCGATCAGTGACACGTAATAATTCATGACCATATTTTTTCCAACGGCCTGTTTCTTCCCATAACTCTGCAGGCTGAATGGCTGGCATTAATAATTCCAGTGCCTGTGAATGATTCATTTCTTCACGCACTATGGCTTCTGCTTTACGTAATATGCGTAATCCAAGAGGTAACCATGAATAGAGTCCTGAAGCGAGTTTTCGAATCATGCCGGAGCGAAGCATTAACTGGTGGCTGATTATCTGAGCATCGGCAGGGGATTCTTTTAAAGTCGGAATAAAATACTGTGAACTACGCATAAGGAATTACTTTCTCAATGTTAGGAGGAATAAGTGGAAATCTTAAAATCAAGTTGATTAATTTTTTGATTGCTTATTTTAACCTAAAATATTTTTTTATCCCAATAATAAAGTACTTAGTTACTCATAGAAACATAAAATCAATACATAGTTAGATGTTAATAATATAATAATATATTTATAAGCTAAAATAACTTAAAAGTTTTATATACTTTTGGTCTTTTTTAATTTAATATCCTATACAGAAAATTAATAATAATAATTTTAAAAGATTATCCATGGGTACTTTTTAATATCTATGCGAATACTCATAACAAAAAATAAAATAACACAATTAGCTAAAAGGTATCAAGTATGTATAGGCGTTTAAGCAGCATATTTATTCTCAGTATTGGGCTCTTATCGGTAGGAAATGTATTTTCCAGTGAGATTATTGCAGTTGGTTCCAATAATGAAACAGACAAGGTTTACCTTGGGGGAAGTGTTATACCATATAAGGAAATTACCTTATCTGCACAAATGCCCGGTCGCATTGAATTTCTAGCAGGTAATGAAGGAGACTCATTTGAAATGGGTTCATTACTGGTCTCATTAAGCGATGAAGATCTCATGGCGAAAAGAAAATCAGCTGTGGCTCATTACGATCAAGCTGTAACCGGTCTGCAAAATTCTCAGGTTCAATATAATAGGGAACTATGGTCCCCACAAAGTGAAAATGCTACCCGGATACCAGGCATGGGAATGCCAGGCATGTTTGACCAGATGTTCACCAAGCAAATGGGAGATTCTATGGGCTATGGAGATACTGATGTGCAGCGTCAGGCAGATCTTTATAACCAAAGTTCCTCTGTCAATCAGGCTAAGGCTGGAGTGAAAAGTGCCTTATCTGCAATTAACGAGATTGATGCAAAAATTCGTGATACCCGATCAATAGCATCGTTTAAAGGGACTATTATCAAGAAAATGGTTGAGGTTGGAGATACTGTACAGCCTGGAATGCCATTAATTTCCTATGCAAATATGGATTACATTCGAATTCGCACAGCAATACCGGTACGATTGGTTTCTGCCCTAAAGGTGGGGGATACTGTCAGTGCTTATTTAGATGCTGAAGGTAGAATGATTCCTGCTAAAGTGGCACAGATTTATCCATTGGCTAATAATATTAAGCATACAGTGACAGTTAAGTTTGATTTACCTATTGGTACCCGTGGTGTGCCTGGTATGTATGCAGAAGTAGCTATTCCTACTAAAAATAAGCCTGTTAATTCCATTATTATTCCAAAAACCAGTATTTTGAAACATATGGGCAGTTTACCCAGTGTATTGGTCATGACTAATAATAATGTTGCAGAATTACATGTTATTCGTTTAGGTAAGAAAGTGTCTGGAGGTAAGTCTTATACCGTTCTTTCAGGCTTAAAGCCGGGTGATAGAATCGTGGATCACCCACCTAAGGGGTGGAAGCCGGGAAATCCTATTAAATAAGAGCCGTCAGCAAATAAAGATGTGCTGCTGTCGCTTTGCAAACATGTTTTTCCTGCAAATAAGACAGAGGTATATTTTTATGTTTGATAAGAGACTTTTTATAGCATTTAAATAATTTACCTACATCAGTTTTGTATAGAAAGTAGGAAATAACGTTAAATCAGTATATCAGCAAGATATACATAGATAACATGAGTGATTTTAGTTATATGGATAATTTAAAACCAAAACATAGTTTGGGGCTGGCTGGAAATCTGGCACAAACTTTTATGCATTCTCCCCTAACCCTATTGGTTCTGATTGCAACTTTTGCAATTGGTATTGCAGGCTTTTTGGCAACACCAAGACAAGAGGATCCACAAATATCTGTACCTATGGTTGATATTTTTGTCAGTTATCCAGGGGCATCGACAGAACAAGTTGCTTCTTTAGTAGCTGATCCATTAGAACGAATTATGAGTGAAATTCCCGGTGTAGATCACGTTTATTCAGCCTCTACGCGTGATCAGGCTATCATTACAGTGCAATTTGAGGTTGGTGAAGAAATGGGGGGTTCACTGGTTAAGCTATATGATAAGTTGTCATCAAATATGGATATTATTCCTCCTGGTGTTTCTGAACCACTGGTGAAGCCCAAAGGTGTTGATGATGTGCCAATTTTGACTTTGACCCTTTGGTCGGAATCATTAGATGATGCCGCTTTGAAGTTAATAGCCCTGGATGTTATGCAGGAAGTAAAAGAAATTCCTGCCACCAGTAAAAGCTTTGTCGTCAGCGGTCGTCAGGAACAAATGAGAATTGAAGTAAAGCCTGAGCGGTTAGCTGGTTATGATATTACATTAGAGCAGATTGCCGGTACTATTATGTCGGCAAATAGTGAGAAAACAGTTGGTAATGTCGAGTCTGGTGAAAAAAACTTTAACCTCTATACTGGGGCCTTCTTACATAACTCACGAGAAGTAGAGAGCCTGGTAGTAGCAATGCATGACGGGAATCCTGTTTACCTCAGAGATATTGCTGATGTTTATCATGGCCCGAGTGAAACTCATAAATTTGTGAACTTTTACACGGGTGCTGCCAGTATAGAAAAGAAAATTGCTAATGGCTTGCCGTCGGTGACATTAGCCATTGCTAAGAAAAGTGGTACCAATGGTGTCAGTGTTGTTGAGGAAATTCTAGAACGCGTTGAATCTATGAAGGGGCGTTTGATTCCAAGCAATGTCGAAGTGACTGTTACTCGAAATTATGGCAAGTCTGCCCAGGATAAAGTTAATGGTCTGATGTTCAAGCTGGCATTGGTGACAATTGCGGTGACCATATTAATTTTCTGGTTTTTAAATTGGCGTGCTGCTGTTGTTTGTTTTATTGTGATTCCTAATGTTATTTTAGTGACAACCTTTTTCGCATTAATTATGGGTTATACCATTGACAGAGTGAGCTTGTTTGCCTTGATTTTCTCTATAGGAATCTTGGTGGATGACGCAATTGTAGTGGTTGAAAATATGTATCGTCGCTGGGCTATGGACGGAGAAATCTCCGATGCGACCTCAGCGGATGCTGTAAGAGAAGTGGGAAATCCAACAATTCTTGCAACTTTCACCGTTATTGCAGCATTACTGCCTATGGGAATGGTTAGAGGTATGATGGGACCTTATATGGAACCCATTCCTGCGTTGGGTTCTGTTGCTATGATGTATTCGTTATTTGCAGCCTTTGTTTTTACTCCTTATCTGGCTCTTCGTTTTAAACCTGATATGGCTTCTTTACATAAGATGGAAGAAGTTGAACATCGTACAGTAAAACGTTTAGATGGTTTTTATAGAAGTCTATTAAATAAACTCATAGAAAGCAAAATGGCAGGTAATAGTTTTTTAATTGCATTGTTTGTTGTTTTCTTTGTCTGTACCAGTCTTTTCTATTTTAAGGCTGTTAAAGTTAAAATGATGCCTTTGGATAACAAGTCTGTTTTTAATGTGGTGATTAATTTTCCTGCCGGTACTGCTCTTCCGGTGACGGCAAATCTGACTCGTCAAATGGCGGAAGAAGTGAGAAAAATAGCAGAGGTAACAGCTATTCAATCTTATGTGGGTACTGCTGCACCCTATGATTTTAATGGTTTAGTTCGTCACTATTACCTACGTCAGCAACCCTGGCAAGCTGATTTGAATGTGCAATTACTACATAAGAAAGAACGCGAAAGGACTAGTCATCAAATTGCTCTTGAAGTCAGAGAAATCTTAAATGCTCTTGTTGCACAAAAAGTTAAAGAAGGTATTTATAAAAAAACAGATGTGCCTAGGTTTCAGGTTGTAGAAATGCCACCAGGTCCACCGGTTCTACAGACCATGGTGGCAGAAGTATATGGTCCTACTGCTCAAGAAAGACACGAAGTTGCAATGAAGCTGACTAAATTATTTGAACAGGCACCTTCAATTACTGATGTGGACAATTTAATCCAGAAACCTTATGAAATCTGGAATTTCAAAGTAAACCGCGAGAAAGCAATTCGTTCGGGTGTGAGTGTTGATGCAGTAAACAAAACACTTGAAATGGCTATGGGCGGCTTTATTTTAGGTGATATTAAGGATGGTTCTTTATTAGATCCCACAATGATTGTTTTACAGTTACCGATAGATATCAGAGCAAACTTTAATTATCTAAGTCAATTGCCTGTTGGTACAACTCAGGGGGGTAGTGTGCCACTATCTGAAGTAGGTATTTTTACCAAAGGATATAAAGAGCCAATTATCTACCATAAGGATCTGAGAGATGTTGAATTTGTAATAGGTGAAGTAATTGGAGAATTTGCCTCTCCTGTTTATGGTATTTTTGAAATAGAGGACTTACTCAAATTAGAAGAGAATTTAGGACCTCGTAAGGAACAACTCAGTGGTACTTTAATGGGGCCTCCTAACTCTTCAGACATGCATCGCTTCAGTGGTTTTGAATATACAGGTGAGTGGACTGTCACCTATGAAACATTCCGTGATATGGGACTGGCTTTTGGTATTGCCATTCTGTTAATTTATATGTTAGTGGTGTGGGAGTTCGGTAACTTTGTTTTACCTGCAGTAATTATTTCACCAATCCCTCTTACCTTGATAGGTATTATTCCCGGACATTGGATAATGGGTGCTGAATTTACCGCAACCTCAATGATTGGTTTTATTGCATTAGCAGGTATTATTGTGCGTAACTCAATATTGCTGGTAGATTATTCTCGTCAGGAAATTTCTTTAGGCGTAGAAATTAAAGAGGCCATTATTATGGCCTGTATTACCAGAACACGTCCTATTATCATTACTGCATTAGCATTGGTTGTTGGTTCAACAGCTATTTTATTTGATCCTATTTTCCAGGGTATGGCCGTTTCACTGATGTTTGGTGTTTTTGTTTCAACAATTTTGACATTAATTGTTATCCCACTAGGTTGTTATAGTGGACGAGATGCATTTTGTCAGAATATGCGTGATGACCATCCAGATTATAATGTCTGCCTGGAAGATAGTGAAAAATCTAAAAATGATGATAGTTCAGGATCCTTCATCTGGATTCTTGTTGTAAGTGTATTTAACATTATTGTAAAAACTGTACAGATGATATGGTGGGCTCTTCAGGGGCTTTATGCAGTTCTTTTCAAGCGTAAAAAAGCACCTAAAAATATAAAACCGGCTAGTCAAACTATCAATACTGCTAAGACTACTACTCCATCAAACAGTACTATTACTGAAACTTTTGATAAATCAAAAACAGAAAAATCAGATAGTAGTATAGTAGATGATGCTCGTATGAGTAAAAACACAAGTAATGTGGAAGATAAAGAGCCAAAAGCAGAAAAAAATCAGGAAGCTAAAAAAACAATAGTTAAAAAGAAGTCTGTCATTAAGAAGAAATCAGTTACTACTCAGGCTTCACCTGATAAAAAATCAGTTATTAAAAAGGTTGTCAAGAAAAGTCGACGTGGGATTCAATTAAAAGGTGATTTTGACGATTGATTTGTTATCCTGTTATATCTTAGCAGGATTTATAAGACGATCTGAAGTGAAATATTATAGGATTGAGCGATGATTACTGTTATAGGTAGCCTGAAAGGTGGAACAGGTAAAAGTACTGTTACTTTTAATCTGGCTGTATGGCTGGCTTTAAATGATAATAAGGTGAAAATCTTTGATTTAGATCCCCAGGCAACTCTAAATGATGTGATTGATATTCGTGAAGAAGATGAATATGAGCCATATATTAGAGTGAGCAAGGCTTTTAGTAAAATTAGTTCAGAAAAGGCTGATCAAATTTTAATAGACGTAGGTACAGCGGATACCGATGCTATGGAAAAGGCAATAGCGATAACTGATCGAATTATTGTACCAGTACCGCCAAGTCAGGCTGATATCTGGTCGACACAACGCTTTATAAAAATGGTTTTGGACATTCGTGGAAAAAAGAAAATGCCGCAAATGTTAGGCTTTGTTAACCGGGCAGATACTCATATTGGTGTAAGAGAAACAGGAGAAGCGGAAGAAGCGCTTAAAATGTTACCTCATATTGATTTGATACCTACTCGCTTATGTCAACGTACAACTTATCGGCGCTCCTTTAGTGAAGGCTTGGCTGTATTTGAGTTAGAGCCGAAAGGAAAAGCTGCTGCAGAAGTTAATAAGTTTGCCAGTATTGTTTATGCGTAATAAATTATTGTTAACCCTTAGCTTATCTATATATTAAGCTATCAATAATAATAAGGATTAATTTTAGGAGAGAGATGTGCCTATAAAAAGGTTGTATAATAAATTAACATCAGATGAGGTCGCTACAGGCTTTGATTCAGATACTCTTTCTGATCGAAAAAAAGGAACTGATGTAAAAGGCCAACGTTTACAATTAATTGTATATACAGCTCTATTTGCATTTATTATTTTAGCTGCTTATGGCTACTATCTGATTTTTAATTTAACACATGATATGCATGATATGCGTAACGATGTGGGACAAATGACACATGCTGTCAATAAAATGTCTGAATCTGTCAATGTTAATATGAAAATTATTTCAAAAAATATGTTACTAATGCAGAGTAATATGCAGCGCATTGCGATAACAGTTTCTGATACTATGCCTATTATGTCTGACAATACGACACAAATGACTAAAGTTGCAAAGAATGTCAGTGATAGAGTGGATGGTATGAGTACAAATATTAGTACAATCAGTACCGGAATTGTTAGTATGCAGCGTGATATATGGAGTATGAATAATACCCTTGCCAATCCAAGCGAAGCCATGTTTGATGGTATGATTCCATGGGGTGGTAACTCAAGAAGAAATGCGAACTCACACGGTCCGATGCATTTTCCTCGCCCAGTCAGATAAAAATAATTTATAATTCTAATATTTTATTAATTTAGTGGAGAGCACATGTTTTTTTCAGGTCCTAATAATGTACTTAAATCAAGATTAAAAAGTCTGCAAGAAAATCTGGCATCGGAAAATCCGATTCTCATTGATGCTGTTGATACTTTTCAGGAGCTCGATAGAATTGCCTATCGTTTAGGTTTACTTAATGATAATCAATCTTTTGCAACGACTATTTCATGGTGGCCGTTAATTTCAGTTTTGGGTACATTTTCTGCCGGTAAGTCTTCATTCATTAATACTTATTTAGGTGTTGATCTGCAATTAAGCGGTAATCAGGCAGTAGATGATAAATTTACGGTAATTAGTTATAGTCATGAAGACAGAATCAGAACATTACCTGGCGTTGCTTTAGATGCTGATCCACGTTTACCTTTTTATCAGATTAGCGAAGAAATTGAGAAAGTCTCTGAAGGAGAGGGCAGTCGTATTGACTCTTATCTACAGTTAAAAACTTGTAAGACAGATGCTCTTAAAGGTAAAATTCTTATTGACTCTCCGGGATTTGATGCCGATGAACAGCGTAATTCCACCCTAAAAATTACTGATCATATTATTGATCTTGCCGATCTGGTTCTGGTTTTCTTTGATGCAAGACATCCGGAACCCGGTGCTATGAAGGATACATTAGACCATTTAGTGCAGCGTACCATTCAGCGTAATGATGCCGGAAAATTTTTATTTATTCTTAATCAGATGGATTCTACTGCTAAGGAAGATAATGCTGAGCAGGTAGTGGCTGCATGGCAGCGTGCAATTGTTTCCACAGGACTATCTACTGGACGCTTTTATTGTATTTATAATGAACGCATTGCTCCTCCTATTGAAGATGAGTATTTACGTAAACGTTATAAAAATAAACTTGATATTGACATGAATGAAATTTTAAACCGTATGCAAGATGTCAAAATTGAACGTGTTTATCGTATTATTGGTACCTTAGAAAATATTGCCAATAAAATTGAACAATCTGCAGTACCACAAATAAAAACAGCCATTTCATCCTGGTCAATTTCTGTTTTAAAAACAGATGCAGTTCTTTATACCATACTTATTGCATCCATCTTTGGATTTGTGAGTTATATGGGCTTTACAGATATGATTCTGGAAGAACTAGGCAGAAATGTAATTGTTCAGGGATTAACTGCTATTGTTGGTTTATCTGTTTTGGGAACTATTCATTTTTGGGTGCGCGGAAAAATTGCAGCAAGAATTGCTAAAACTTTATCAACGGATAATGGACCTGGAAATATTTCTGCAGCCTTCCTAAAGAATACTAGTCCTATGTATAGTGTATTCTTTAAAAGTCCAGTAGGTTGGGGTAGAAGAGCTCTTAAAGTTATAGATAATGTGAGAAATGAAGCTGATACTTTTGTTAAAACATTAAATGATGATTTTGCGGACCCCATCGGTCGTAAAGAAGTAGAAAAAATGAAAAACAGCGACTCATAATAAAGCTTTAGTTTTTGATTAAAAAAAGCGATACTTAATAGTATCGCTTTTTTTTTGCCCAGGGACTGGCTTATACTGCGTAGCACATGGACAGCTACGGCGTCCATGCCTACCTATAGTTCCACTGTCCATGGTGGTCATGTACGAGAGCAGTGCTTGTCTAGGGATAATCGTTAACTATTAACCTATAAAAATTGGAATAAATTTATGAATTTTGAAAAAGTATCCTTTGCTTTTTTTATTGTCTTTGCTCTGACGTTGAATTTTGGATTTTTTATTGTTTCAGTCCGCTACTCAAAACTATGCACTTTAGTGCAAGGCTTTAGCTGCTACACATTTTAAAAGGTAAATGTTAGTCTATGAATTATGAAAGAGCATAGACGAAATGGGCATAACATAAGTATTTTAATGGTTCATCTGGTTTGGGTTACAAAATACAGATACCCAGTGCTACAATGTGATGTGCAAAAAAGGTGTCGAGACTTGCTGATGCAAACATGTGATTCAGATATTGAAAGGTGTTGTTAGTAAAGATCATATTCACATGCATATTGAATACCCTGCAAAATTGTCGATAAGTGATTTTGTGAAGAGACTAACAGGATGAAGTTCCCGAAGGCTTCAGGACGAATTTCCAGAGCTAAAGAAGCGTTACTGGGGAAGGCATTTTTGGGCAATAGGATATGGAGTAAAACCTAAAGAATATTGATAGAGCGTTTGGAATCAGATTAATCCTTCCACTCGTTAATCAACATTTTATTAGCATCAATTTCTAATTTAGCTTCTTGAAGATACTTTTCATCGTATGAATCATTT
>JAUJGA010000265.1:0-4047 GCA_042095675.1 Gammaproteobacteria bacterium
GTTTTATAAGATTTCTAGTTTTAAATGGCTTACCTATGTGAGTCTAATGGATAATTTTGTAAGTATGATGAGAAAATACGGTTAAAACTGTACAAGTATCATAAAAAAATCGGTCATTCCGTGACAGGAGTATTTTTAACATTTAGCCTCTGGAGTTTTGCAAGAGGCTCGTTAATTTAAGTTAATGTACACTTCTCTTTTCATTAGGTCAATTGAAAATAAATTTATCGCTATAACTTCAAAAAGTAGCTGATATCCTGTTCATATTAAGCTATATTATTCTCTAGTTAACTTAAAAATTAAATCACTACGGGACAGTAATATGTACGGTTCAAATAGTTCAATTTCCAGTTTGCTCGGTGCTTACCATATGGCCGAAATGTCAATGCGTTATAGCAACTTTATTCCACGTGCTTATAATCTGGCGAAATCTTTGGGATTTCAACCTGGTAGGATTATGCCTTCCCGAGCATTCTGTTCTGATGAAAGCCAGGGCTACCCCATTATATTAATAACCAAACATTTTAGTACCTTTCCATTTAACCATGGTCGCGTGGGTGGTATTGTTGCCACAGATAGACATGCACCTCATGCTCATCATGGTAAAGATTTAGTTATCATTCAAGCCAGCCATGTTGGTTACGACCCTGTCAATGAAAAGTTTGGAGTCTATCGTAGATTACAAACTCATGATGCCTGTGAAACATCTAGCTGTGGAAAAATATCCGGTGCCCTTGAATGGTATCTACACGAGTATGAATTTGCTAGTCAGAATATATTTCTGACTAAAATTAATAATAAAATCAAAGTAAGCATTGATAATTACTTGCTACACTCTGAACGAGATGAAGGTTTAATATTAAATCTGGAAAAAATAGTACAAGTAAATGAACAGGGAAAAGCAATACCTGAACTATCCAAAAGTACAGCAAAAACATTTTCTGCAGCATCTGCTTTGATTGCCCATTTTGACACCAATAAGTTAAAAAATGGGCAAAGTATTTCTATTGGTAAACAACTACATCCTGAGCTGTTTTATTTTAAAAAAACTATCTCTAATCATCATGAAGGTCGTGATCATCTAGAGATGAATCTAATTAATGTGATGCCCTATATTGTCACATCTGAATGGCCTGCATTGACAGCAGCCCAGGCTAATACTCAGGTTGAATTTGACCGGACATTTAGAACCATTATTCAGGAGCATACCTATAAAGATAAAAATATTTTATTTATATCTGGTCTAAATATCGATATTTCACCTCGAGAAGGGCAGGTTTTCCCATTAACAAAATTCATACCCTGGGCTGCCTATGTACAGGATAAAAAAGGTCATCAACAAACCTGGGAACAGGAAGAAATTTTTAGCAAACTTGTGGAGCAATCAATAGAAAATCCGGATCAGGTAGATTTAGAAACTGTCATTAGAATCATGGAAAGTGAAAAAGGAATTCAACTGCCTTTTTAACTTCAATATAATAAATAATATAGAGGTACTTGCAAAACAGCTCTCATCCTCCCCCTTCTTTAGAAGGGGGATTGGCTTTAAATACTTTACCTATTGATAGCATTAGAGTTATAAACCCCATCAATCCCCCTTTGAAAAAGGGGAAAGCTAAAATCATAAAATCTATTAGTTTTGCAAGTACCTCTATATATTAATCGTTTAAAATAATTACTTTTTAGATGGTTGATTAGTTATCAAGCTATAAGCAATATAGTATTTAATTGATACGATTCCAGGCATCCAAAGCTGCTATCTTATAAGCTTCTGCCAGTGTCGGATAATTAAAAATATTTTCCAGAAAATAATTTAAACCACCATTCAATACCAGTGCTGCCTGACCGATATGAATTAATTCAGTGGCTCCTTCACCGATTATATGAACACCAATCAGTTGCTGTGTATCCAAAGAAAAAATTAATTTAAGCATACCATGCTCCAGCCCCATAATTTGACCTCTTGCTGTTTCCCGTAAACGAGCGATACCGATTTCATAGGGAATTATATCTCTGGTTAACTGCTCTTCTGTCATACCAACCATACTCATTTCCGGTACTGAATAAATACCAAAAGGAAAGTTTTTCATTTTATCTGCTATACTTTTACCAAAAGCATGGCATGCTACCTGACGCCCCTGCTCCATAGATGTTGACGCAAGGCTAGGGAAGCCTATGACATCACCAGCTGCATAAATATGTGGCTTTGATGATTGACAATTATCATTAACTTCAATTAATTGGCGTTTGTTAACATCTACAGAAGCATTTTCAAGAGCCAGAGTAGCGGTATTACCGAGCCGACCAGCGGCGACAAGAACCGTTTCAGTCGTTAATTGTTTGCCGCTTTGCAGACTGGTTAGGATACTACCATCAGACTGCTTTTCAATGCTCGCTACCTGTTCACCCATACGAATAGTCATACAGTGATCACGTAGTTGGTGAATAAAATGATCGGTCAATTACTTATCCATAAATCCCAATAATTGATCACGTCCATCAATCAGATTCACCTGAACATCCATCGCACTAAAAATAGAGGCATACTCAACACCAATTACACCAGCACCAATCACAGTCATTGAACGTGGTAAATGATTTAAATCCAGCCATGAATCACTATCAATAATCTGTTTATCATCAAAGGGATAGTCTGCTGGCCTGTGAGGATGAGTACCTGTGGCAATGAGAAAATAATCAGCACTTAGATAAATTTGTTTGCCTTTTGGATCAGTCACTTGTATTTTTTTGTCATCTTTAAATGACGCCATACCATCAAATACTTTGACATTATTACGGTGTAATTGATGCAGAATAACTTCTGCTTCACGCAGCAGTGTTGTGTCCAAACGCTGTGTCAGATCTTTCATGGTTAAATCATCTTTTAAGCGATAACTTTGACCATAAAATCCACGCTGTGTATAACCACTTAAATATAAAACAATTTCACGTAATGTTTTACTTGGTCTAGTACCTGTATAAAGACAGATACCACCAATATTTTTTTTCTTATCAACAATGGCAACTTTTTACCAAGTTTTGCTGCCTGTATGGCTGCTTTCTGACCAGCAGGTCCTGAGCCACAAACAATAAAATCAAAATGCTGTATTAACTTTCTCCTTCTTTGATAAAATATTTTATTGATTTGAAAAGAAGTCTACCCAAATGACAGGACAACATCATACCCATCCGACCACTTCACAGAAAATCTAATTTAGCGCAAAAGCATTAGTATACCAAGCAACAAATGCAGTACTTTTGAACGTTTAATAATGATATCCACTACATTTTATAGGTTTAAGACTTGATTTTCTGATGGCGATCTTTTCCAGTTATTCATAATAAGAGATATAAAGTGGACCCTATCGTCAAGACAAGTCCGTTAAAAAATAAGATATAAAATATCCATCGTTAATGTTAATAGGCTCGCTTTTATGCAGCCAATTTTAGTTCTGAAACAACTTCTGTCATCATGCCATATGCTTGATCAGGTGTTTTTCCATCATGTGCCTTGTGTGCTCTTTCATAATTATAAAACTCAAAATATTCCTTTAGAGAGCTTTTTAGCTCGTCAATACGTTGATAATCTTTAAGGTAAACTTCTTCGTATTTCACACTTCTCCAAAGGCGTTCAATCATAATATTGTCCATTGCTCTGCCTTTTCCATCCATACTGATTTTTATATCATTTATTTTAAGGAGGCTGCCTGAACATCTGAAATGGTGGCATCCGTGTGGACAAAACGTCACATCAAATTATGATGTATATTTAGGGTAGGGTGCCTGCGGCGCAATAATAACAAATAAAAAGATTAATATATTTTTTTACATCAAAAGAAAAGAAGCAAAAAACAAAAGCAAAATAAAGAATAAGAAATTAACTAAAACTGGTCTTTACAAAAGGGTGCACTTTGCTGGTAAGTTGGGTTTCAGAGCAATGTCATATTGATAAATAACTGGGTGAAAAAGGCAAAGAAGGGATATTAAAAAATATGAATTCCAGAATGGCTTTTTTAACTAATGAAGATCATCGTATTCGTTTTATGT
>JAUJGA010000266.1:0-6670 GCA_042095675.1 Gammaproteobacteria bacterium
GTTTTATAAGATTTCTAGTTTTAAATGGCTTACCTATGTGAGTCTAATGGATAATTTTGTAAGTATGATGAGAAAATACGGTTAAAACTGTACAAGTATCATAAAAAAATCGGTCATTCCGTGACAGGAGTATTTTTAACAGAGCGTAGCGAAAATCTCGGGGCTTGCCCCCGTGCTGAATAGTGTAGACATGGCTTGTCCATGTCTATATTATTCAGTACATGGAACTTCAAAGAAATACGCATCATGTCTTTAGGCTAATGTATCATTTTGTCTGGATATCAAAATATAGGCATAAAGTTTTTATGGAGCCTTATCGTACAACGATGAAGGCGATTATTCAGAAAATTGGATATGATTACGATATTGATATCGTTGAGCTTGAAATGACAGTAGATCATATTCATATGGTTATCAGGAGTATAACAAGGCAATCACATAGTGGTGTAATGCAAATAATAAAAAGTATTACCGCTCGTGAATTTTTCAGGATTTATCCTGAAATTAAGAAAAAATACTTTTGGGGCGGGTAAGTTGTGGACACAAAGTTACTTTGTTGTAACGATTGGAAATGCAAGTGAAGAAACAATTAGAAAGTACGTTCAAGAACAGCTAGTTGAGTAAGATCAAAAAGAAAGACATTCAGACCAGCTGGACTTGTTTTAAAACTCGGTCGCTTGCGGCCGAGATATTTATCATTGCATATTTGAGTATTAAATGAAAAAAATACTTATTACACTACTGATTGGTATAGGAATTTATAGCTATGTACAAGATAATCCAGCTGTTATTTCTTCATTTACTGTGCAAAATGTAGAAAACGATCAGGTGATTACTATTTTTGATTATTCAGCAGATATTCGTAAAGTCATTTATACGACCAATGCAATAGAATCTTTAAACAGCGTTATACGTAAATCTGTTAAGACTAGGAAGATATTTCCGAGTGATTATGCAGCATTGAAAGTGGTTTGTTTAGCTATAAAAGCGGCTTCTAAAAAATGGAAAATGTCCATTTGGAATTGGAAACCAGCATTGAATCGGTTTATAATCGAGGTTGAGGAACAGATAGCTACTCATATTTAAGGGGCAGTTACACAGTTAGGATTACACCCTCATAAACTGGCTTAAATCATTGCTGTCCATGTCAAAACTGCTATAGTGATTATAGTTAATAAACTAACAGCTGCAACTGCACAATTAACACAGACTTTACCTAATAAGTTCATTATGTTTAAGTTCATTATGTTTCCTTCCTTAATTTTTAAAATAGATTGTTAGAGAAGTATACTAACAAAGAATATTGACGTGGTCAACCTTTTCCGGGCACCCCAGTTAAGCTGCTTTCTTTAATTCAAACTTTTGCATTTCATAATTATTCGGACTCATATAGTTCAAATATGAATGAATTCGTTTACTGTTATAAAGCATCGATATGTACTGCAAGATATCCTGCTGTGCTTCGTGTCTTGTTTGATAATTCTGCCAATGAACACGTTCCTGTTTTAATGTACCCAAAAAGCTTTCTACCACAGCATTGTCCCAACAATCACCTTTACGACTCATGCTTCCTCTAACACCATGAGCTTTCAGTAATTGCTTAAAAGCTTTACTGGCATACTGTGAACCACGATCTGAATGATGAATTAAACCTTCTTCTGGCTGGCATTGTCATACAAAGCAGAAGGTTAAATAGATAGTGCAGATCATGCATTTAAACGAGCAGCTAAATCAAAGAATATTAGCCCGGAACTTCAAAGTTATGCAAGACAACAATTGATTAATCAATGGGATAATGACTTTATAAGTAGATAAAGTCTAAAGTCCTAAGCATGATAAACAGGAGCATGATAAGTCTCTTAGCCCTAAAAGATAAGAGACTAATAATCCAGGACAATAATCATAGGACTTTTATTCATGTGTTGTTTTTGAATAGTACTAAAACCCTCATGAGTCTGAATATTACAATTTTTTGGTTCAAAATGGTCTTTTGATATATGTGAACGTAAAATACTGGTGACCTGCTCAGTCTCAGATGCATTTACAAAACGAATAATTGTATTGGAAAAACTATATTCTTCATCATACAAATCTACAATAATACGATTGACCGGTTCTACATCTTCAGCTTGAGAATAGAAATTTTCATTGGCAAGAAATATTTTTTTATTAACCCCCCCATAGACATAATTTTTCATCCTTGATAGTAGCATCATGCCGATTACTCGTCAGATGCTCCCAAAGACGGAAATTATTCACTTCGATAAAACAGATAGATAGTTCCTTGTACCTATTTGTAACACTGCATCGAATGACCTTCTCTGTATCTGAAAACCAGTTTTCTTCCATTATCCTTAGCTCCACACAATTAAAAAAATAATAGTTTATTCGACATCATATATAAATACAAGAATGCTTAAACTGTAATGATTTTATAATTATGTTATTCTCTTGTACACATTATTAAGATACTTATTTTATGCACAATAATCCAACCATAAATTGGCAACATAGCTTTAAATCTTTTTTACGACCACAAGTCATCACCATGCTGTTTTTGGGTTTTTCAGCTGGTATTCCTTTATTGCTAATCTTCTCTTCTCTTTCTCTCTGGTTGATTGAAGCAGGTGTTCAACGTTCAACCGTTACATATTTTAGCTGGGCTGCTTTAGGGTATTCTTTCAAGTTTTTATGGGCACCCTTAATTGATCGCCTGCCTGTCCCTTTTTTAACTCATTTATTGGGCAGAAGACGTGCCTGGTTATTAGTTTCTCAGGGGCTAATAATCTCTGCAATTACCCTCATGGCCTTTATTGATCCCTCAAAAGGTGATAATTCTTTAACATTAATGGCCTTTGCCGCTATATTGTTAGGATTCTCTTCTGCCACTCAGGATATCGTAATTGATGCCTATCGTATCGAGTCAGCTGAAGAATCTCTGCAAGCTCTTATGTCATCTACTTATATTGCCGGCTATAGAATAGGTATGCTGGCCTCTGGTGCAGGAGCACTGATTCTCGCCAGCTATTTTGGTTCTGATAATGGTAACTATAGCTATATGGCATGGTATTGGACCTATCTTTCTATGGCATCATTTATGTTGGTGGGCATTATCACCACTATAATAATCCCAGAACCTGAAGCTGCTCGTGGACAGAAACCAGCACATTTAACAGAACATACTACAGCACAATACATTCGATTTTTAATGCTTTTTGTTCTGTGTGTTGTGGTTTTTATTATAACTTTTATCATTTTAAAAGATCCTATTAGTGCAGGAAAAACAGCACTTTCTTCAATATTAGGTAGTGATCCAATCAGTAGTTTTATTATGGAGTTATTGAAGTTTATTATAGCCTTTATATCTGTTAGCATATTCGCCTATCTATTAGTTTATTTTAATTTTGTAGAAAAAGATCTGGTCCGGGAATCTTATATCGCACCTATTAGTGATTTCTTTACGCGATATGGAAAAAAAATAGCATTATTTTTATTGCTTTTTATTGGTTTTTATAGAGTTTCAGACATTGTTCTTGGTGTTATTTCCAATGTTTTTTTTCTGGAAATAGGTTTTACCAAATTACAAATTGCCTCTGTTGTTAAAACCTTCGGCCTATTTATGACCATTGCAGGAGGATTTTTAGGGGGTATTTTAGCTGTACGTTTCGGGGTTATGAGGATTTTATTTCTGGGTGCCCTGCTCACGGTAATTACTAATCTTTTATTTATGTTACTGGCCTCATCAGGCAATAATGTCACCTTATTATACCTGGTCATTTCTGCAGATAATTTATCAGCAGGACTAGCCAGTGCTGCTTTTATTGCTTTTCTTTCCCGACTAACTAATATCTCTTTTACTGCTGTACAATATGCAGTATTCAGCTCTCTTATGACTCTTATGCCAAAGTTGATTGGAGGTTATTCAGGCAGCATTGTTGAAAGCATTGGTTATTCCAATTTTTTCTTGGTTGCCAGTTTAATGGGCGTTCCAGTATTATTCTTACTTTATTATCTTAATAAACAGTCACAATTTGAGTTATAAAAATGCAGAAAGTTTTTATAGTTTTAATTTTTATTTTTTCCCCCCTTTCAAGTTTTGCTGAAAACAACTGGATACTAATCGACACACAGAAACTTGAACTTTCTGTAAAATCAGGAGAGACGACTTTAAGCAGTTTTTCAAATATCTCTATTGGCCGTAACGGGGCTGGTTTTAAACAACACCGTGGTGATGATATTACTCCCCTGGGTACTTATAAAATCAACTGGATCAATAGAAAAAGTCGCTATAATCTTTTTTATGGATTTAATTACCCTTCAAAGGAACATGCTCACACTGCATTGAAAAAAGGTTTAGTGAATAAACAGGTTTATAATGATATTATTAATGCTCATAATCATCAAAAAACGCCTCCTCAAAACACATCTTTGGGCGGTATGATAGGCATTCATGGCATTGGCAGAGGTGATAAAAAAATTCATGAGACAATAAACTGGACACATGGCTGCATTGCATTAAATAATAAACAAATTTTAATACTTGACAAATTAATTAAAGAAAATACTATAGTAGTAGTTAAATAGATTCATTTACCCAATAAATTCATATCAAGGAGTTCTACCAATGAAAAAAACTTTTCAATTAGCAACTGTCGCTTTTCTTGCTACTTTTATGATTGGCTGTGCCAGTACATCACAATTAGAAGCAGATATTGAATCATTAAAAGCGCAAATGGCAACCGTTTCAGCTGAAGCTGATGAGGCTAATCAACGTTCTAAAGCAGCTGAAGCTACTGCTAACCGTGCTGAGCAGACCGCTGTTGACACCAATAGTAAATTAGATCGTATGTTTAAAAAATCTATGATGAAATAAGTTTCATAGATTCTAAGTGTTAGGCACTCACACCTAACACTTTTCCACTAGCTCTTAAAATAATGACTCTGCAGGTTCAGAATCAACCGCATTCTTATGGGTAATAGCAACAGGAAGCCCATCTTTCTGCTCTAAAGCCTCTCTTAGTAGCTTTGCATTCACCACTAGATTTCTTTGATTTTCCCATTTTTGTTGATAACGTTTAAAGAAAGCTTCCTTAATTAAGCCCATAGTTTGAACATATAAAATCTCATAGTCTAATTCTTCACCTTCCAGTTGTGGATGGACTTCAATATAAATCTTCTCATTAGACCAACCAATCTTAACTGGTTGATTAACAATATATACCGGCATTCCTACCCTCACTTCAGGAAATAATTTTTCAATATCTTCAGGGTACATACGCACACATCCATGACTGACTCGCATCCCCACCCCATAAGGCTTATTTGTGCCATGAATTAAATAACCCGGCACTGCTAAACGTATAGCAAATAGTCCTAAAGGATTATCAGGACCTGCAGGTACCACATCGGGTAAGATTTCACCTTCTGCAGCATGCTCCTTTTTTATTGATATAGGAGGTGTCCATGTAGGATCTTTCTTTTTTTGTACAATCTTTGTTTTTCCTAAAGGTGTATTCCAGTCCTGTCTGCCAATACTCACCGGATGAGTAGTAACAGTTTTATTATCTTTAGAAAAATAATAGAGACGATACTCCGGAAGGTTCATGGTCACTCCTTTTCTAGGTGTATCAGGTAATATTCTATTTTTGGGAATCAGTATCTGAGCCTGTGTACCGGGCATCCAACGATCAATAGTTGGATTAAGCAGCACAATTTCATTTTGACCAATATTATAATCACGTGCTACATCTAATAATGTATCTTCCTGTTTGGCATAGACAAAAAATAGAGTTTCATGTGAGTCTCCAATGACATTTTCATAGGGCTGGAAAGGTAATTCAAAGGTACTGGCAAATGACATAGAAGTCATTATAGAAAACAAACTCAATAAAAGATGAAAAAAGAACTTACTATTGATTAATTTTATCATGAATTATTATGTCAAGTTATTGTTATGTAGGGACTGATAGTGGTGTAAGTTAAAACTCTCACAGAACTCTCACATTTAAGCTGTTTTTCTTCAAAAACTAAAGACTATTATTCTTCTGGTAATAATTTATATTTTATCGTGAAATATATCGAGTTGATATACAAAACTATACTATGATTTTTAGGCGATTTGAATGGCTATCCTCTTTTTTTCCAGTGATGTAGTGACAGTCAACTTTCTCAGCCGTTCAATAAAACAACCCTAAAACAAATTATTCGTTTATTATGTTATAATTTACAGAGATGAATAAAATAATGAATAAAATACAGGTGCAATATCTGATAGTCTTAAGCATATTTCTTGTATTTTTAATTTATTTATGTTTTTTCACTCATTTCTATTCACTATTTACGAAAGAAAAGATCACTCACTTTATACAAAACAATGAGGAGTATGCAATCCTGAATTCAAGTAATAAGTGCATGACAGGTTAATTCTTCCTGGCTAGGTTACTAAGTTATTTCGGCTCTTCTCCGCTTTGATGAGTGAATAAAGATGCTAATACTCACAAAATCTGTTGCAATATAAAGCTTCTGACAGCTTTATAAGCAAAAGGTAATATGAGTATAAACATCTCACCCTCTATTTTGGGTTTAACAGGACAAAGAGTCAATGAAATATCAGTCAATAAGCATCATAAAACGGTACATATTGTTTGCCAAAGAGACAAACGTCGAAGGG
>JAUJGA010000267.1:0-4119 GCA_042095675.1 Gammaproteobacteria bacterium
ATCATAAATACTATGATGTTCTCCACAAACAGAGCAGATAGGTTTGCCATTTTTTCTAGCTGATATTTCAATAATCAGCATTTCTTGCTGAGATTTTTTCTCAATATATTTTTTTTCATACACAAAAAACTTGAGATATTCAAATTTGTTTAGTAATGTTCTTATTCGCATCAGTATTTTGTTGGGTTTTGTTTTAGTCGATTAAATCATGAACAAAATCCGGGCGTAAGCTACGTTTAAAAGGTCGGGGTATTCCAGGTAAGATCCTAGGCGATTTATATGTTGTACTTAGAATCGCCCTGCCTCCTGGTGACACAGAACACGCCAAAGCATTTTATCAAAAGATGGAGCAAGAACTTGCCTTTAATCCACGTGAAAAAATGGGAGTATGATCAATGACAACACAAATAATTGAAGCAGTTGTTTATGATGAACAATTGACCTTAACACTGGTCGAATTAAGTAGGGCTTGTCACGTACATGCTGAATGGATTATAGAATTGGTTGATGAAGGTATTATTGACCCATTAAAAAAGGATACCATTCATTATCATTTTTCTGCCTCTTGTCTGAAACATGCTCTAGCAGTAAAACATCTGCAACAGGACCTCGGTATTAATCTGGCAGGTTCTGCGCTGGTACTTGATTTAAAAAAAGAAATTAATAATCTCCATACACAAATTCAGATTTTAAATTGTGAACAAAATAGATAATGCTCTCAAGAGGTAACTGTAGCATCATGTTAATTGTACCAAATATCCTGAAGATCTCTATTATTCAGGAGAGCTTAAATTAAGAAATAATTGAATTAAGAGTTTTGCTTGGACGCATAATACTCTCAACTATATTCATATCTGGATAATAATACCCTTTTAAATCAACAGACTGTCCTTGGATAGCATTAAGCTCACCCATAATAGTCTGTTCATTATCTGCTAATTTACCTGCAATGTTAGAAAAATAAGCTTGTAACTCAAGTTCAGAGCTTTGTTTTGCTAATGCCTGTGCCCAATATAAGGCCAGATAATAGTGACTGCCGCGATTATCGATTTCGCCTAACTGACGGGATGGTGATTTATCTTTATCCAGAAATTGTGAGGTGGCCTGATCTAGGGTATCAGCTAATATCTGAGCCTTTTTATTGTCATAATTATTAGCCAGCTGCTCAAGAGAAACACCTAAGGCAAGAAACTCACCTAAAGAGTCCCAGCGTAGGTGATTTTCATCTAATAATTGCTGTACATGTTTAGGTGCAGAACCGCCAGCACCGGTTTCAAATAAGCCACCGCCATTCATCAAAGGTACAATAGAAAGCATTTTTGCACTGGTACCCAATTCAAGAATTGGAAATAAATCGGTCAGATAGTCACGTAATACATTACCTGTAACGGCAATACAATCCTTCCCTTCTTTGATGTGAAGCAGTGAAAAGTTAATAGCTTCTTTAGGCGACATAATTCTGATATCAAATTTGGAAGTATCGTATTGAGCAAGATATTTTTTTACTTTGGCTATAAGTTCTAAATCATGGGCACGGTGATTGTCCAACCAGAATATTGTTACTAATTGCGTAGCTTGAGCACGATTAACGGCCAACTTTACCCACTCCTGAATGGGGGCATCTTTTACCTGGCACATACGCCAGATATCGCCTTGCTCAACACTTTGTTCCAGAAGACAAGTTCCTGCATTATCTAAAACTCGTACAATACCATTATGTGATATTTCAAAGGTTTTATCATGGGAGCCATACTCTTCAGCTTTTTGAGCCATTAGGCCAATATTTTGTACAGTTCCCATGGTAGCAGGCTCAAAGGCACCGTGTTCTTTACAAAAGTTTATGGTTTGCTGATAAATACCGGCGTAGCATCGATCCGGGATTAATGCTTTTGTATCATGCAATAGATTATCTTTGCCCCTCATTTTTCCAGAGCTACGAATGGCTGCAGGCATAGAAGCATCAATAATAACATCGCTTGGGACATGTAAATTGCTAATACCCTGTGCTGAATTAACCATCGACAATTCTGCTTGTGAATCATAACATGCCTGAATGTCTGCTAGTATTATGGTTTGCTGATCGGCAGATAAGTTTTTAATTTTATTTAATAAATCCCCCAAGCCATTATTAGCATTAACCCCCAATTCATTAAAAATAGTCTGATGCTTTTTAAAAACTTCTGTAAAATAGACTGAAACAGCATGACCAAAAATAATAGGATCAGATACTTTCATCATTGTTGCTTTAAGATGTAAAGAAAGTAGAATATTTTGCTCTTTTGCCTCTGTGATTTGTTGTGTAAAGAATTCACGCAAGGCGTATTTGCTCATTACTGAAGTATCAATAATTTCACCTTTTAAGAAAGGAGAATAATCTTTTAACAATAGCGTTTCATCATTCTTAGTAGTCAGTTCAATTTTAAATTGACTATCATTTTTTAGTGTTAAAGAGTTTTCACTGGCATAAAAATCCCCATAACTCATACTGGATACATGAGTTTTTGAATCTGCCTGCCATTGCCCCATTGAATGAGGATTATTTTGTGCATATTGCTTTACTGAATTGGGTGCACGGCGGTCAGAATTTCCTTCACGTAATACCGGGTTAACCGCACTGCCCTTAATCTTATCATAACGACTTTGAATATCTTTTTCAGTATCGTCCTTAGGTGTATCCGGATAATCAGGTATATTGAATTCCTGAGTTTGTAATTCCTTAATAACAGCCTTAAGTTGTGGTAAAGATGCACTGATATTAGGCAGTTTAATGATATTGGTATCTGCTTCCTTAACCAAACTCCCTAGTTCACCGAGGGCATCAGACACTTTCTGTTTATCACTTAAATATTCAGGAAAATAAGCCAAAATTCGTGAGGCAAGGGAAATGTTTTTAGTTTCTATCTGAATGCCTGCCTGTTTTGTGAATGATTTAATAATGGGAAGTAATGATTGCGTGGCTAATGCAGGTGCTTCATCAGTTAATGTATAAATAATTTTTTGCTTTGATGAACTAACAGACATTTTATAATTTCCTGAGTTTTGTAAAATAATTAAAGTCATGGGAGTGATTTTACACTTGAATGTCGGTATTTTAATAGTATTAATCGAATTTTATTAATATATTTCCCTGAATTATGTTTCTCATTGTTATTAATGCCCGCTAAACTGGTGTATATTGAAAACTACCAATAGATTAAAATCTGTATCAGTTTTAGCTTCTGATAAAAGAAAAATGCAATGATTATATTGAAAGGTCATCCATTTGTGAAATCACTTTTTTATTTATTAGTGTTGGTTATCAGCGGCTGTATAATGGCTGCATCTAATGATGAATCACCTGTAGATCCTCATCGGGATAATACAATCGATAGCAGTAAAGAAATACCAATAAATGAGCAGACTTTTATCTGTTTAAAAAAAATGCATCAAGTTCGAGGTTTCTTTGTTGATAATTTACTGGATGACTTAGATGATACGATTGCTGCTGCAAATCAGCCAGAAGGTGCATTTTATCCACCAGGTTCAGTGGTGCAGTTAATTCCTACTGAGGTTATGATTAAGCATAATAAAGGCTGGAGTAAAAAAACCAATGACTGGGAGTTTTTTGAACTGATAGTTTCAGACAAGGGATCTAAAATAAAAGTTCGTGGTACGACTCAGGTGTTCAATAAATTTGGTGGTAATTGTCTTGATTGTCATCAACAAGCCGAACCACAATGGGATTTCATTTGTGAGGATAGTCATGGTTGTGAACCATTGCATATTCTGGACTTTTTAATTCGCTGGATGCAAAAAGGTGATCCTCGCTGTCCATAATTATCAGTGTTATAAATTTGCAAGCTTTAGCTGAACATAGAAATAATGATTATTAAGCAGTATTACCAATTTCAATAGTTAACAATGAAGTAAGACAAATTTCTAATTAACCCCAGATCTGGATAAGAAAATACTAATGTACAATCAAATATTCAATGTTTTCATATCATTAACGCTAACAGTTATTGTAGGCTTAGCCTCTTTATGACAATAAGCAATCAGTGAACCCATTAAATTGAGCATAAAACCATGTACACTGCGATGTCTTGAGTGTTCAATTTGAGAAATGGATTTTAATTGATC
>JAUJGA010000268.1:0-4636 GCA_042095675.1 Gammaproteobacteria bacterium
TCAAGTGATTCTGCAATTACTTCATGATTATCTTCGTTTCTTAGTGATATTTTGATATAATGTCTTTCTTCAAGACTCAGGTGTTTATAGCTCATTTGTAGCCTCTGCTGTTGGTGTCGTAACCTGGCATTGTAACCCTGATTCTTGTTTGATTTACAGGGTGTTTGCTTAGCTACTATCAGAGGTCATGCACTTATTATACGAATTCATCATTTATATTTTTATGCTAAAGAGCCTTTAGCAAAACTAGAAGCAAGAATAGTGTTTCCATACAACCCTTATCACCCAAGAAATTTCTGTGAAAACACTATTGGTCATGCCAAGCCATTAGAGGCTATCAATGAAGCATGGGTTCAGGATGATTTTTGGGATTTATGCACAGGATAGAAAAACAGTTATTCTATAATTGAAAGTGCATTTGCTTATATAGGGGATAATGGATTAGTTACTGAATCTCTTAATATACTTTTTGATAACGATTCCTACTAAAAAGAACAATGCATAGCATGAAAAATTAAATAATTTATTAGCTAGTAAGTTAAACATCCAATTGCAGCTGTTCTGATTGTTGAAGATCGGCTTTGCTGTGGATATTTTCTGCCTATTGAGCTAATTCAATATCATTTCACATTGGACAATGCTGTTTGTTGGAGTGATGGGCATCATGGTGTAAAATGTGGAATTTATTGTGCTTCTATTAATTTTAAGAATTGAGGAATATGCTTATGTTTATCGATGACAGAGATGGCGTCATCTGGTTTGATGGTGAAATGGTACCCTGGCGAGATGCCAAGATCCATGTATTAACTCATACATTACACTATGGTATGGGAGTTTTTGAGGGCGAGCGTGCCTATCATACAGACAAAGGTACAGCTATTTTTCGCTTACAGGAACATACTGATCGCTTATTTCGCTCAGCACATATATTAAATATGCCCATGCCCTTTGATAAAGAAACGATTAATGAAGCCACTAAGGCTGTAGTTGCACAAAATAATCTGGATTCAGCCTATATTCGTCCTATGGCTTTTTATGGCAGTGAAGGTATGGGCCTGCGTGCAGATAATTTAAAAGTACATGTGATGATTGCAGCATGGGAATGGGGTGCTTATCTGGGGGCAGAAAATCTGGAAAAAGGCATACGTATACGTACCTCTTCCTTTACTCGCCACCATGTGAATATCACTATGTGTAAAGCCAAAGCCAATGGCAATTATATGAATTCTATGCTGGCTCTTCAGGAGGCTCTGACAGACGGCTATGATGAAGCATTACTACTAGATGTCGATGGTTTTGTCGCTGAAGGTAGCGGTGAAAATATATTTATAGTGCGTAATGGCCAAATGTATACACCAGATCTCACCTCTGCTTTGGAAGGTATTACACGTGATACAATATTTCAGATGGCTGCTGAGTTGGGCTATGAAGTCAAAGAAAAACGTATTACACGAGATGAAGTGTATACTGCAGATGAGGCATTTTTTACTGGTTCTGCAGCTGAAGTTACTCCTATTCGTGAATTAGATAATCGTCAGATTGGCGAAGGCGGACGAGGTTCTATTACAGAGAAACTTCAAAGCATGTACTTTGATCAAGTAAATGGTCGCCGTAAACAAAATCCTCAATGGCAGACATTGGTTAAATAGTAAATTGATTAAAGATCGTGAACGATTCTAAGTAGGAATAAAAATGCAAAAAGAAAATAGTGAAGAATTACTAACGCCTAATTCAAGTAATCGTTATGAACTGAAAGAATCTGAATTGCCAGCACATTGTCCTATGTCGTGCATGAGTCAGTGGAATTCACATCCTAAAGTTTATTTACCCATTAAAGAAAATGGCGGCCAGGCTAACTGTACTTATTGTAGTGCACAATACAGCTTGAAAATGTGAAACAACAGCTGGCTGGCATAAAAAAGATATTAGTCATTGGCCCATCCTGGGTCGGTGATATGATTATGGCACAGAGCTTGTTTATACTATTAAAGCAGTTGGCAAGTACTCACATACAGATAGATGTTATGGCACCAACATGGAGTGCTGTTTTACTGGAACGTATGCCGGAAGTCAATTCTATAATTGATATGCCTCTTGGACATGGTCAGCTACAATTAAAAGCCCGTTATCAATTAGGAAAATCTCTTGTAACCTCTCAATACGATCAGTCTATTTTATTACCTAATTCCTTAAAATCTGCCTTAGTGCCATTTTGGGCATCCATTCCTAAACGAACCGGCTTTGTCGGTGAAATGCGTTATGGCCTACTTAATGATATACGCAAGTTAGATAAATCCCGCCTAACAATGACTGTACAAAGATTTTCTGCCTTGGCCTATAATAAGTCAGAAATGGATAACAAAGAAAATTTCCTACTAAAAAATATCCCCATTCCTGCTTTAAAGGTCAATTATGACAAAGTCTCTTTAGCTCTGGATAAATTTCAACTCAATACCGATAAGCCTATACTTTCATTATGCCCAGGGGCTGAATATGGTCCTGCAAAACAATGGCCTGCCAGGCATTATGCTACATTAGCCAAAGAAAAAATTAATGAGGGCTGGCAGGTCTGGATATTTGGTTCAGAAAAAGACAGGACCATAGGCGAATCAATTTCTCAGCAGCTTTCTGATTCTTCTTTAAAAGATCAGATGACTAACTTATGTGGTGACACAGCTTTATCAGAAGCTATTGATTTAATGTCTATTAGTCATGCTGTAGTGAGTAATGATTCCGGATTAATGCATATGGCAGCAGCGCTTGGAGTTAATGTCGTTGGAATCTATGGCTCCAGCGATCCTACATTTACTCCCCCGTTGGGAAAACAATGCAAAATGGTTAATTTAAATATGGACTGCAGTCCCTGTTTTAAGAGAACCTGCCCTTTAGAACATACTGACTGCCTGGAAAAATTATCACCGAAATTAGTCCTGCAAGCCATGGAGTACTTCTCTTGACAAAAAAGGCTTCAGGTAAAAAAGTACTGATTATAAAAACCTCATCATTGGGTGATGTGATACACACACTGCCTGCATTAAGTGATGCCAAAAAAGCCCTTGGAAATGTACAGTTTGACTGGATTGTAGAAGAGAATTTTTCTGAAATTCCTCGCTGGCATCCTGTAGTTAATCAGGTAATTCCCATAGCCATTCGACGCTGGCGTAAAAAATTTCTAAAAATTCTTATGCATAATAAAGGTGCTGACATTGAGAGAAAAGAGTGGCAGAATTTTAAGCAGATAACTCATCAAACTCATTATGATGCAGTCATTGATGCTCAGTGCCTATTAAAAAGTGCATGGATTACACGCTACACCAATGGCACAACTTATGGACTGGACAAAAAATCTGCCCGAGAACCTTTAGCTGCCTATTTTTATGATCATCCTCAGGCTGTTAATAAAAAAATGCATGCTGTTGAACGAGTTCGAACACTTTTTGCCCAGAGCCTAAATTATTCATTAAAAGATCTGCCATTAGATTATGGTATCAGCCAAAGAAATTCCTCCAAAACACAGGAAAATAGCTCTACCACTGATATGAAAACTATTTTATTCCTGCATGGAACTACCTGGGACACTAAATACTGGCCAGAAACATACTGGATTAAATTATCCAATTTATTAACAGATAAAGATTTTCAAGTTATTCTGCCATGGGGCAATGATATTGAATATCAGCGTGCTATCAATATTAAAAAATCCAATCATAAGCCTGAATTTGTAAAAGTATTAGAAAAAATGAACATTAATGAACTATCCGATGAAATATCCAGAGTTGATACAATAGTTGCTGTGGACACAGGACTAGCTCATTTATCCGCAGCATTAGATAAACCGACTATAGCAATCTATGGTCCTACTAGCCCTGGTCTAACCGGCACCTATGGCAACAATCAACATCATCTTACTAGTAACATACAGTGCTCACCCTGCTTTAAAAAACAGTGCAATAAAGAAAAAAACAATATTAGCCCAGAATGTTATACTGAGATTACACCTGAAACAGTTATTAACTATATAAACCTACATATATACCTCTGATCAATGAAGGTGCTTGATTTATAAAAATATAAGGATCATTATATACCTTATGAAATAAATAAGGTTAACAGCAGAACAAAAAGTTGATTTAGATGCGCTTCATGATGCCAGTCGTGATAAGCGTGTTTATGATCGAATTAAAGCAGTATTGCTTTGCTCAGAAGGTTGGTCAACCAAGATGATATCACAAGCTTTACGTTTACATGAAACAAGCATTACCAGACATATTGATGACTTTATTAACAAGAAAAAACTAAAGCCTGAAAATGGTGGTTCTCAATCATATTTAAGTACTGAACAAATAGAATTAATAGTTAATCACCTTGAAGAGACTACTTATCGTTATTCATATCAAATAGTTAATTATATTTGGGCAATATGTGAGGTACGCTTTAGTATTTCCGGTTTAAATAAATGGCTTCACCAGCATGGTTTTAGTTACAAGCAGCCTACGGGAGTCCCTCATAAATTTGATACTCAAAAGCAAGCTAAATTTATTAAAGAGTATAATAATTTAAAGTCGCAATTAACTGATGAAACGATATTATTTATGGATGCTATGCACCCAACACAAGCAACAAAAGTGAGTTGTGG
>JAUJGA010000269.1:0-2511 GCA_042095675.1 Gammaproteobacteria bacterium
GTCTTAACAGATTTACGTATAACGCTGTTTAAAGATTCTATTGCATTGGTCGTATAAATGACTTTACGAATATCTGCTGGATAATCAAAAATAGTAATCAGATTAGTCCAGTTCTTCTGCCATGAACGGCTAATTTGGGGATATTTCTCATCCCATTTTTCTGTAAACTTCTCAAGTTCCATACTGGCTTCCTGCTCTGATATGGACTGATAAATTTGTTTAAAAACAGCAGTAAGGATAAGAATACTTTACATTTTATAAAATATATTTATAATGTAAGTTATTATTATCATTTTGTAAGGTGCTATTGTGAAAAACATTGATGTATTAATAGCAAATAAAAAAGTAGGTGAACTGTTTTTTGAAAAAGATAAAAATCGATATGCTTTTAACTATACTAAAAATACCTCTCCTATTTCCTTAATTATGCCCTATAGAAAGTCTACGTATCTTTGGGAATACAAACTTCATCCTATTTTTGATATGAATCTTCCAGAAGGATATTTATTTGAAATATTTAAAAACTTATTGAGTAAAGAATATGGCTATATTGATGATTTTTTAATTTTTTCATATTTGAGTTCAAATATACAGGGGCGTCTTTGTTATAAAAGTCCCATCAAAAAACATCATTTTGGGAGTATCAATATTCAGGATGTTCTGGAAAATGATAATGAAGATACTTTTTCAAAAATACTGAAAACATTTCTTCATAAAAATTCAATATCCGGAGTACAACCAAAAACATTAGCTGTGCTTGAAGATAAAACTCTACTGACCACTAAAGAATATATTATTAAAACATGGGGTAGTGAATATCCTGAATTGGCTTTAAATGAATATTTTTGTCTCAAAGCAGTTGAAAAATCAGGTGTCACAATACCTAATATTCTACTTTCAAAAAATAATAAGTTTTTACTGGTTGAGCGCTTTAATTATAAAAAATCAACGGATAAATTTCTTGGTTTTGAAGAAATATTAGTGCTGCAGGGGAAAAATAAAGATGAAAAATATAATGGAAGTTATGAGTCAATAGCAAAAATTATCTATGCCGTTACAACTAATAAAACTGAATCCATGAGAGGCTTTTATAAAACCATTGTAATGAATTATTTGTTGAAAAATGGTGATGCGCATTTAAAAAATTTTGGTGTATTGTATGACAAAGATATTAATGTTATTAGTTATTCACCGGCCTATGACATTATTAATACCTGTGTTTATATTTATAAAGATAAACCTGCATTGACCTTATTTGGAAAAAAAATCTGGCCGGGTAAAAATGAGTTAATTAAATTTGCCATGATTCATTGTTTTTTTTCATTAACACAAAGTAATCAATATTATGATGAATGTATTGTAGCTTTGAAAGAAAGTATTTTTGAACTTAAGCAATATATAACAAATAATAAGGGTTTTGCTGAGATTGGTTCAAAAATGATAACAACATGGGAATTTTCGCTGGAGCAAACACAGCATAAGGAGCTACCCCTTGAGATTATTAGAGATTGGAACAAAGATAAAAAAACTTAGAAAAGATAAAGATATTACACAGCTTCAACTGGCAAAAATGGCTGGAATAAGCCGTGTTACTCTGGGCAAACTGGAGAGAGGTGAAGTTGTCGCTGTCTCTGTTAAAGTATTGGATTTGATCTTAAATACCCTTTCATATGAGATTGATTTCAAGTCTCAAAATACTGATAGTTATGGTTTGCCGGATTTAGATATGATTAAAAATAGTTGAGTCAAAACTAAATGGTCCTTTATTTTGAGATTAGAATAATCTAAGTGAATACCATAATACTTGCATTAATATTTATTATTTCATTGCTTTACGAATGATTTCCAGTATTTTTTTTGATGGGCTTGCATGATCTAAAATAGCTATTAATTTTCCGTCTTTACCCACAATATAAGTTTCTGAGGTATGGTCTATTCCATACATAAGAGCTGAATTAGAAAAAGGGACTTTTTCGTAATAGGCACCATATTGAGCAACGACATGATCTAAATCATCAGGAGCTGCACTGAGGCCTATCATCTGATCATCGAAGTATTTGACGTAACTCCCTAGAACTTCCTGAGTATCACGCCCTGGATCAACGCTGATAAAAATACTTTGGAAATTTTTCTTTTTCTCAGGACTAAGCTGGGCAATTGCACTGGACAAAAAACTAAGGTTAGTAGGGCATACATCGGGACATTTGGTGTAGCCAAAATAAATTGCGACTACCTTACCTTTAAAGTCTGATAAAGAAACCCAGCCAAGTTCACCACTTGAAGTTGTTCCAATGAGAGAAATATATCCACCCCGATCTTTAATATCTGTTTGTTCTATAGTATTTGGATTAGAGATAACTTTATCCTGTGAAATATAGTGGACCCCGAAAACTGGACAATAGGTTAAGATATAAGAGCTAACCTAACGGGGAACGAAAAATGAGCAGAAAGAGAAAATCATTCAGTAATGAGTTTAAAGCAAAAGTAGCCATTGAAGCGATTAAAGGCCAG
>JAUJGA010000270.1:0-7538 GCA_042095675.1 Gammaproteobacteria bacterium
ATCGCTATGGATCAATTTGATCGTTTAAGACTATAATCTGACTGCAATCAAAATACTGTCATTTTTAAAAATGTGGCTTAAAATACCTGTCAAGTGTTTTTTTCATCTTTTTTAATTTCAATTATGCTGAATAGTTACAAATAGTTTAATAATTTATTCGACAACTCGTGGTACTAGGAATAAGTCATCTGCCACTTCAGGTGAGTGAGACATAAGATTATCCCGATCATTCACTTCGGTGACTTCATCTACTCGTAAACGCTGCACACTATCGAGAGGATGTGACATTGGTTTGATATTATCGGTATCCACTGAATCCAATTGTTCAACCAAATCTAATATATTTGATAAATTGGTGGCATATTCTGGAATATCCTGAGCATTTATCCCTAACATCGCTAAAAAGGCAATTTTTTCAACATCACTTTTATCCAACTTGGACATCAGTAACTCCCATATTTGTTCAATGTTTACTAGCCAGTTTATGAAAAACAGGCTAGAAATTCGTTTAAGGTGCATAAGTTACCATAAATTTGCAAAATATAGCAGTAATTAAGCAATGAAAATTGGACATTTTTTCATATTATTCATAAAATGCGAGGTTATATGTCAAAATACTTCACTGACACTGGGTAGCTTCGACATTTATACTATCAATACAGTTAATTTAACCCGGCAGAAGCTACCTAACCTGCCTAAAATAAGGGAAACACGCCAGTTATGTTTGGATTCGGCCGTTTACAAGGTATTTTTTCTAATGATCTCTCTATTGATCTGGGAACAGCGAATACTCTAATTTATATTCCAAGACAAGGGATTGTACTTAATGAGCCTTCAGTGGTTGCTATTCGTCAGGAATATTCAACTAATGAAAAAATAGTTTCAGCAGTTGGTGAAGAAGCCAAACTGATGTTAGGCCGAACTCCAGGAAATATTGAGGCTATTCGACCTTTAAAAGATGGGGTGATTGCGAATTTCACTGTAACAGAAAAAATGCTGCAGCATTTTATCCATAAAGTACATGAAAATCGTTTTTTAAAACCCAGTCCCCGAGTTTTAGTCTGTGTTCCATGTGGATCAACACAGGTAGAACGTAGAGCAATTAAAGAATCAGCTCTAGGTGCAGGTGCCCGTGAGGTATATTTGATTGAAGAGCCAATGGCAGCTGCAATTGGTGCAGGTATGCCGGTGAGTGAAGCCAATGGCTCTATGGTGGTAGATATTGGTGGTGGTACTACGGAAGTGGGTATTTTATCACTCAGTGGTATTGTTTATTCTGAATCTATTCGCATCGGTGGTGATCGCTTTGATGAAGCCATTATTGCCTATATACGCCGTAATTATGGTAGTTTAATTGGTGAAGCAACAGCAGAGAGAATTAAAAAAGAAATTGGTTCAGCTTATCCGGGTAATGAATTATTAGAAATTGAAGTGCGTGGGCGTAATCTGGCTGAAGGTATACCACGAAGCTTTGCTCTAAATAGTAATGAAATCCTCGAAGCTATTCAGGAGCCTTTATCTGGTATTGTCGGAGCAGTAAAAATTGCTCTGGAACAAACGCCTCCTGAATTAGGTGCTGATATTGCAGAAAAAGGTATGGTACTAACTGGTGGTGGTGCCTTATTAAGAGATTTGGATCGCCTTTTATCGGAAGAAACTGGCTTGCCAGTGATGATAGCAGAAGATCCTTTAACCTGCGTTGCCCGTGGCGGTGGTATGGCTCTGGAAATGATGGACACTCTGGGTACAGATTTATTTAGCCTTGAATAAAGGTTAGTTCGTTTATATTACCAGATATTCTTAAAAGCAGGATAATAAAATTAAACATTTATTTGATGAGGATTCCTCCTATCTGGCTCGGTTGATCTTTGTAATGGTTTTTTCCATTATTATGCTGATAACCGATCAACGAACCAGTATGCTTAATGGTTTTAGGGGTGTTTTCTCTTTGTTTCTTTATCCTATGCAAACTATTGCAGCGATTCCTGCTGATATGGGTAGCTGGTTTAATAATCAATTTGATTCTCATCAGGTTTTATTAGATGAAAAAGAAGATTATCGTAGTGAAAATCTTCTGTTAAAAGCACAACTGCAAAAATTCACCTCACTTCAGGCAGAAAATATTCGCCTGCGTTCACTATTAAAATCTTCTAGAAAATTACAATATCAAATGCTGATTGCAGAAATTATTCGAGTTGATCTAGATCCCTATAAGCGTCAGTTCATCATAAATAAAGGTCAATTTAGTAGTATATACTCAGGCCAGCCAATATTAGATGCCTATGGTATTATGGGACAAATTGTTCATCCAGGATTAGCTTCAAGTACGGCTATCTTAATCACAGATCCTTCTCATGCGATTCCGGTACAGAATAATCGTAATGGTATCAGAACTATTTTGTACGGTACTGGTTCAGCTAACTTTCTGGAAATTCAAAATTTACCTAATAATACTGATGTTAAAGTTGGTGATTTATTAATATCTTCTGGTTTAGGCGGACGTTTTCCGGAAGGTTATCCGGTTGCCATAGTGGTAGAGATAAAGCGTGATCCCGGACAATCCTTTGCAAAAATTACTGCACAGGCATCGGCACATCTGGAACAAAGCCGCGAAGTATTGCTGGTCATGCAGGGAGAAGAAACAACATCAAACACTAAGGCTGTTCAAGTCAATCAACTAGAGCAGGCTAAAGATGAGCCATAAGCCTGCATATCATGGTGGTATTGTTATTTTAGTGAGCTTCATTGTTGCTTTTATTCTGACGATGATCCCCGTGTCTGATAATTTAGAAATTTATCGACCACATTGGCTTATCTTATTACTCATATACTGGTGTATTGCTGTACCTCATCGAGTTGGTGTTTTTAGCGGTTGGCTGGTAGGATTTTTTTTAGATATTCATACTGACAGTTTATTGGGTTTACACGCACTAACCTTTGCTACTGTGGCTTATCTAGCATATAAGTTGCATGCCCGTATTCGCCTTTATCCTTTATTTCAGCAGTCACTGATTATTTTATTATTAGTGACATTATCACAGATAATTCTTTTATGGATCAATGGCATTACTGGTAATGTCAGAGGTGACTGGTCATATTGGGTTTCATCTCTTATTAGTATGTTGTGCTGGCCATGGATATTCTTTCTTATGTGTAATATTCGCCGTGTTTATGGTGTTAACTAAATGCATGAAAGACATCGTATTGCGGATCATTTTACCGAACTGAGAATCTTTTATAATCGCAGTATTATCGCTATATTATTGGCATTTATTTTATTTTCTCTACTAGTTTACCGTCTGTTCTATCTGCAAATCACTAATCATGAACATTTTACGACTTTATCACAAAATAACCGCGTATCAGTACAGGCCATTCCTCCAACACGGGGGATAATTTATGATCGTAATGGCATTATACTAGCTGAAAATCTACCTTCTTATACCCTTCAGGTCACACCAGAACAAACTACAGATATTGATCAACTAATTATACAAATTTCAGAGTTGGTTGAGATTCGTGATATTGATATTAAAAAATTTAAAAAAGAAGTTAGACGTAAACGGCGTTTTGAAGGTATTCCACTTAAATTCCGCTTGAATGATAAAGAGGTGGCCATAATTTCAGTTAATCTGCATAAGCTTCCGGGGGTTAAGATTCAAGCTGAATTGAGTCGTTTTTATCCGTTTGGAACTGAAACATCACATGTGGTTGGCTATGTCGGGCGTATTAATGAAAAAGAATTAAAAACTTTATCCCCAACTAATTATAGCGGTTCAACTCATACTGGTAAATTAGGAATAGAACGCTCCTATGAAGAACACCTGCATGGTACTGTAGGTTTCCAAAAAGTTGAAACCAATGTTAAGAGTAGGGTATTAAGAGTGCTGGAAAGAAAAAATCCTATTCCAGGTAATGATATTACCTTAAATTTAGACATTGAATTACAAAAATTATCCACGCAAGCATTTGCCAGTAAGCGTGGTGCATTAGTCGCCATTGATCCTAATACTGGACATATTCTCGCTATGCTCAGTATGCCCAATTATAATGCCAACTTGTTTGTAAATGGTATTGATGTAAAAACCTATAGAGAATTAAATACTTCATGGAAACGTCCCTTGTATAATCGTACAGTACTTGGCAATTATCCTCCAGGCTCTACAATCAAGCCTTTTATGGCATTGGCAGGCCTGGAATTAAATGTGATTGATCAGGAGCATCAGATTTATTGCCCTGGCTTTTATCGTCTCAAAGGTAAGGCTCATAAATATCGTGACTGGAAAAAATGGGGACATGGAAAAACAAATATCAATAAGTCAATTGTGCAATCCTGTGATGTCTTTTACTATGATTTAGCTTTTCAGTTAGGTATTGATAGAATGCATGACTTTATGACTTTATTTGGTTTTGGAGAAAAATCAGGTATTGATATTTTGGGAGAAAGAAGAGGCTTAATGCCTTCTAAAAAATGGAAGAAAGAAGCTCGTAACCAGGTTTGGTATCCGGGTGAAACAGTGATTGCAGGTATTGGACAGGGTTATGTATTAGTGACACCTCTTCAATTAGCTTTAGCCACTGCAACATTGGCCAATGGTGGAACACACTATCAGCCCCAATTGGTAAAATCAATTAAAATATCAGCCACAGAAACTATACAGATTAAGCCAAAAATTCAAAGAAAAGTTGCCATTAATCAGAACTCCAACTGGCAACATATTTATCAAGCTATGACAAATGTAATTCATAGTGCACGCGGCACAGCAAGGCGATTAAATAAGCCGGAATTAAGATATCAAATTGCTGGAAAAACAGGTACAGCGCAGGTGTTTACAGTGTCACAGGATGCAAAATATAATGAAGATGAAATTGATGAACGTTTAAAAGATCATGCATTATTTATGGCCTTTGCACCAGTGAAGCATCCAAGGATTGCTATTGCTATTGTGGTTGAAAATGGAGGGCATGGCGGTTCAGTGGCAGCACCTATTGCTGGTCAAGTTATAGAGTCTTATTTAAGTCAGTTCAGTGATGAAGAACTCAATTCATCCCCAATCAAGAAGCCTAAAGTAATAAAAGCTAATGCTAAAAAAGAGACTGCTATAAAAGCTACGGAACGTACTCATGAAACAAGAAGTAGCTTACAAACAAAACATAAGGAGCATGAAAATGGCTAGTCGTGCTTCACAACAAGGCTTCTTTTTTCGTCTTCACATTGATTTTTCCTTATTAATGGGACTTATCGTTCTGATTATTTTGGGTCAGGTGATTTTATATAGTGCCAGTGGTGAAAATATGGCATTGATGCAGCGTCAGGGGATTCGTCTGGGTATAGCCTTTGTTGTTATGATTACTCTGGCTCAAATTTCCCCGGATAGTATACGTCGCTGGTCTCCAATTACTTTTCTGGCAGTGCTTATTATGCTGATTGCAGTGTTATTGGTGGGAACCAAAGCACTAGGTGCACAACGCTGGTTAAACATGGGCTTATTTCGTTTTCAACCGTCTGAAATGATGAAGTTAGCAGTACCTATGATGTTAGCCTGGTTTCTAGCAAGGGAGATGATTCCCCCGAATAAAAAACGTTTACTAGTAGCTGTTATTATCTTAATGATACCGGTTTTATTAATAGCAAAACAACCGGATTTAGGTACTTCTTTACTGGTGACCAGTGCCGGCTTATTTGTGATTTTTATGTCTGGTGTTTCCTGGAAACTAATATTAGCTTTTATTATTGCTGGTGCAACTTTTACCATACCGATGTGGTTTTTCCTGATGCGGGATTATCAGCGACAGAGAGTTTTGACAATGTTTAATCCTGAATCTGATCCTTTGGGCAGTGGTTATCATATTATCCAGTCAAAAATTTCCATTGGTTCAGGAGGTAGTTTTGGCAAAGGCTGGCTCAATGGTACACAATCACATTTAGAGTTTTTACCTGAACGTCATACAGACTTTATTTTTTCAGTATTTGCCGAAGAATTTGGCTTTAGTGGAATTCTTGTTTTACTGGCTATTTATCTGTTTATTGTATTACGTGGTATCTATATAACCACTCAGGCCCATGGTACTTTTTCACGTTTATTAGGGGCAAGTATCGTGCTGACTTTTTTAGTGTATATTTTTGTCAATATTGGTATGGTGAGCGGTATTTTACCTGTTGTCGGTGTACCTCTGCCTCTGGTGAGTTATGGTGGAACATCCATTGTGACAATTATGGCTGGTTTTGGAATCTTAATGTCCATTCATACACATAGAAAAATGTTGGCACACTAACCTTATTTAAGATCCTTCAGTCAAACATAAAGTCATTTATATATTAATAGTAAAGGAACTATCAATGTTAATTAGAAAATCAAAAAATATTCTGGGACTTATTACCTTAGTTTTATCATTATGTTCATTTAGTCATGTATTTGCTACAGAGCAAGTCGTTGATATACCAGATGTACAGAAATTTATTAATGAAATGGTCAGTGAGCATGGATTTAAACAGAGTGAATTAGAAAGCTTATTTAAACAGGTTCAAATAAAGCAAAAAATTATTGATGCCATGAGCAGACCTGCGGAAAAAAGTAAAGCATGGTATGAGTATAGAAAAATTTTCCTTACCGATAAGCGCATTAAACAGGGCGTAAAATTCTGGCAGGAAAATACTAATGTGCTTAAATATGCTGAGGAAGTTTATGGCGTACCGGCAGAAATTATTGTAGCAATTATAGGTGTCGAAACTTTTTATGGCCGTCTGCAAGGCAGTTATCGGGTAATGGATGCTCTATCAACTCTAGCATTTAGATACCCCAAGCGTAGTAAATTTTTCCGTGGGGAATTAAAACATTTTCTGGTCATGAGTAAGGATCAGAAATTCGATCCTTTAAGTAAAAAAGGTTCTTATGCCGGTGCTATGGGTATGGGACAATTTATACCCAGTAGTTTTCAAAGTTATGCCATTGATTTTAATGGTGATGGAGAAAAAAATATTTGGACTAATAATGAGGATGCTATTGGCAGTGTAGCAAATTATTTTAAACGCCATGGCTGGAAGAAAGATCAACCTGTTGCAGATCAGGTCAACTTGTCAAAATCAACAACGTTGACTAAAAAAGATAGTTGTCGCCGCAGTTGTAAACTCAAGTTGAGTGTTGCTGAATTTCGACAAAAAGGTGTTGTTGGTGAGACTCAGGTCGATGATAAAACTGCAGCAATTTTATTGTGGTTAAAGCAAAAAAATAACAATGAATACTGGCTGGGCTATAAAAATTTCTATGTGATTTCTCGCTATAATCATAGTACATTATATTCAATGGCTGTATACCAATTAAGTCAGGAGATTAAAAATAGCCTATAACATTAAATATTTTTGTAAATATTCAGCGTAATTGAAATTAAAAAAGATGAAAAAAACACTTGACAGGTATTTTAAGCCACATTTTTAAAAATGACAGTATTTTGTTGATTGCAGTCAGATTATAGTCTTAAACGATCAAATTGATCCATAGCGATCTGAACAGAGGAAAAGAATACACTGTCGGGGGTGG
>JAUJGA010000271.1:0-5998 GCA_042095675.1 Gammaproteobacteria bacterium
GAAAAACACCTGCAGAAATATATGGTGTGATGAAAGAAGTTGCTCCAGAATTAAAACTGGCTGCATGATAGTAAAAATAATAATGGATATTTTATATCTTATTTTTTAATTGAGTTGTCTTGACAATGGGGTCCACAGTAGATTATCAAATCATTAAGAAAATATTGCTTAAAAAAGAAGTATCAGAAGGTGATAATGAAAAGAAAACTATCTTGAAAAGCACCGAAAGTTCCGATGATGCTTTGACTGAACAAACAAAAAATGATTTTCTTTCAATTTCTGAGAAGGCCATGAATCTATCTAAAAATACTGAAACAAGCAGAAGTGATGTTTCATTAGAAACACGTGAACAAGCCAGTTTATCATTTTCGATGCAGGTAACAGAAACTGCAGAAGTAGAAAAAAGTGATCCTCTGGCACTTGGACTTAAATGGTGATGGCTTACGTACGACAGGCGTAGAAAATGGAGTGCTCTTTGATATCAATGGTGATGGTATTAAAGAAAAAAGCAGTTTTGTCAGCGGCGGTGATGCTTTTCTTACCTATGATAAAAATGGAAATGGTATGATTGATGGTGCTAAAGAATTATTTGGAGATAGTAATGGCTATCAACATGGTTTTGCAGAACTAGCCTCCTATGATGAGAATAAGGATGATAAAATCGATTCATCAGATGCTATTTATGATCAATTACAATTATTTTCCATGGACAATAATCAGCAACAGCAATTATCAAGTTTAAATGAATCGGGTATTGCATCAATTAGTACAGGATATTCTGATCATAATCAGGCCATTAACCAATATGATACCATTGCCCAGATAGGTGAGTTTGAATATAAAAATGGTCAGAAGGGGATTGCAGGTGATTTATTGTTGGGTCATTATAAGGAATCAACAATTCTGTGATAACTATCCAGTCTGAGGGGATGAATTTTATTATCTTCCAGGGCATTGAGTAAACCGCAGTCAGGTTCATTTAAATGCTGACAGTTTCTAAAACGGCAATTGTGGGCGTATTGCTGTAGCTCGACAAAACCATGGATGACATCTTCTTTTTGAATATCCCATAGTCCAAACTCACGTACACCTGGTGAATCTATTAACTGACTATTTTCTATGTTTTGCTTTAATTTTAGGTTGTAAAGCCTTGAAATACTTGTTGTATGAGTTCCTTTGTTTGTTTTTTTAGAGACTTCACCTTCTTTGATTTGTGCTTCCGGTAAAAATGCATTTATTAATGAGGATTTACCTACGCCAGATTGACCAACAAAAACACTGGTTTTATTGGTTAATTGTGAATAAAGTTTTTCTAGTCCATCTTGAGTTTTGGCACTGGTAAAAATGACTGGATAATGGATATCCTGATAAACTTTAATCCTTTGCTCTAATAGTTCTCTTTGCCCATCAGAAAGGGTATCAATTTTGTTTAAAATTAAAACTGCCTGGATATGAGAGAGCTCGGCAGCAACCATGTATCGGTCAATTAAACCTTCATTTATTTCCGGGACGGGAGAGGTGACGATGAGCATTTGATCAACATTGGCTGCAACAGGCTTCATTTGACCATTAAAATCAGGGCGTGCAAGAACGCTTGACCTTGCTTGCAGTGCGGTGATAATACCCTGAATAAGTTCATTTTCCGGAAGATTATCAATCTTCTGCCAGATGACCTTATCACCACAAACGATTGAATCAATATTTTGTCGTAAGCCACAACGATAAATTATACCGCTCTCTGCTTCTTCTACGTCTAAAGATACACCAAAATGGCTGACTACAATGCCATGATAGAGTGTATCCTGTAATTGCTTGATATTTTTTACTAATCGGGATTGCTTGCCACTTGCCCGGGATAAGCGTTCATCCTGAATTTTTTTAATACGCCATTCCTGGCGGCGGTTTAAATGGCGCTTTGCCATAACAGCACTTATTTCACTTTATAATAATTTGTATTGAGATATTCTACGACATCAGCAATTTGATCATCAAACCAGTTTGCACCAACAGAATTTTGGCAACGCATAACTTGTTCATTCAATCCTTTAAGCGTATTGAATTTACGATCTGAGCGAGTATAAAGTGAGGCAGGCTGACCATTGGTGAGTGATATATGACAAGCGATACAAATTGCATCATGTAAGTCTTTGCCATTAGCAGCACTTACAGCATTAGCTGTTTGTGTCAGTAACAGTAATAATGAAGTGGTTGCCAGTGTTTTAATGATTGTTTTTTTTAAATTCATGTTATGTCCTTTCATTGGGTGTTGATGAAGCAAGTAAATGTTCAATTCTAACTGGTGCTGGCGGATGTGAGTCATAATAGGCTGAATGCAAGGGATCGGGTGTTAGGGTATTGGCATTGTCCTTATATAATTTAACCAGAGCATCAACTAACTTTTGTGCATCTACCTGTTCAGAGGCAAAATCATCCGCTTCAAATTCATGCTTACGACTGATTTTTGCGCTGATGGGACTGAGAAAGAAAGTAAATACCGGTGATGCTATACTAAATAATACTAAGGCTGCATAAATGGATGCCGTACTCATTCCCAAACCATGATAAAACCAGTCTTGCTGCATTAAATAGCCTAGAACTGCAAAGCCTATTAAGCTGATAATTGTTGTTGAAATCAGTCGTTTGATAATATGTTTCTTTTTAAAATGACCTAATTCATGTGCTAAAACTGCTTCCACTTCCTCATCATCTAAAGAGTCTAGTAAATTATCAAAAAAAACAATTTGCTTATTATTACCCAGACTAGTGAAATAAGCATTACCATGGCTGGATCGTTTAGAACCATCCATTACTAATATTCCCTTACTAATAAATCCGCAACGGTTCATTAATTCTTCGATGCGTTGTTTAAGAGATACATTTTCCAATTGAGTGAATTTATTAAAAAGAGGGGCAATAAATGCAGGATAGGCCCATAACATAAGAAAGCTAAAGCCCATCCATACGGCCCAGGCATAGAACCACCAGTATTCACCGGCACTATTCATTAACCATAATATAACCATAATCAATGGTATTCCAATGATTAAGCCTAATAGCGTTTGTTTCATTAAATCGACTAACCAGGTTTTAATGGTCGTGCGGTTAAAGCCAAACTTTTCTTCTAAGATAAAGGTGTTATACAGACTGATAGGTGTATCAATAATGGAGGATATAAAACTAATGAGTAAGATAAAAGCAACGCCAGCATAAAGAGGTGATAATTGAAAACCACGGATATATTGATCAACAAGCTCTAATCCACCGCCTAGAGTCCATATGAGTAATAGAATTGTACCAAAAATAAGCTCTATATAGCCTAACTTTTCTTTGGCAATAGTATAATCAGCCGCTTTTTGATGCTCTTCTAAAGAAATTTTTTCAGCAAATGCTGCTGGTGTATGTTGACGGTGTTGCTGAACATGTTTAATTTGTCTGGCTGCCAGCCATAAGTGAGTTATAGTGGCGAGAAGAATCATGATAATAAATAATAGACTAAACAGTGGCATAGTTTTCCAAATAAGATGTTTGTGTGAAATTTGAACTATATGATACATTATACTGTATCAATTTAGTAGGGTTTAACAAAACTGGGATTTAGATTGCAGGTTTTTAAGTTTATGAAACATTTATTGGCTATGTTAATATATCAGCATTGAATTAATTAATAAGGTTAAAAGTAATAATATGATAGAGATTGCAATTTTGGCAGGAGGATGTTTTTGGGGTATGCAGGATCTCATTCGAAAATTACCTGGAGTGGAAACAACAAGAGTGGGGTATATAGGCGGTGATGTACCCAATGCAACTTATCGAAACCATGGTTCTCATGCTGAGGCAATTGAAATTAGCTTTGATCCTGATACCATTACTTATAGACAAATCTTATCTTATTTTTTTCAGATACATGATCCTTCCACAGTGGATCAGCAAGGCAATGATAAGGGAAGTTCCTATCGTTCTGAAATTTTTTATATTAATGAAAAACAAAAAGATATTGCCTTACAAACACTAAAAGATGTAGACAACTCAGATTTATGGCCAGCTAAATTGGTAACCAAAGTTACTCAGTCGACATATTTTTGGGAGGCTGAGCATGAACACCAAGATTATTTAGAACGTTATCCAGGTGGATATACTTGTCATTTTCCTCGTGCGGATTGGGTTTTACCTGATTCCCCCTAGATTTAAAGGGAATTATGACAGTAAAATATCTATAATTTAAAATTAAAAAAATACCATTGTTAAGAGAAATAATATGACACAGGATCACCGTAATTTAGTATGGGTTGATTTGGAAATGACAGGTCTAGAACCTCAAACAGATAGAATTATTGAGATTGCTACCATAGTGACAGATGCAGAGCTTAATATTATTGCAGAAGGTCCGGTTATGGCCATTTATCAATCAGATGAAGTAATAAATGCTATGGATGAATGGAATACCCAGCATCATGGAAATTCGGGATTAATTGAACGAATAAAAAATAGTCAAATTGATGAAGTAGAAGCAGGGCGAAAAACTATTGAGTTTTTGCAGCAATATATTGCTAAAGGCGTTTCCCCTATGTGCGGTAATAGTATCTGCCAGGATCGACGATTTATGGCCAATTCAATGATTGAACTGGAAGAATGGTTTCATTATCGCAATTTAGATGTGAGTACCTTAAAAGAACTGGCGAAACGTTGGTATCCGGATGTTATGAAGTGCTTTGAGAAAAAAGGTACGCACCAGGCATTAGATGACATTCGAGAATCTATTGAAGAGTTACGTTATTATAGAAGTCATATATTGAAGTAAAAAGTTAAGCAAAGAATTAATAACTTAACAAAACTGCTCTGAAATTCTCTTAAGTTCCGGGACTTCTAGTGTTTTTTTTCTGCATAGTCCAATGCTCTTACTAATCTACCAGGTGCGGAACGTCCCATGCATTGGTGTGTTAAGTCGCCATTAATGGCTTCTACAACAGCTTCAATAAGAGGTTCACGGTCATTATCGTATTGAGTGAGATGATTTTGCAGGATGAGTAATTCATCAAAAACTTTGAGAGCCAGTTCACGATGTTGATTCCATAGTGTATTAACATCACCACCTATTTCCATGCCTGTAATATTAGTCATTAAAATATAGAGATTTTTTCTAACCAGTTCAAATAACATTTCTTTATCATTGCTCACAACCCAGCTGGGTATTTCTAATAGTGATAAGGCATTTTGGATAATTTATGCTTTTGGTCCCATAATAGGTGAGAGAGCCAGAACCTTAAAATACTGACCTTTCTTTTTTTCAAACCAGACAGATATGACTGTAGGATTGATTAAATCATGTTTTTCCCAGTCATGGGGTAATAATTCATTTTGCAGTAGAACCACTTTATCTTTCCAGTCTGATGGTAATTGTTCTAATACAGAGCTGAGATCATTTTCACCAACAGTTACTAAAATCATTTCTGGATTATCAAATTTTTGCTGTACATCAGAAATTTTTATATCCCTGGTGATTGGAATAATAGGATAGCCTGCACGCAGTAAAGTCCGGGTAAATACGCCTGACATTTCTTCTATGCCGATAACAATAATTTCTTTTTTCATTTTATTGTTTCAGTCCGCTAGTCAAAACTATGCACTTTAGTGCAATGCTTTAGCTGCTACACATTTTAAAAGGCAAATGTTAGTCTATGATTTATGAAAGGAGATAGAAGAAATGGGCATAACATAAGTATCTTAATGGTTCATCTAGTTTGGGTGAGAAAATACAGATACACAGTGTTACAAGGTGATGTACAAATAAGGTGTCGAAAATTGCTGATGCAAATCTGTGATTCTGATGATGTTCAGATATTGAAAGGTGTTGTTAGTAAAGATCATATTCACATGCATATTGAATACCCTGCAAAATTATCGATAAGTGATTTTATGAAGAGACTAAAAGGACGAAGTTCCCGAAGGCTTCAGGACGAATTTCCAGAGCTAAAGAAGCGTTACTGGGGAAGGCATTTTT
>JAUJGA010000272.1:0-15564 GCA_042095675.1 Gammaproteobacteria bacterium
ATTCAGCAAAAGCACGAGAAAATGTGGACTCTCCTGGAATATCACTTTTTCTTTCCCAACCACAAATACGTCTTATTTTGATATCTGATTCCAAACGCTCTATCAACATTCTTGTTGTTGGCATATTGTAAACTGACTTAGCTACAAACGCTCGGGCTATAGGAGATCTATCACTTTCTACTCTACCAAACAGTGCATTAGAACTTAGTGTATATTCTTCTACTCTTAATAATTCCAGAATGCTAATGAATTGTTGCTGTTTTTTAGATGTCTCACCAATCTCTTCTACTATCCAAAGAAAAAGTGAGCCTTGTATTTGTTCCAATTTCTGTGCTAAAGTTTCTCTTAACATACTAATACTCCAAGCTTTTTTTGTTTTTGTTCGCAAGCATATTATAACAAATTTGGCTTGGATTTTATTCAAAAATTAGCAATTCAGCTAAGAAACTCTCTTAAATTGTTAGTTTTGTAAGTACCTCTAATAATTTCTTTTTGGAAATTAATCCTCCGGCACGAAAACGAATAATACCGTTTTTGTCGATAAGAATACTATAAGGCAAGGCGCCACTACGATTACCATAAAGTCGTGAAACCTGCATAGCAGTTTGGCCACCGACAAGAATGGGATAGCTCACCTCCAGTTGTTTCACAAAGTCAGCTATTCGTTTTTCATCATCAATACCAACGCCAATGACAACAAAGTCTTGATCTTTATATTGCTCATAGACTTCAATAAATTCCGGCATTTCACGGCGACAGGGAGGGCACCATGTGGCCCAGAAATTTAATAATACAACTTTATCATTCCATTGTGAAAAAGCCTGAGACTGACCCTGCAGGTCGGGGAGAGTAAAGTCCTGGCGTTTTAAAGTGTGGGATTTACTCACTGCTTCAGTTTGCTCAGGCTTATCCTGAGGATAAAAAAGCAACCAGGAAAGTATTAATACACAAATACAGATTATGCTGATAATTAAATTTTTCATCTTACTTCTTTCTATGACACTAACTACTGATTTAATAACTGAACATGTTGAGTGAATTCCTCACCATCTTTATAGCCAACCATTCTAAAATTCTTTGCTTCACCCGTTTGTGGTTTAAAAAATAAAATAGCCGGTGGTGCGGGAATTTTATAGGCTTTTAGCAAGGCTTCATCCAGTTCGTCCATTTCTGTGACATCAGCCTGTAACACGATGAAGTTATCTAGTGCTGAGATAACTTTATCTGATTTAAATGTGGTACTTTCCATTTTTTTACAATAAACACACCAGTCAGCATAGAAATCGAGCATCACCATTTTATTTTCCTGCTTGGCCTGAGCTAATTTTTTCTGTAAATCTTCATTTGATTTTATTTTCTCAAAAGCCACATGCTGGACTTTAACAGAGCCATTATTGGCTGAGCTATAAGCAAATGAATTTTTTAAAGGTTGAAAATAATCATCATTACCGGAAGATGCACCAATAATTAATAAACTGCCATAGAGCATGAGCACTAAGCCTATTGATTTCCATAAACGTGCCCAGCCGGTCGTATTGTCATAGATAGGAGTCAGAGCCCCCATATAAACACCGGAAGCTAATAATAATATAGCCCATAGCCACATAATAATGATTCCAGGCAAGACTCTTTCCATCATCCAGATAGCCACAGACAGCATAGAGACACCGAATACAGCTTTAACTGTATCCATCCAGACACCTGCTCTGGGCATGAGTTTTCCTGCAGAAGTACCAATAATGACTAAGGGGACGCCCATGCCTAGACTCATGACAAATAGGGCGCTACCACCTAAGATGGGATCGCCGGTTTGACCGATAAATAATAAGATACCCATCAGTGGTGGAACCATACAGGGACCTACTATCAAGGCAGATAAAACACCCATAATAGCAACACCGATTAACGTGCCACCTTCTTGTTTATTGCTGAATTCAGATAATTTTGATTGCAAGGAGGAGGGAAGTTGCAGGTTGTAAAAACCAAACATAGAAAGGGAAAGTGCAATGAAAATTAGTGCAAAACTACTTAAGACCCAGGGGTCCTGGAATATGACCTGAATATTTTTTCCTGATAAACCAGCAATGACCCCCACCATGGTATAAATCACAGCCATGGATAATACATAAACAACAGACATGATAAAGGCGTTGTTACCAGCCTTATCACCCTGTCCCGCAATAATACCCGAAAGAATCGGAATCATCGGGAAAACACAGGGGGTAAATGCTAGTCCCAAGCCGATAAAGAAAAAAGTAATAAGAGCAATAAATGTATTCTCAGAACTTAAAATACCGGCTAAAACATCTTGTTCTGATTGCAGTGTATTATTGTTTTGTTTTTTAGGTGTATTTGTAGCTGGAGTAATATTAGTCTTTTGAGTCGTTTTGGACAAAGAAAATGAAGAAATATCCAGCTCAATATTCTTCTTCACTTTTGGATAACAAATACCTGATTCAGAACAGCCCTGATAAGTTGCTTTCACAATTAAGGGCTTAGATATATCACCATTACCGCTGATAGGCAGATCTATAACCAGATCTTTATAGTAGGCTTCATAATCACCAAGATACTCATCATTTTTAGGCTTGCCTTTTGGCAGTATGGGTAAATCAATAGCAAAGCCATCTGCATTAATCAGTTCAAATTTAAGTTTATCTTTGTAGAGGTAATATTTATCTGCAATAGAGAAGATGGCAGAGAGTTGATTTTTATTGGTGTCTGATTTATTCACTGAAAGAGAAAACTTAAAGGCTTCCTCAATATCAAGGAAATCATCCTCAGGCATTTCAGTATTACCCATATTTGTCAGAGATTCTAAGTTATTAGAGTTAGATAGTGGTGCTTGTTGTTCTATCTTCGCTACAGCTGTTTGATTAGATTGAATTAAATTTACAGTTTGTTTTAGTGGTGGATAACAGATACCACCTGAAGAACAGCCCTGAGATTTAGCTGTAATTGAAAAAGATTCGCCTGCTTTTATTTCTGATGTGTAGGGGATTTTTGCAGTTAAATTCCTTTTATGTATTTGAATCTCACCAAAATAAGGATCAATCTTGGTCTCACTTTTTGAAAGCTTTATGTCACCTAAGTTTAAAGCCCCATTCTTACTGCTGAATGAGACCTTATCACGATAAATATAATAACCATCGGCTATTTTCCAGTTGACAATAATTGACTTTCCATCATCTGAAATCTTTCCTGCCTGTATTGCAAAAGCTTCTTCAGGAGGTAAAAATTCTTCTTCAGCCATGGTAGTAACGCTAAATGTAGAAACACATAAGAGCAATATAAATTTTAAGTAAAAGTTTTTAAGCATGGGGATTAAGACCATTATAATTTATGAAAGATTATTGAGGTATTTGCAAAACCAATATATTTAAGGGTTTTAGCTTCCCATTTTTTCAAAGGGGGATTGAGGGGGGTTAAAATTTCAATACTGTCAAAAAGTTAGAAAATTAAAAGCCAACCCCATCAGTCCCTCTTCTAAAGAAAGGGAAGCAAGAGCAGTTTTGCAAGTACCTCTATTGTTTATAAATGTGTTGAATAGCTATGTTAATTTATACTATTTCCTATCCATTTAAGATATTCAGGTAAACCATTATTTATATTAAGGGCAATCACTTCAGGAACATCATAAGGATGTAGGGAACTGATGACTTTTTCAAGGGCAGAATACTTTTCTGGAGTGGTTTTTATTAAAATCATGGTTTCTCTAGCTGATTCCACGTTATCCTGCCAGTGATAAATTGAATAGACAGAGGGCAGGACATTAACGCAGGCGGCAATCCGCTGAGCAACAATGTTTTCTGCAATATTAATTGCAATCTCTTCATCCGGGCAGGTACATAAAACCAATTGATATTTTGTTTCAGTGTCTGTTGTTATTTTTTTAGCCATTTGAAAAAATCTTCTCCTCACCCCATTATAAGATTAACTGAACCAATAAATTTTAATATATCGAGAACATTATGCCAATACTAGCCATCATTTTACTACTTTTTATTGGTATTCCACTAATAGAAATTTATGTATTGATTGAAGTCGGTAGCGCAATCGGTGCATTGACTACTATCTTCGCAGTAGTATTTACTGCTGTTTTGGGTGTTGCTTTGATTCGAATTCAGGGCTTTTCTACCCTGCAAAAAGCACAGGCGACAATGAATCAGGGTGGCGTACCTGCACTGGAAATGTTTGAAGGTGTAATGTTACTATTTGCAGCTATTTGTTTGCTTATTCCCGGTTTTTTTACTGATACCATCGGCTTTTTGTTACTGATACCAGCATTAAGGCATTATTTAGCTGAGCGTTTAATTTCTAATTCAGCGTTAAAATCCCGTTTTAGACATCAACAGACTGATTTCTTAGAGGGTGAATATGAAGCTCTAACACCCGAACAGCAATATTTGCGCAATGGTAGCCAAATGCAGCAACAGTCCCATATTATTGAAGTTCAGGTTGACTGTGATGATAAAAAATGATTCATCAAATTAATGCGACCTTTTGTGTGATAGAAAAACAACCATAACGGACAAAGCTCTAAAGATGGGATGTGCCTTTCGAATAAGTACTGTGGAAACGATTGCACAGAAAAGTGGTGCTAAAGAGAGTAGACATTCCTTTGTATAATGACCCACTAAATTAAAACCAATCATAGAAAGTTTTTATTCCAAGTGTTACAATTTATACTAAAAATAACAGGTGGATAAAATGAGCAAAAAACGAACAAGATATAATGAAGAATTCAAATCAAAATTGTTTCTCGAACTTCTAGAAGGAGGAGAAACTTTAAATCAGATTGCTAGGGGTTGTGAGGGTGTAATCCTATCATAGTGTTACACCCAGATAAACTCAATTTTATCAACACTTGTTGCACCACCACCCGTGACTAATGGAACATGCTTACAGTCAGCTTCTTTAACCGCAGGAAAGCAATTTAAACCATCCGAGTAAACAGTGCTTCCAGGTGTTAAGTGAGCCTGTGCACATCTTTTTATTTCACTGGACTTAAACCATTTGAGCACATTTAAGTTCATTGCAATCGGGTGTCCCTCTTCATTAGTAGAAACGGCTGCAACGAAAGTTGTTTTATTTTCTGAACCACGACCTCTGGAACCACCTCTGTGCACACCACCCCAGTAGGCATCATCAATTTGAATGATACCAGATAAAGGTTTACTGTCATCACACTCTTTCATAACTTGCATGATTTTTTGTTTCATACTCCAGGCTGTGTTATAGCTTACCTTAAGCTGTCTCTTTAATTCTAACGCTGAAACAGCTGTCTTCAATTGAGTCATAAGATGAATCGCTAAAAACCACTTAGATAAAGGCAGCTTTGTACTATCAAATATTGTCCCACATGTTGATGATGACAATGGTGACACTGATAAAGGTGACGCTTTTCTAAAGTGCAAAAGATTTTATTGCCACACTCTGGACAAACAAACCCCTCAGGAAACTTCCATTCAAATAATGCTTGTCGGCACTGTTCGTCAGTGCCATAATCATTAAAAAGCTCAAATAAACTGTAGCCTTCCTGGAACTGAATTTTATTTTTTGCCATCATTGTATTCTCCACATAATCTATATTTTAATTATAGTACAATTATCAAAACATAGCGGAGCTTTGTGGGTAATCAAGTATTTTTATATATGATTCCAAACCCTCTATCAACATTCTTGTAGTTGGCATATTGTAAACTGCCTTAGCTACAAACGCTCGGCTATAGGAGATCTATCACTTTCTACTCTACCAACAAGTGCATTATAACTTAGTGTATGTTCTTCTACTTTTAATAATTCCAGAATGCTAATGAGTTGTTGTTTTTCAGATATCTCACCAGTCTATTCTAATATCCAAGGAAAAAGTGAGCCTTGTATTTGTTCCAATTTCTGTGCTAAAGTGTCTCTTAACATACTAATACTCCAAGCTTTTTTTGTTTTTGTTCGCAAACATCTTATAACAAATTTGGCTTGGATTTTATTCAAAAATTAGCAATTCAGCTAAGAAAATCTCTTAAATTGTTAGTTTTGCAAGTACCTCTGTGGATTATCATTATTGATATTCACCATAATATTTCGCCACTTAAAATCACTATGTGCAAACTGATATTGGTGCATTTTTCTTGCGGCATCAGCTACTTGATGGCTCACTTGCTCAAGCCATTTAATATTTTGTAATTGCTTGGGGTGTTTATCTGCAATCTCATCCAAGTCATGACAGTCTACTAATTCTTCAGTAATCAATAAACCTCTTTGTACGATCCATGCTATAGCTTCCTGACCATAGGCAACTACTTTTGCTGCTGGAATACCAAGTTGGTGAAAGAGTGATAGATTGTTATATTCTGTTATTACTTTACTAAAACTCAAAAAACGTACCCAGAGTTTTTTTCTTAGAACAAACTTTTTAAGATAAAAGTTTTTATTATCTATACTTATTTTGTAAACTCGCCCGGCTATAAAGTTACCTTTAAATTTATAAGCATCATCAAAAAACTTTAGTTTTTTTCCAAAAACTGTATTCACATATTCAGAAATAATATGCCAGTCTATTTTTTTTGACCAGAGAGACACTAAATTGTATCTCCTTTACGCAGCTTTCTCTGCCATAACTTCTGTCCCTGATGTTCTACTTTTTGCCAGAAATTATGCTGTTGTGAAAAAACATCTCGTAGAGAGGCCTGCTGATAAAGCTTTATAAAGCGTAGAAAATCACGTTGTGTCAGGCTAATATTCATAGCTGAAAAATATAAGCTGGCAATATCTTTGATAAGCCAGCGTTCAGGTGTTTTATTGCGTATTTGTGCACGATGTAGATCAATTAATGAAATTTTAAAGGTTTTAGAATCTAACTTAGCCTCTTCCATACATTTATCTAAAAGGAAATGACAAATATAAAAATCTCTATGATTGATACCATTATTATGTAATGTACGGCTAATATTGGCTACTTTAAGAATCAATGCTTGTTTAAGTCTAAAATCAGGTTTAGTATTTTTCCATTTTGCACAATAATCTTCCAGGCTGATAGTATTGATTAAATCTTCTGTAATAATAAAAGATTGTTGTGTCGCTGGATTTTTCCCTTTTTGAGCATAGCCAGCAATATGCATAGTATCAATATGCAAGGCTTCAAGTTTTTTTATAGCCAGATATTCATTTTTTGCTCCGAGAACAGGTAAGCGTAGACGTAGTAAGTTTTCAATAATTTGAAACCAGCCCACACCCCGATGAATTTTTATAAAATAGGATTGTCCGAGGAAAGAAAATTGTAGAGTTTTACGAGCTTCCAGAGCACGATATACTTCACCCTGAAGTTTTTCTACTTCAATAAAGGGATCTTTATTCTGCCATTGTTGTGCAAATACAGGAGAAAGTTCTATATTCATGATTTAAGTATCTGTCATTAAGATCTGATTAAAATAAGTTTTCCATGGTTCATAACAGCTTTTCTTTTCCCAGTTTTGTAAAAATCGCTGTTTATCTTTAAGCCAGGTTTTATTATAGGATTGATGTGTTTTATGTTGCTTCATAGCATCGAGATCAATTAACCAGCTTTGGTTTTTCTGAATTAAAAAATTACTGCCTTTCAAATCGCCATGAGTTATATGATATTCATCCAATTTATTAAATAAGGACAATAACTCGTCAGCAATGCTTTCATGGCCTATTAATGGATTATCACAAAAAAATTTCCAGCTGTTTGCTGCATCAACATGTTTACTAATAAAATAGCGATAGTTTTGACCCAGAGTTATTTTTTGTTCAATCAGTGCAATAGGCTCTGGGGTTAATATACTCATAAAGCGCAATAAGTGTGCATTAACCCAGGATTTCTTAGCTCTTGAAATTTGTCCCATATGGGATAAATTATATATCAGGCCCTTGGGACTATAACGCTTAACCACATAGCGTTGTTTATCAATTAGAATTGACTTAACTGTACAGGTATTTCCCTGTTTTAGATAGACTGAATTTTCATCCTGAAAAAAATTTTCTGGCTGATCAAGTAATTGTTGTATAGCCGGACGATAATGTTCTCTGCGACAAAGACTATAACCGTTTTTTTTTTGTTTAAAAATAACCTCAGTGCAATCTCTTAAAATTTTCTTTAAATATTGATCAATTCTTTGCTGTTGAATGATTTTAATTTTTTTCCAAAAATTAGTTTTTTCCTGCTTATGAATTTCTAGCGAAGTTAAAGCAATATAGTTTTCTAGGCACTCAATACAAAAGGCTTGTGATAAGTCAAAAGTTTGTGCTAGAAATAAGGTCAGATTAGCCAATCGATCAGATATATTCAGAGGTGCATGACTTTCTTTAACTTCCTCTCCATCCAGAGTATAAATATCACTGTTTTTATCAGCGAGAAAAAAATTACCATAGTGTAAGTCCTGATGAGCAAGACCTTGCTGATGATGCTGATATAAAAGAGGCAACATCTGTTTAATTATTTCTTCTCTATCAGTCTGGGCTTGTGCTTTCCAATACTCTGCCAGACTTTGACCTTCTATATAAGTAAAGATAATAAAATAAACGCCTTCATCAGACATACCCCGTACGATAGCTTCAGGACTGAGGATTTGTTTGTTTTTTAATAAATCAATACCCTGACATTCTCTTTGCCAATGTTTTTTTGCTCTGGAAGGGTGAATGAACAATTTAATGATAACGTTTTTATTAAGATGTATTCCCTTGAAGACCAAACGTTTTTTTGGCACTATACGTAGTAACTCATTACAATGGATGGTTTGATCTTGATATCTTATCAGTAAAGCTGAATCTAATTGGTAGTTAATATTTTGTAGATCAAGCAGGCTGATATCATCTTTAATCATAGACATGGTATTAAGTTGTCATTGTATGATTATTATAGATATTGGCTGAAGCTCGTATTTCACCAGTAGCTTCAATAATATCTGAAACCTTCTGCGGCATACTGAAAATATCACTATTTCGCATATAGTTTAAGGCATTATTCTGCCATTGCTGCCACTGTTCAGAAGTCAGCATTTCTAATAATTTCTGATCTAACTCAGTCTGTTGGAATGGTTCTGACAAAACAATACCAGCCTGAGCTTTTTCAATATGAAAGGCATAACCACAAATGCCGCTTACTAATTGTGGTATGCCTGCAGTAACTGCTTCTAATAGTACTGTTCCAGTGTTTTCATGACGTGCAGGGTGCAAGAATAAATCACTGGCCAATAATAGTTGCGGAACATCATCCCTTGAACCAGGTAAGTGTACCTGGTTTTCAATGCATAGACATTTAGCCAGTTGTTTATATTTTTTTAATTTATCTTCACCGGCCACCATTAAAAATGTATGACTTTTTAATGGTTCGGGAAGCTTGGATAAAGCTTCCATTGTACGGTCAACCCCCTTGCGTTTATAGCCTGTTCCAATCATTAATAATAACTTGTCATCACCATTCAAACTTAATGACTGTCGGGTTTTAGCTCGAATATCAGCGGCATTTTCTGGTCTGATTCGTGAGCGGTCAACGCCTGGAGGGAGGGAATGAAATTGTTCATCTGGTGTATGATAAATCTTTTTAAAATTTTCCATTTGTATATCAGAAATAAATAATAATTCAACATTTTTATCAGCAGCAAAGACAGATTCTTCCATGGCCTGAAAAATTTTATATCGATTACCCAGACGATATAATTTACCATGTTGATCACGAACCTTTTGTTCATAACAGGGATCAGCAGCATAATATAAATCTAAATCTTTCATTTTGTTAAAACCAACGATCAGATCAAAAACCTCATTAGACTCTTTTTTGCTCAATAATAATTTTGAAAAACTATTTGAAAAACTATTAATGCGTTGATGATTGGTAAAACCCTGTACGGATATCATGGTTAAATTAAAACATTCTGGAATGTCTCCCTCCCAGATAAAGCTAAAGACAGAAATTTCATGGCCACGAGACTGACATTCTTTGGCAATTCTGAGGAAGTCACGTTCCAGACCACCATAAGGGAAGTATTTAAATAAAACAAAGGCTAATTTCATAAGTTATTCTAATCTTTAGTAGGCTATTTTTTTAATTCACACCAAAGTAAATCAACAGGGTGTTCTTTATCAGGTACATAGCCTGTGTCGCTTGCTAATAAAATATCACGCACTTGTAATATATTAAAATCATGACAGGCCTTATCCAATTGTGCTATTTTTTCATCTATGCTGGTAAGTGATAGCATTTTTTCCTTGGCACGCATAATTCTAGGGTGTTCAGTTGTAGAGATATTATCACCAATTAATAATTCTTCAAAAAGCTTTTCACCGGAACGTAAACCAATATATTCTATACTAATATCTCCCTGAGGATTATTATTATCTTTTACTTCATAGCCTGAAAGATGTATCATTTTTTTTGCTAAATCAGTAATTTTAACTGCAACCCCCATATCCAGTACAAAAACATCCCCCCCAGTGCCTAAAGAACCTGCCTGTAACACCAATTGTGCAGCTTCCGAAATAGTCATAAAATAACGTACAATGTCAGGATGAGTGACTGTTACAGGGCCTCCCTGTTTAATTTGCTTATTAAATAAGGGTACAACTGAACCGGATGAGCCTAATACATTACCAAAACGTACCATACAAAATTGAGTACCATTGTCAGCATGCTTTTCAGCCATTGCCTGTAAAATCATTTCTGCAAAGCGTTTAGTAGCTCCCATGATATTGGTAGGACGTACAGCCTTATCTGTAGAAATTAGGACAAAGGTTTCCACTCCTGATGCATAAGCTGCTTGAGATGCATTGTGTGTACCGAAAAGGTTGTTACGGATCCCTTCTATCATGTTTTCTTCTACAATAGGAACATGTTTATAGGCAGCTGCATGGTATACAGTATTAACAGAAAAAGTAGAAAAAATACGTTGTAAATGGTTTTTATCCTGAACTGATCCTAGTAATGCTGTAATCTTTATAGTTTCTGAGTTATTAACTAAAAGGCCTTTTAACTCATGTTCCATTGCATAAAGTGCAAGCTCAGATAGCTCAAATAAAACAAGCTGTTTAGGATTATGTTTTATAATCTGACGACATAATTCAGAACCAATAGAGCCACCTGCACCGGTTACCATGACAACTTTATCAGCAATACAACGTTTAAATAATTGATTGTCTGGTGTAATAGAATCACGTCCTAAAAGATCTTCAATATCGACTTCACGTAACTCTTCAATTTTAGCTTTACCACTGACAATATCTGCTAAAACAGGTATGGTTTTTACATGTACCGGAAAAATTTCTAAGGTGCTGATAATTTTCTTTTTCTGATGTGCAGGAACAGATGGCATGGCAAGTAATATTTGTGTGATAGCATTATTTTTTATTAATGCCTGTAAATGGCGTGGACGGTAAACCTGTAAGCCATTAATAATTCGACCCTTAATTTTTTTACTATCATCGATAAAAAATACTGCTTCATACTCCCCTCCTTGTCTTAATGCCATTAATAGTTGTCGACCTGCATTCCCGGCACCATAAATAGCGACTTTTTCACCCTTTGTTTTAAAAATAGACTGATAGTAATGCCAGATGAAAAAACGTGAGCCACCAACAAAAAATAGGGCAAAACTCCAGTAAATAAAGGGGACAGAGCGAGGAATTCCTTTTGCCTGGGCTAAAAAGGTCATTGTTCCTACAATTAAAGCTGATATAGAAACGCCTTTAACTACTGCAATAATGGCTTCAGTACCCATAAAACGTATCACTGAACGATATAAGCCAAGACGCAAGAAAACCAGGATACTAAAAAAAGTACTTAGAATATAAACGGAGAGATCATGGATATTAGTATTATGATGTACGACGTCTCCCCAACGTAAAACAATGGCTAACCAAAGTGCTATAGGAAGCCAAATCATATCAGTTAATACCATTATGATTTGTTTTATCTTGCGTGAGGGCTCCTGCTTAAACATGCTGTCCTGCCTGGTATTTTACGGCTAGCATAATTAATGGGAAATACGCGAGGATAAGGCTTATTAGTAAAAAATTATTATGTAAGTGTCCCAGCCATGCTAAGGGTAGCAGCCAGAATAAATTAATGGCAATGATGCTCATGGTCACTTTTTTATGGCCATATCGACTGGAAAGGTGTTGATATATATGAATTTTATGAGCTTCATAAATTCTTTCTCCGTTAAATAGACGTACTATAAGGGTACAAGTGGCATCGCTTATAAACACTGCTAATAAAATAATCCAGATAATAAAGTCTATACTACCATTATTTGCTGTAATTAATGAAAGGCTTGCGATTAATATTCCCAAAAAAGCACTACCTACATCTCCCATAAATATTTTTGCAGGTGGCCAATTCCAGACTATAAATCCTGATAGTGCAGCAAATAAAGCCAGCAATAACTCTAGATTTGTATTATTGCCAGTAGATACTAATAATATAATGACACTGAAAATAACAGTCATTGCTTCAGCTGCTGCAATGCCATCTATGCCATCCATAAAGTTAAATAAGTTAAGTAACCAGACCACATAAAATAAAGTGATGATTGCAACCAGACTCATTATAAACCAATTATTATAGATCTCCAGTGGAATGATTCCCAGCCATAAACAGGCCCATGTTGCTGAGATAAAATGAATAATGAGTCTATAAGCTGCCGGGATATGATTTTTATCATCATAAAATCCAATGATAGCCACTATTGCTATGCCGAAAAGACCATAAAAAACAGATATTTTAATCTCGCCCAGTAGAAAAAAAATAATCAGTGCAAGATAAAATGATATAACAATGGCAAGTCCGCCACCTTTTGGTGTTGGAAAAACATGAGAACTGCGATCATTGGGTATATCCATTAAATTATTTTTTATAGCAAATTTTTTTACCAGGAATGTCACAGTAAAAGACAGGAGAAAAATAAAAATAATTATTAAACTATTCATAGAGCAGGCAAGCAAGCTTTAGCAATTCCATTATCAACAGATTCAATTGGTTGCCAGTTTAAGATTTGTTGGTTTTTTGTAATATCAAGCTGCAAAGAACCAGTAAGTCGTTGATATTCTGTATTACGATCTAATATCTGACTGAGAAATTTAAGTAATCCTTTGGGTAAATAAAATAGTGTATTCTTTTTATTCAAGGCATAGGATATTTTTTTTAAAAGCTCTGAAGTTGATAAATCCTGTCCATCACTGATGAGAAAAATTTGATTGACCGCTTTGGGATGAAGTACACAAGTTTGAATAAAGGAACATAAATTTTGAATACTGACCAGACTACGAGTGTTTTGAATCCTGGAGAAAGGCAGGGGAATGGACTTATTCATGAGGTTTATTAAACGCTTAAAATTTCCTTTTACAGCGTAGCCATAGACAAGTGGAGGGCGAATAATGACAACTTCAAGTCCGCTTTTTAGGCCAAGTTCTAATAGTTTCTGTTCTGCTTCAAGCTTAGAAATTGCATAAGGATCTTTTGGTACAGGTTGATCATCTGCAAAAAAAGGTGTGTTGGAAGTTTCTTCTCCATTGACCTTTATGGTGCTCAAGTAGATAAATCGTTTTACTCCGGCCGATATAGCTTGTCTGGCCAGATTTAATGTACCCTCTGTATTAACAAGACGAAAAGCAGCTAGGGGATTTTTGTCTGTTTCCTGCATGATATGTACTCGGGCTGCCAGGTGGATAACTTGATCGATACCTGTTAAAGCTGTTTTCCATTGAGTTGTGTTATCAATATCCCCTATAGAAAAACATTGCTGTTTCTTCTGAATCATATTATTTGAACAGCACCGGCAGGCTTCAGTAATATTATGACCATTTTCTTGTAAATAAACACTTAGATGTTTACCGATAAAACCATTTGCTCCTGTGATTAAAATATGTAATTTTGCAATATCTGACGGCATATTATTAATCTTTCATTAATGAGAGATAGAGTTGATCATATTTTTTACCCATTTTAACCCCTGTAAACAACTCATCAAAACGTTCTCTGGCAGCAAGACCTAATTGTTTTGCATAATCTTTATTATTATATAACTTATCCATCGCTTCGCGAAAAGATTTTACGTCTTTTGCTATGACATGTAAGCCAGTTGTTTCGTGTTGATTGATATAACTCATACCTGATCCAATTTCTACAGATATTAATGGCTTTGAAAACATAGCACCTTCTAATAAGGTCATACCAAAAGCTTCAGATCTTAAGTATGAAGGAAAAATAACACCTCTGCAAAGAGATAGTAGGGCTACTTTATCAATATCATTTTGATAACCAAGAAATTCTACATTATCAAGATTCATATCTTTGACTTGTTGTTTTAATTCATCTTCAATAGGCCCACTTCCTACGATGAGTATTTGATAGTCGGCACCTTTTGCAGCATTTATAGCTATTTCTAAGCCTTTGTAATAGCGTAATACTCCAATAAAAAGAAAAAAGGGCTTGGGGTATTTTTTTCTCCAGAAGTTTTGTTGATTATTATCAATATCATGATAACTTTTTTCATCAATTCCAAATGGTATTAGCTTCACTTTTTTGTTAAATTTTTGCAAAACACTACTACTTAAAAGGTAATTAGGAGAACTGGCAATAATATGATCAACAGATGAAAGAAATTGATACATGATTGGCTTATAAAATCTAAGTATATTTTTTTGTCGAATAATATCTGAGTGGTAGCTCACTACTGTCTTTTTATTTTCTCCTCGCACAAACAATAAGTGCAATATGTCTTGATAAGGCCATGGAAAGTGATAATTAATTATATCTGCCCAGGCAACCAGTTCTTTAAAAACACTAAGACCCTTAAATGCGAAAGAGCAAGATGCTATTTCAAAGGAAAGTGGTAAGCGATAAACAATAATACCGTCTATAGTAACAATATCGGGTTTTTTGATGGCAGAGCTAATAGAAAAAACCCTATTTTGAACTGAATGAGTATTAAGACAAATTTGACGGATAACCTCTTCAAGTCCGCCCTGAGTATCAGGTAAAAAGGTTCTATAGACCTGAAGAACTTTTATCATAACTTATCCCATGGCTTTCATTTTTTATCTTGCTATTAATTTTATATATGCAGGTTTATATAGTTAACCTGAATACTGGACAAGAAAACAAAAAATAATTGAAAAAAGAGTCAGTCCATGATCAAATAGTTTAAATACTAATCCAAAAGATCAAACCAGGGACTGACAATGGAAACTATAGATGCTTTGTATTGTGATGTCGATAATTTTAACAGAGCGTAGCGAAAATCTCGGTGGCTTGCCCCCGTGCTGAATAGTGTAGACATGGCTTGTCCCTGTCTATATTATTCAGTACATGGAACTTCAAAGAAATACGCATCATGTCTTTAGGCTAATGTATCATTTTGTCTGGATACCAAAATATAGGCATAAAGTTTTTATGGAGCCTTATAGTACAACGATGAAGGCGATTATTCAGAAAATTGGATATGATTACGATATTGATATCGTTGAGCTTGAAATGCCAGAAGATCATATTCATATGGTTATCAGGAGTATAACCAGGCAATCACCTAGTGGTGTAATGCAAATAATAAA
>JAUJGA010000273.1:0-1533 GCA_042095675.1 Gammaproteobacteria bacterium
TTTAACTCCAAGCTTTAATGTAGCCACAGGGATGATTGATGCTCATACAATTTATGAAACCAGAAATGAGCAAGATTTTTTAGAACATATAAAGAAGACCGTTAGTACTTCACCAATAAAGCCAGTGGATATTTGTCATGGTTCAACTCAATACACATAAGTCAGAGTCACTGGTAAGTTGGGTTTCAGAGCAATGTCATATTGATAAAGAACTGGGGGAAAAATGCAAAGAAGGGATATTAAAAAATATGAATTTCAGAATGGCTTTTTAACTAATGAAGATCATCGTATTCGTTTTATGTATACACCAAAACATTGTTCATGTCTAAATAAGCTTGAAATATGCTTTAGTATATTGGCAAGAAAGCTATTAAATCGAGGTTCTTTTTCTTCATTAGAAAATTTACGCTTAAAACTAAATCGATTTATTGAGTATTTTAATGAGAATTTGGCCAAGCCATTTAAATGGAATTATGAAGGCAAAATTTTACAAGCTTAACTTATGATGGAATTGATCCGTATTTATGAATTACAGTAGTAGGGATATTCCACTGTAGTGTCAGTGCCTGTGCTAGTTCATGATAACTAAAGCCAAATATCTCAATTTGAAATTGTGTATAAGTTTTTTTTCTTTATGAATTAAGATCTCAACTTTTTGTGCATTAATAGGATCAAGATGCCAGTACATTAATTCTGAAATCGGGATGATTAAAGCGCTGGTGTAGATTTCATCGATAGAGGAGTCATTGATAAGTCGGGCAAAGTTTTTTGCCTGAAATGCTGCATGAAGACCACGATATTGTAATTTATCAATTTTGGCAGCTACTTTAGTGTTTTTTATACTATAGACTGAGGTAATTTTATTAATGAATTTCTCTAATCTATCCATGCCCAAAAACATGGCGGCATGCTCAACCTTAGATATTTCTTATCAAAATCTTTACTAACTTCCTGATTGACATAGGACAATAGGTTGATCATACAGGCCGGATCATATTGTAATATTTTATTCAACTGGTGGTAATTAAAACTGGGTTTTGCCAGAATATATTTTAAATGCTGAAGGGTTTTGTGTAATACAGGTAATGACGCAATACTGGTGCGAGAAAGAAATTTCTGAAGTTGTGTATTAGATTGTAATGTATCAGCCATGAATATTTTCTAGTGACAATCTTTGATTAAATAAATGGGATTGTATCATTGTTAAGGCACAACAAACTACCCACACTCAATTTTTTATGATTTAGGATGCTAAATAATTAAAATAGGAGAAAAACGATGGCAATTTCAGCTGTTTCCCCAATAAATACATCGGCAAGTTTAGAAATTTCTGAAGGAAAAAATATTCTTGATCTTGAAACAGAAGTTAAAAAAATATTGAAGCATCCATTGATTATAGTGGACCCCGAAAACTGGACAATAGGTTAAGATATAAGAGCTAACCTAACGGGGAACGAAAAATGAGCAGAAAGAGAAAATCATTCAGTAATGAGTTTAAAGCAAAAGTAGCCATTGAAGCGATTAAAGGCCAGA
>JAUJGA010000274.1:0-9977 GCA_042095675.1 Gammaproteobacteria bacterium
CGAATTCATCTAATTTTAGATGGTGCTGCGTACCATAGAGCAAATGCAGTAAAAGATAAGGAAAAGAACTCAATGTTGAGCTACATTACTTACCACCTTACAGTCCAAATTTAAATCCGATAGAGCGGCTTTGGAAAGTAATGAATGAACATGTGAGAAATAATAAAGATTTTTCTACAGCACAAGAATTTCGACAGACAATTGATGATTTTTTTGACAAAAAACTCCCTCAGATTGGTGATAGTTTGTTTAGGAAGTAGAAGTAATGATAATTTTCAGGTGCTAATTTCTGCATCTTGAAGTGTAATGGGTATAATATGACCTTAAGGTAGATGAGATTTTATATGTGGTTACAAAAAGAAATTGTTTTATGCGCTTATCAACGTGGATTCCACCTGATAAGTCATGAAGTTTTAAATGAATTACCTGAACTATATGAGTTTCGTATAGGTATGCTGAATATCTTTATCAAACATACATCGGCCTCATTAACTATCAATGAGAATGCAGATCCTTCTGTACGAGGGGATTTTGAACGTTATTTTAATCATTTTGTGCCTGAAAATGAGACTTGTTATCAACATGTTGATGAAGGGTCAGATGATATGCCGGCACACCTAAAGTCCAGTATATTAGGCAGCAGCTTAAATATTCCTATCACGAAAGGTTGTTTAAATATGGGAATATGGCAGGGTATTTATTTATGTGAGCATAGAAATCATGCTACTGGACGACGCCTGGTTGTGAGTCTTAATGGAGAATAATTTCTGTGCAATGAGTATCTGCTGAAAATTTGCTATAATACGGAAGTTTTTAAATTTTTCATATGTTTGAGGGATAATGAATGAGTTGGTGGGGTAAATTTTTAGGTGGTGCTGTTGGCCTTAGCTTTGGTGGACCCTTAGGTCTGCTTATTGGTGGGATTTTAGGTCATAAATTTGTTGATAAGCCAATACAGCGGGGTTTAGGCCAGGGTGTTGATAATGAGTTGACTCAGGCGGCTTTCTTCTCTGCAACATTCTCAATTATGGGGCATATAGCAAAAGCTGATGGTCGTGTGAGCGAGAATGAAATTGCCATGGCCAGGCAGATCATGGATCACATGAAACTGCAGGGTGAACAAAAACAGGCTGCTATTGATTTATTTAATCAGGGAAAAAGTTCAGGCTTTGATTTGGAGGGGGTTTTATCACAATTTAAACAGGTGGCAGGGCGGCGTACAACTTTGCTGCAGATGTTTCTGGAAATACAGCTTCATGCTGCTTATGCTGATGGCAAAATGGATACGTCTGAACGTGATATTATTTTTAAAATTGCTCGCTACTTGGGATTTTCATCACAGCATGTAGAACAATTAAGTGCATTGGTTCGTTCTAGTCTCGGAATGGGTAGAAATCGTTATAATTTCGGACAGGGTGAAGCTTATAAAAGTGATAAAGATTTACTAAAAGAAGCCTATGAAATGTTAGGTGCTAATACTGCGATGAGTGATGCAAAAGTTAAGAAAACCTATCGTCGTTTAATGAATCAACATCATCCGGATAAGCTAGTATCTAAGGGCTTACCTGAAGAAATGATTCAAATCGCAACAGAAAAAACCCAGCAAATAAAAGCCGCTTATGAATTAATTAAAGATTTTCGTAAAAAGGGATAGTTGAACCTAAATTAATATATCTTGGATGCTCCTTCAGGACGTTTCTTAAAGCGTTTATAAGTCCATTGATACTGAGCAGGTAATTGGCGTACACAAAGTTCAACACCTCTGTTTAATTCACTGGCTGCCTTGATGGGGTCGGGATCAGTCATTGCTTGCTGGTCACAATCAAGAAAATGCATAATATAGCCACGCCCCCAGGAAAGTCGTTCAGCATAAACAAATACAACCTCAGCCCCAGTACGTTGTGCCAGCTTATTGACCAGATTCATAGTATTGGTTTGAATGCCAAAAAAAGGTGCAAAAACGCCTGTGGAACCAGGTTCTTGATCGGGTAAAATGGCAGCCCAGCCGCCTTTTTTAATATTTTTATAGAGTGTTTTAACGCCGCTTGCACTGGTGGGTATTAATATATTGCCGGTGCGCATTCTTGCATTTAGCATAAAGTCGCCAAAACTTGTTAATTTAGGTGGGCGATATAAAATGGTTAAGGGGGTTTGGTCAAAAAATCCTGCGTATTCCCATGAACCCAGGTGTGGTGTGGCAAAAATAATCCCATTTGCCTTGTCAATGGCATTTTGCCAGTTTTCTAAACCTACAACACCTTTATTTAGTTTTTGTAAGCGTGTATTTGACCAGAGCCAAAGAGTACCCATTTCCAGCATGGTTTTACTATTTTCAATTAAAGTCTCACGTAATAATTGTTTGCGTTCATGATGTGATAGCTCAGGGAGACAAATATTGATATTTTTGAAAGCTGTTTTTTTTAAACTATTAGGGAATAAATAAAGTAATGTTCCAAAAATAAAAGCCAGTCCGTGTACCAAGGGCAAGGGAATCCAGGATAGAAAGTACAGCAGAGCAATGATAATTTTACTTTTCATTTAAATTATAGATACCTTTCCTGTGCATCTAATAATGTATTTAACTCTGTCGCTATAGCATTGTTTTCTAAGTTTTTTCCAGTCTTATAATAACTATTGAGGATTATCTGAAGATCCTCATAAGTCATAGGATTTCCCCTGCGGATTAGACGTGAAAGATCGTTTCGTATTATTTGTCTCAGTAGTGGCAGCCACTTTAATTTTTCCAGATCAATTAAACGAATATCAATATTATTGGGATCATTATTAACAAAGAGATGTTTTGCATAAAGACAATTATGGCGAAAGTGAGCATCATGGAGTTTGCGTATTATCTGTCCTGCCAGTTCCATAATCGCCGTACGTTGAGGGATTTTTGGGTTTTCAGGTGCAAAAAAAGATTTAAAACTCTGATAGCCTTCTAATGAGCGGGTTATCAAAATTGCCTGATCTTTTCCATTTTCAATGCGCTCGTTATAATATAAGGTTGTGAGGGTGGGAATATTATTATCTGTCAAATGTTTGATATTAAAGTATTCTCTTTGAAAGGTAGGGATGCCTTTTAAAGGATGTAATAATGTTTTGAAGTTATGATTTTCCTGACGCTTAATAAATACCCAGGTTGTATTGCCATCACTATCTATTAATGGCTGCTTAATCACACCACTCCAGCCATTCCTGCGTTGGTTGGGTGGTTCAAACCATTCTGTTTCAAGTGCCCATATTTGTTCGAAGCGCAAGAGTTGATTTTGTTCTAAGAGCTGTCTTGTTGCAGCGGTATTAAAGTATTCATCTATCATATTCGTGTACTCTGTTGATATTGGCTGCAGTGTTGTTCAAAATTTATGCTGTTAATGATATATTGTACTGTGTATCTATGGTTTTGTCAGTCTACTATAGTAATAATATGTTATTATTAACTCTCTAAAAAATACACAAAAAAGACAGGTTGATGCAAATAACAATTCCAGATTTTTCTCAGGCGAAAATATTAGTGGTTGGTGACTTAATGCTGGATCGCTATTGGCATGGTCCAACTTCACGTATTTCACCTGAAGCACCTGTTCCGGTAGTTAAAATTGAAGAAGCAGAGGAACGAGCAGGAGGCGCTGGAAATGTTGCACTCAATATTGCTGCTTTAAATGGCCTGCCTTCTCTGGTGGGAATTACTGGTCAGGATGAAGCGGCACATATTTTAAAAAATCAATTAACTCCTCATGGTGTGGATTGTCAGTTTGTTGAATTGGCTGGTTGTACCACCATTACCAAGTTACGAGTGCTCAGTCGTCATCAGCAATTAATCCGTCTGGATTTTGAAGATGCTTTCTCTCAAAATAAAGAACCTATAGAAAGTACAAAACTATTATTGAATGTTTTTGCAGAAAAAATGCCGCAACATGAGGTGGTTTTATTCTCAGATTACCAGAAAGGGACATTGGCACAATTACCTGAGCTGATTCGTCTTGCCAGAGCAGAGAATAAGAAAATTATTATTGATCCCAAGGGTAGTGATTTTTCTATTTATCGAGGTGCGACCTTATTAACCCCAAACCTTTCTGAATTAGAAGTGATTGTTGGTACTTGTCAGAGTGATGAGCAATTAGTGGAAAAAGCTGAAAAATTACGTCAGGATTTAGAACTTGATGCTTTATTAGTGACACGAAGTGAAAAAGGCATGACTCTGCTTCAAGCGGGAAAACCTGCAGTTCATTTGCCTACCCGAGCCAGAGATGTTTATGATGTGACTGGTGCCGGTGATACCGTGATAGCTACATTAGCTGCTAGTATTGCTGTTGGTCTAGATATGGTTGATGCGGTTAAATTGGCCAATCTTGCTGCCAGTGTGGTCGTGGGTAAAGTGGGTACAGCAACAGTAACTGTACATGAATTACGGGCGGCAATGCGGCAGCTCAGTGATGTAGAGCAGGGTATTGTGTCAGAAGAGCGTTTAATTACATTAGTTAAAGATGCCAGGAATCATGGTGAAAAAGTGATTATGACCAATGGTTGTTTCGATATTCTTCATGCTGGTCATGTAACCTATTTGGAACAGGCTAAATCTCTGGGAGATCGATTGATTGTAGCAGTTAATGATGATGACTCGGTCAAACGGATTAAAGGGCCGGAACGTCCAGTCAACACTATTATCAGACGTATGCAGGTGTTAGCAGGTTTAAGTTGCGTGGATTGGGTGGTACCTTTTTATGAGGATACGCCGACACGTTTGATTTGTGATCTTGCTCCTTCAGCCTTAGTGAAGGGGGGAGATAATAATCCAAATGATATTCCTGGCGGACAATGTGTACGTGAACAGGGTGGCGAAGTGTTAGTGATGGAATATGTGGATAATTGCTCTACAACAGGATTGATTCGTTCTATTCGCTCTGCTGATGGTTCGGTAGAAAGCAAAATTGATGAGTAGCTATCAGGCTGAAATCGTTATTGTTGGTGGTGGTATTTCAGGCTTATGGACTTTGGCACGCTTAAGGGGCTTAGGTTATCAGGCAATATTATTAGAAGCTGAAACTTTAGGCTGTCAGCAAACGGGAGCCTCTCAGGGTATTATTCATGGTGGTACAAAATATGCTCTAACGGGAAAGTTAACCCATTCAGCTCAATCAATTCAAAAAATGCCACAACGCTGGAAGGATTGTTTCAATGGTCAGGGTGAAATAGATTTAAGTGCTGCTAAAAAGCTCTCAGCTCATCAATATCTCTGGTCTAATAAAAATATTGCCTCACGTTTGACCGGTTTTTTTGCCTCAAAGGTGATGAGTAGTCGCATGAAACATTTATCTTCTAAGGATTTTTTAGCACCTTTTTCACACCCTGATTTTTCTGGTGATCTTTATCAACTTGATGAACCGGTATTGGATATTCAAAGTGTGGTTGAAAGCATACGCCAACAATTTGAAGCATTTATTTTTCAATATCAGGTGACAGATATCCAACAGCTGGTAGATGGGTATAAAATAGAGACAAATACGCAAGATATTTCTGTTAGGGCACAGAAGTTGATATTGACGGCAGGCTCTGGTAATGAAAAACTATTGAATAGTTTAAATTTTCAACAACCTCAAATGCAGCGTCGCCCACTATACATGCCTATTTTAAAAGCCAAATCATCCTATTTGCCCATGCTTTATGCCCATTGTTTGGGAGCGAGTGCCTTACCAAAAATGACCATCACATCCTATCCTCTGGTTAATGATGAAATAGCATGGTATCTGGGTGGAGAAATTGCTGAAAAGGGTGTGAGCAGAAGTTTAGATGAACAAATTAAGGCGGCCAAACAAGAGCTGCAAAAACTCATGCCATGGATGGACTTTTCACACTGCCAATGGTCGGCTCTTGCCATTGATAGGGCAGAACCTAAAATGCACGATGCAAGCCGTCCTATCGAACCTGCAGTATTTAAAGAAAATAATTTGATCACTGCATGGCCGGTCAAGCTGGCGATGACGCCGATTATGGTGGATAAGATTATTGCAAAACTTGAAGCAATGCCAGATGGAAGTAATGATTCTATAGAAAATACTATTGTGAACAATCTTCCATCCGCTCAAACAACAAAACTTCCCTGGCAAAAGGTAGAACATTGGCTATGATGCAGCAACGAGAATTAGGTCAAACAGGTATTAAAGTGAGTCCTTTGGGATTGGGCACGGTAAAGTTTGGCCGTGATCAACAGGTGAAGTATCCCTGGTCTTTTAAAATTCCGGATGATAAGGCTGTATTGAAACTACTTGCTCTCAGTCAGGATATGGGTATTAATCTTCTGGACACAGCACCGGCCTATGGTAATAGTGAGGAACGCCTGGGACGGCTGTTACACAATCGTCAGGACTGGGTGATTGTCTCCAAGGTAGGGGAGGCATTTGAACAAGGACAATCTCAATTTGATTTTTCAGCAAAGACAACACGTCATACTATTGAAAATACGCTGAAAAAATTGAAAACAGATTATATGGATGTGGTTCTGGTGCATTCTGATGGGGATGATAGAAAAATCATTGAGCAGGAAGAGGTATTACAGACCTTAGAGCAATTAAAACAGCAAGGTTTAATTCGTGCTATTGGTTTATCAACAAAAACGACTGATGGAGGCTTGTGGACTGTTGAACATACCGATGTGATTATGGCAACACGTAATAGTGCTGATCATACCGATGATCCGGTGTTAGATCGTGCTCTTGAACTTAATAAGGGTGTGGTTATAAAAAAGGGCTTACAAAGTGGTCATGCTGATAGTAGGGCAGGTGGTGGCGGTATTGAAGATGCTCTGAAGTATGTTTTTTCTCATCATGCAGTGAATTGTCTCATAGCAGGTACTATTAACCCTGAGCATCTTACTCAGAATGCTCAAATAGTTGAGCAGATATTATCTGCAATGAAGCATTAGATTCATGTCACGTTTTCTTTATACCTTATTGTATTATTGTTTAACCCCTTTATTATTTTTACGTTTATTAATTAAGCATCAAAAAAGTCGTCAGTATAAGGAACAGCGTCAGGATCTACGACTGGCTGAACGCCTAGCATTCTTTGATGGTAGTGGTCTTGTCAATAATAAAGAATCGTTCAATCCTATCTGGTTTCATACCGTTTCTGTAGGTGAATTTATAGCCACACTGCCCTTGATTCATCAAGTTATGATGGAATATCCTCAATTTCCTTTACTGATAAGTTGTACGACAACAACAGGCTCTTCACAAATTATAAAGACATTTTCCACAGAAATTAAACAAGGTAAAATTTTTCATGTTTACTTGCCCTATGACCTGCCGGGTTCTATGCGACGCTTTTTAAAAAAGACTCAGCCTCATCTTGCCATTATTATGGAAACAGAAATATGGCCAAATTTACTGCATGCTACTCATCAAATGAAGATTCCTATCTGGCTCCTAAATGCACGCATGTCAGCGCGTTCAGCTAATGGATATAAGCGTTTTAAAGGCCTGACACAAACCACATTGCAAGAATTTACCGGTATTGCAGCTCATGATAAGCTCGATGCGGAGCGTCTAATACAGCTGGGTGCAAAAACAGAATCTTTGACTATTACCGGTAGTATTAAGTTTGATATACAACTTAATTTAAAGGAACTTGAGGCGGGTCATGAGTTGCGTCAGCAATTAAACTGGCAGGATAAAAAGGTTATTATTGCGGCCAGTACACATCAGGGAGAGGATGAAATTCTGCTGAATGTTTTTCAGGATTTAAGACAATACTATCCTCAATTAGTCATGCTTATTGTACCTAGACATCCGGAACGTTTTCAGAGAGTTTATCAATTATTAACAGCTAGTGATTATACTATTGCTAAGCGTTCTGAACTCCCTCAGTTTACTACTTTGTTTACAAAGAAGTTATCCTGTGCCCCCTTTAGAAAAGGGGAAAGTGCTATTGATATACTTTTAGGGGATAGTATGGGTGAAATGATGCGTTATTTTGGCTGTGCGGATATAGTTTTTATGGGGGGAACGATGGTGCCTACAGGAGGACATAATATCCTGGAGCCAGCTGCCATAGGCTTGCCGATTGTTTACGGACCACATATGTTTAATTTTAATGCGATTAATGAATTATTTATACATTATCAGGCAGCATTGCAAGTGATGGATGAAGCAGGTCTGGAAAAATCCTTGCATTTATTGTTGTCAGATGAAAAGCGTGCAGATGAAATTGCAGCTAAAGCTAAGCAGCTTATTGCTAAAAATGCCGGTGCTAAGGATAAAATGCTGGCCTTGCTCAAACCTTATTTATCTTGACACCTCGGCGTTTGGCAATTGCAGCCCCCATTATTTTAAAGTCTTCTTTACTGATTTTTTTCTTTGCATAAGGGAATATGACTTTATTTTCTATTTCTGCGTGTTCATGTATACTCCTTTCAAATTTTTCAGCTAAGGATTCCATTTGTTTGAAGTCTTTACTTTGAGTGCCTAATAATTGATTTATTTTTTCCCATAATACATCTGACTCTACATGCTCTTTAATCATTTGCTTAATAAGACTGTTAACTTTTCTGCTTTCTTCGTTTGCAACAAAATTCTTGTTTATATTAAGAGCAATAACAGCAGGGAAGAGATGTTGTTCTTCATCCAGGTGATGTTCATGACCAGCAACATTAAAATAATGGCTAATATTCTGTGTGGTACTGATCAACTCATCAGACCAGCCATCTTGATGGAGTTTTATACTCAATTTATGTAATGTAGAAGAGAAATTAATAATTTTTTCATGACAGCTGTCTAATAAAGAAAGGGGATCTTCAAAAGATGCACCATGATTTTGATTCTGCGGAGTTTTTGTTAGTAATTGCTTAGTTGTGATCATTGTAAAGCTTAATGCCTTCCAGATTTATAAACTGAAACTTTCTGTTATCATACTGTTTTCTAGAGCTGGAATATGAGTTTCAAACAATTTTTCATAATAAAATTGATCAGCAGAAACTTTTGTAATAAGTGTGGCAGTCATAATAGGTGCCTGACCAATCACTGCAAATAAACGACCATTAAGTTTAAGGCTTTGTTTAAAATTTTCAGCAAGTTGTTGTACTGATCCAGTTAATATAATTACATCATATGCAGCTTCTTCAAGAACAGTCTGGGTGGCATCATCGATAATTAAATTAACGTTTTCAATCTCGGCTTGATGTAGCTTCTTCTCAGCGGACTGACTAAGTTCTGCATGCAATTCAATAGATTGTACATTATTTGCAAGGTGAGCTAATAATGCTGTCATATAGCCGCTACCCGTACCAATTTCTAATACGGAGTCAGTTTTTTGTAGTTGAACAGCCTGTAATATTTTTGCTTCAATTTTTGGAGCCAGCATGGATTGTTTACAGTCTAATGGCAACTCACAGTCTGTAAAGGCAGACGCTCTTAAATTGTCAGCAACAAAGTCTTCTCTGGGAATATTTTCTAAGGCTTCTAAAGCAATAGGATCAATGACATTCCATGGTTTAATCTGCTGTTCAATCATATTATGTCTGGCAGTTTCAAAATTCATTTCAGTCATATTTGTAAGCCTTTCCTTGATTCTAGTTGAATAAAGATTATAAAAGAATTTTGGCTCAAAGGGTACTGTGTGGAAGAAGTAAAGAGTAATTTTTAATGTTAAATTGAAGAGAGAGCTCTTTTAAAAGGTGGGATCTGTTTATATCATATTGTTTTTATGGTGGATTTTGTTAGAATGACAAAAAATCTATAATTAAAGGAGCCTCTTGCAAAACTCCAGAGGCTAAATGTTAAAAATACTCCTGTCACGGAGTGACTGATTTTTTTATGATACTTGTACAGTTTTAACCGTATTTTCTCATCATACTTACAAAATTATCCATTAGACTCCCATAGGTAAGCCCTCTAAACTAGATATCTTATAAATCCTGAAACTAAAACTATTTTTTAAGTCTATATGACAAATTTTAGTAATTGATCGACAGTTAAAGCCAATAT
>JAUJGA010000275.1:0-3289 GCA_042095675.1 Gammaproteobacteria bacterium
TACAAGTACAGACATCTGGTTGAAAATGTATTTGCCAGATTAAAGCATTATCGGGCAATTGCTACGCGGTACGATAAGTTGGAAAGAAATTATGCCAGTACATTAGCTTTGGCTTGTTGTTTAATCTGGTTACCAATGTGGGTTGGTTAAAATATGAACACGAAAGATCAACAGCCCCTTATTAAATCTAAGTTTTTATTCAATATCACTATCTCATCCATTTGTGAAATTTTTCGACCCAGTTTAATAATTTTTCTGGTTTATGATTTTTTTTCCAATTGCCTGCTACATATTTGTTCGCTTCTGCCAGTGTCGGATAAATATGTATTGTATCCAATATTTTATTGAGACCCAGATTATATCGAATTGCAGTGACAAACTCTATAATCAAATCCCCCGCATGTTCACCTGCTATGGTAACTCCTAATATTTTATCTTTACCTGGTACGGTTAAGACTTTAATCATGCCTTGTGCAGTACCATCAGCAATAGAACGATCTAAATCACCCAGACCATAGGTAGTTACCTCGTAGCTTATATTTTGTGCCTGAGCATCTTGTTCATTAAGCCCAACCCGAGCTATTTCGGGATCTGTGAAAGTTGCCCAGGGGATAACTGAGTAATCCACTTTAAATTTCTTAAATTTCCCAAATAAGGCGTTCATCACTGCATACCATGCCTGATGAGCAGCCGTATGAGTAAATTGATAATGGCCGGAAACGTCCCCTACTGCATAAATATTTGGGTAGTTAGTTTGTAAGAACTCATTGGTTTCAATGGTTTTATTTTTACGCAGTGGAATAGCTAATTGTTCCATTCCAAAATCACTGATATTAGCACTGCGTCCAAGGGCAATTAGTAATTGGTCAAATTCAATTCGTATGCTTTCAATTTTTCCATCATCATCATTATAGGTTTCGCAAAGCAGGAATTTTTTATCCCCTTCAACAATCACTTCTTTAGCCGCATGTCGGCATTTAATATCAATACCATCGCTGATAAAAGACTGTGTTACCAACTCAGAAAACTCAATATCTTCTCGAAGCATAATTCGTTTGCCTCGCTGCACTTGTATCACCTTTGAGCCTAAACGCGCAAAAGCCTGGGCTAATTCACAGCCAATGGGACCGCCACCGAGTACTAGCAAACGCTGTGGTAATTCGCTTAACTGCCAGAGAGAGTCAGAAGTCAGATAGTCAATTTTATCTAGTCCCGGCATAGTAGGAACAAAAGGTCGGGCACCAGTGGCAATTATAATATTTTTAGTGGTAATACTTTGCCCATTGACTTCAACGCTAAAAGGAGAGGTTATTTTTGCTTCACCTTGAATTACATTAACACCCAATTGACTATAGCGCTCAACTGAATCATGAGGTTCTATATCACTGATAACCTGATGGACACGAGCCATAATATCTTTAAAATCAAATTCAGCTTGTGCTGATTTAATCCCTAGTTTTTCAGAATATTTGATTTGGTGGATGAGTTTAGCTGATTTTATTAAGGCTTTTGATGGAATACAGCCTGTATTAAGACAATCTCCCCCCATTTTATGTTTTTCTATCAGAGTGACTTTTGCTTTTACGGCTGCAGCAATATAAGCACTCACAAGACCACCAGAGCCAGCACCTATAACGACAATATTATGGTCAAATTTAGCTGGTTTTTTATACTGACTATAAACTTTTCTGGCTTTAATGAATTCAATTATTTTTTTAGACATGAAAGGCAATAATCCCAATAAGGTAAAAGATAAAATTAAGCTGGGAGAAAGTATGCCTTTAAGCGAATCAATCTGAGCAATTTGTGTGCCTGTATTAATATATACCGCCGTACCTGCCAACATACCCACCTGACTTACTAGCAAAAAAGTCAGTGTTTTCATATGGGTTAAGCCCATAATCAGATTAATCATAAAAAAAGGAAATATAGGGACTAAACGCAGGGTAAAAAGATAAAAGGCACCTTCTTTTTTTATACCTTGATTAATTGACTTGAGTTGCGTAGAAAACTTATTCTGGATCCAATGACGTAATAAAAATCGAGAAACCAAAAATGCCAGTGTCGCACCAATAGTAGATGCAAAAGATGCGACAATAATTCCCGTTATATTACCAAATAAAGCACCTGCAACTAGGGTCATTATAGTTGCACCAGGAAGTGATAATGCGGTAATTAAAACATAGCCAAGAAAAAAGGTTCCAATGGTAATGCATGGGTTTTTATGGTAATAGCTATCCATCAGTGACTGATTAGATTTAATTGAGTCTATTGTTAAATAAGACTCTATATCATATTGAATAAAAAGTAGAGCTATAATGACCATAGCACCTAATAGAAGGGTTTTAGAAAATATTTTTTTAGCTGTCATATGTCAACCGGTGATATAAGAGGGTAAATTAATTGGGTGGATTTAATGGGTTTACTAGAATTTTAATCAAGCGCTGATAAAATGATAGTAGCAATTCGTTTGATACTTTCTCTATCAGCTCCAGACTTAATCATTGTATTTAATCCACTCATGCTGCTAACCAAATAAGCAGCAGTGGAACGAGGATCCTTATCCTTGGATATTTCACCTTGTTGCTGAGCATGTTTAATAGCTATTTCAAACACATCTACAAAGCTTTCAATGCTTTGGCTAATCAATGTTGAAATTTCTGGATCGGTTTGAGCAAACTCACTGGCAGTATTCATAGTAAAGCATCCCATTCTGGCATTGATTCCACTGGTTTCATCAGCCTTATTATAAAATAAAGTAATGATACTCATTTTTCTAGAATGCATTCCCTCTAGATGAGCAGTCATCTTGCCACTTAACATTTTTTGATAATGCAAAATACAGCGTTGAAATAGCTGGTGCTTACTTTTAAATGCTTGATAAAAACTACTTTTGGATAAATTCATAGTAGTAATTAAGTCTAGTAATGAGGTGGATTCATAGCCCTTACGCCAAAATAATTGCATGGCAGTATCAAGTGCTTCATCAGGGCTAAATTCTATAGGTCTTCCAATAGTCATAGCCATACTATAAAACCAATCCGTCCATAAGTAAATTGTATTGAGAGTTTTTAACAAAGGCTCTGTCACATTAAGTGTTGTTTTTCTTTTTTTATACTATAACCAAATATAGTATAAAAAAGGTAAAATCCTATGAAAAAGAAACTATTGAGAATATTGCTGAATGAAATCAGCCAGTTGGATAAAGATGAGCGAACTGAGATCGGAAAGCTAATACGCCAGCTTGATGATGATAACAAAATTATCTCAATGATTGAATCATCACTTG
>JAUJGA010000276.1:0-2730 GCA_042095675.1 Gammaproteobacteria bacterium
TGTACAAATAAGGTGTCGAAAATTGCTGATGCAAATCTGTGATTCTGATGATGTTCAGATATTGAAAGGTGTTGTTAGTAAAGATCATATTCACATGCATATTGAATACCCTGCAAAATTATCGATAAGTGATTTTGTGAATAGACTAAAAGGGCGAAGTTCCCGAAGGCTTCAGGACGAATTTCCAGAGCTAAAGAAGCGTTACTGGGGAAGGCATTTTTGGGCAATAGGATATGGAGCCTGGTCAACGGGAAATATTACTGACGAAATGGTGAATGAATATTTGGAACATCACCGAAATCCTTCAAATGCTGATACAGGTAATATGATTCTTGAATAGGACTTTCACTCCTCAAGCAACCTATGGACTTTCAGTCCATAGTCGTTGAGTTTTAATTAACATCATTCATATTATCAAAATAAGACTAATATTCATATATTATTTATTGTACAATTATCTACTACTCTTATTAAACTTTATTATTTATGAATTCATATTTACAATTACAAATTGTTAATCAGGAGAAAATATGTCAATTAAACTTGAATACATTGTCTGCAACAAAAAAGGTGATGAATTGAAACGCTTTGATATCAAATCTGATGCAGAGGCTTATGACTCTATTATCTGTGCTGCTGAATATATCAGTGTCTTGCTCAAACCATTGCAAAAACAATAATCACTCACGGAAGAGCAAATTTACACCATTTCTGAACATTTGGCTTTCCAGTCAGATGAGGTTAAGTTGGCTTTGAAACAAATTAGAAAGCCTAAAGCTCTGGTTAATGTACAAACTAATAATGATAAAGTAGCAGAATATTCTAAGGAAAGTTCTTTAGAAATAAAGCATAATAAAAAATCCTCGAAATAAAGATAACTGTTCATGTGTGGTAGTGTGAGTGTGAGCTATAACTAAGAGCAGGTGGTGGAAATTCTTTTTCATTATCTAAGTCTTCCAGCCTATCTTCAACAATGGGCAGTAAACTTTTAGGAATTTTATCTTTACCAATCATTTCAATATTTCTTAATTAAAATCTAAAGCAACCAACACGTTATTCATTTTTATGTGTTGCTATAAGCGTTAAATCACCATTTTGTTCAATATTGGTACTAATATTTATGGGCCTGTAGCAAACCTGACAATCTTCAATATAGTTTTGTTGTGCAACGGAACAATTAACAACAATATCTATAATTTCACCACAATAAGGGCATTGTATATTTCTTGATTAAACTTCATTCATGAGTCTTTTTTCAATAATAGTATTACTTAGTTCAGGACTTTCGATTAATTTTAGAATTAATAATAGTATAATCCCACTCAACCCAAAATACAAAACGGATAAAGTGAATGGCTATAAAAGCAACCATCTACAAAGTAAAACTGGATATAAGTGATTGTGATCGTAATTACTTTCAAAGCCATGATTTAATAATTTCCTGTCACCCCTCTGAAACTGAGCAACGTATGATGGTGCGTTTATTGGCTTTTTCGTTATTTGCCAGTGAGAGTTTAACATTCACTAAGGGCTTATATGCTGATGATGAGCCTGAATTATGGGATAAAAACCTCTGTGGAGAAATTGAACTGTGGATTAGTCTGGGACAAGTTGATGAAAATCTCTTGGCCGCTTAAAAAAAGTAATTATTTTTACCTATGCCGGACAAAAATCATCTACCTGGTGGAATAAAAACAAGCAACAATATAACCCATTAAAAAACTTACAAATCATTAATGTCAAATCCGAAGATGTTACGGCGATGCAAGATTTAGTTTCTCGGAATATGGCTCTACAAATAACAATTCAAGAAGGTATTATTTGGTTAAGTGATTCCAATCTGACAATAAGCATTGAACCAGAATTTTTATTATAAAAATTTAAACACCAACTGGACAGCAGATTATTTTCCAATACAGAAACTAGTAGCAATCAATACACCATTGATTATTAACGAATTAATAATCACAACATATATTTGGTGTACAATGGCATTTCACATACTCTCGAGCAGCATCTGCAGTTTGTCTCAGATTACGCATCAGTAGCTATTACCCATTTTGACCATGAATTCGTTATAAATTCGTTAGGGTCCACTTTATAATTCCTTTAAATCGACGAGATTTATAAACTAAAATTCATTATTTTGTAAAAATCCATAATGACTTTTCTTTGCTGCTTTTTGAGTACAGGCTCTAAGACCTTCAGGACGCATCACGATTCCCTTACCATCGAAGGTTAAAATCAATAAATCTTCTGTATCTTCTGCTTTATTAAATTGTCTTTTTTTATAAAATGCGACATAGCCCTGAGCAACATCCTGAATAATATTTAAACTCTGTCGCTTGGCAATACGGGCACCCGTTGTTTCATTCATCGTTTCAATGGCATTATCAAAGGAGCCTCTGATAACTTCTTTAGTTAATCGATATCGGCTTCCATCAGAATATTGATCATCGGCTAAATTTAGATCAGTATCCAAAGGAAATTGACTTGCCTGCTGGTGTTGGCTATAACCGATTCGTTTTACATTCACATGACCAAAGAGGCTGGTGAGTTTCCTTTTTGTTTGTGTTTTAACATGATTCAGTGGCTGCTCATTATCTGAGTGAATATAATCATACTGAACTTCATTGGTATTTTTTATATCAAGCCAGCCTTGTAATAAACACCTAAATATTTCCTGTCCTTCTTTATCTATGTATTTTTCAATATCACCATGCTCTTTAT
>JAUJGA010000277.1:0-12086 GCA_042095675.1 Gammaproteobacteria bacterium
AAGTATTGACGAGCTAAAAAGCTCTCTAAAGGAATATTTTGAGTTTTATAATTATGAAAGGCCACACAAGGCACATGATGGAAAAACACCTGCTCAAGCATATGGCATGATGACAAAAGTTGTTTCAGAACTAAAATTGGCTGCATAAAAGCGAGCCTATTAACGATGGATATTTTATATCTTATTTTTTAATTGAGTTGTCTTGACGATAGGGTCCACTTTAGTTTTTAGAGGTATGATCCGTAATATAGTGGTGTCTTCCTGGATTGAATTGATGGATATGTATTTGTATCATGATAACTATGAGATGATAACAACGAAAAAATCTTAAATCAAAACTTTTAGCAAAATGCACTTGAGGGTGTAGCTTGAATCGTGCCTGCTATTTAGGTTTTAAATAGCAGTCATCGGGTTGTGACCATTTCTTAACTGAAAAAATATGATTTTGGTTAGTTGATGAATTTTAAGTTGGTTCACCGAGTTTTACTGCAAAAAATAGTTTGAACTATTAAAAAAAATGAAAAAGTGTTATGCTGAAATGCAATTAATAATAATCCTGTATGCTAACTCATACAGTGCTAAACAATGGCTAAACAATGAATCCAAACTTTCTTGATTTTGAACAACCGATAGCAGAACTTGAAGCAAAAATTGAAGAATTACGCTATGTTGGAAATGATACCAATCTGAATCTTTCAGAAGAAATTTCAACCTTAAAAGAAAAAAATGACACATTAACAAAGTCAATTTTTAAAGATTTATCTCCCTGGCAGATTTCTCAATTGGCTCGTCATCCATTACGCCCATATACGATGGATTATATCGATCTGATTTTTACAGATTTTGAAGAGTTGCATGGTGATCGGGCATTTGCTGATGACCTGCCTATTGTGGGTGGTTTAGCTCGTATTGAGGGACAACCGATCATGCTGATAGGTCATCAAAAAGGGCGTGATACTACAGAAAAAGTCAAACGCAATTTTGGTATGCCACGTCCGGAAGGATACCGTAAAGCTTTAAGATTGATGAAACTGGCCGAGCGTTTTAAACTACCTATTCTTACCTTTATTGATACCCCTGGAGCCTATCCTGGTGTCGGAGCAGAAGAGCGTGGTCAAAGTGAGGCTATTGCCCGTAATCTGATTGAAATGGCTGAACTTACAGTGCCTGTTATTTGTACGGTTATCGGTGAAGGTGGTTCAGGTGGTGCTTTAGCAATTGGTGTTGGAGATAGAATCAATATTCTGCAATATAGCACATATTCAGTTATTTCTCCGGAAGGCTGTGCCTCAATATTATGGAAAAGTGCTGAGAAATCATCCGATGCAGCAGAAGCGATGGGGATAACCTCTGATAGTTTAAAAGAACGTGGTTTGGTGAATGCCATTATTGATGAACCCTTAGGTGGTGCACATAGAAACCATGAAGAAATGGCAGTTAATCTGAAAAAATCCTTATTGGATAATTTAGAACAATTAAATACCATGTCTACTGAAGAACTTCTTGATTTAAGATATAATCGTTTAATGCAATGCGGTAATTACCTTGAAACATAACAAACATTTATGTCGCTTACTCCCCAGGTATTTCATTTTCATTTAAATCAATTAGCCACTGTAGACAAATTTATAGTGGCATTCAGTGGTGGTATTGATTCCCACGTTTTATTACATCTTTGTGCACAATTAAAAAATTCTCCCAGTGGTTTTTCGCAAACTTTCTCTGCAGTTTATATTGATCATGGTTTAAGTGAGCATTCAAAAAAATGGGGTGATCATTGTCAGAATATTTGTTTTGAACTGGATATACCGCTAACTATCATTGAAGTAGACTGCAGCAGAAAAAAAAGACAAAGTCCGGAATCTTCAGCACGCATTGCACGTTATCAGGCATTTAGTCAGGTTTTGGCTCAAAATGAATGTCTACTTACGGCTCAACATCTGGATGATCAGGCAGAAACATTACTTTTACAGTTATTACGTGGCAGTGGCACGAAGGGGCTTTCTTCTATGCCAAGATTGAAAAAGTTTGGCAAAGGTTATTTATATCGCACCATGCTGGATTATAAAAAACAGGATATTGTTGCCTATGCCAAACAGCATGAACTGCAATGGATTGAAGATGAAAGTAACTTACAGGAACGCTATGAACGTAATCATCTACGTCATACTGTTTTACCCTTATTAGAGAAGCGTTGGCCTTCAGTTCAAAAAAGTTTTGCCAAGTCTGCAGAGTTACTTGGAGAGACCCAATTTCTTCTGGATAGTATGGCAGAAAATGATATTCAGTCACTTTATTTTATCAATATGAATGCTTGTATTGAATATGATAAGCTCTGTTTAAAAGCTGTATTCTCTATACTTAAGAGTTCTAAAAAAGATTCTCATCATCAATATGCGCGTTTAAATAATGTGCTGAGATATTGGATACATTTTAACAAGCTTCCCTTGCCTTCAAAGAAAATACTGGAGCAGATTGTTCATAGTGCTATTGGTGCTAATGAAGACAGAGTGCCGCTGGTTTCATGGAAACGGGACTCATTTCATTGTGAAATCAGGCGTTACCAGGATAAATTGTATTTAATAGATAGTTCAAAGCAGTATCGTGATGAGCAATACAATAAGAACTCTATTGTTGAACTTTTAGAGAATCGAGTAATTAAAATTAATGATAGTATAATTAAAATCCAGCCAGCAAAATTAAAGGAAAATTATTTTAAATATTCCCTTTTACTGAGTAAAAAACTGACTATTCGTTTTAGACAGGGTGGTGAACGCTATGAGCATTCAAGTTTATCATCTGAGAAACATCACTCAAAATCATTAAAACATTGGTTTCAGGAGCATCATATCCCACCCTGGGAACGAGATAAGTTACCCCTGATTTATTGGGGAGATGAATTAATACAAGTGGCTAATGAAATTTTAAATTATTCACTACTGGCAGGTGAAGGTGAAAAATCATTAATTATTTCTTGTATAAGATCAGATACAGATGAATTTTAGGATAAAAAACGGTAGAATAAGCAGTTTTATTTCAATTAAAGAGCTAGATAAAATCTCATGACTAAATATATTTTTATTACCGGTGGTGTTGTTTCTTCTTTAGGTAAGGGGATTGCCTCTGCATCATTAGCTGCTTTGCTAGAAGCTCGTGGCTTGAAAGTAACTCTGATGAAGTTAGATCCTTATATCAATGTTGACCCTGGCACTATGAGTCCATTCCAGCATGGTGAAGTTTATGTAACTGAAGATGGTGCTGAAACTGATTTAGATTTGGGACATTATGAACGTTTTGTGCGTACCAATATGCGCCAAAGTAATAACTTCACAGCTGGCCGTGTATATGAAAGTGTCTTATCCAAAGAGCGTCGCGGAGATTATCTAGGGGCGACGGTTCAGGTGATCCCTCATATCACCGATGAAATTAAAGAACGTATTTATCTTGGTGCTGGTGACGCTGATATAGCTATGGTTGAAATTGGTGGTACTGTGGGGGATATTGAGTCTTTGCCCTTTATGGAAGCTATTCGTCAGATCGGTATTCAAAAAGGCAGTGAACATACTTTATACATGCACCTCACATTACTGCCCTATATTCCAACTGCAGGTGAGTTAAAAACCAAACCAACACAGCACTCAGTTAAAGAATTACAATCAATTGGTATTCGTCCGGATATTTTAGTATGTCGAGCAGATCGGGATATTCCTGATGAAGAACGTCGTAAGATTGCATTATTTACCAATGTGGAAGAACGAGCAGTTATATCAGCTATTGATGTGGACAGCATTTACCAAATCCCTCTCTTATATCATGAACAAAAATTAGATGAGATTGTAGTTGAAAAATTAAGACTTGATGTGCCAGCAGCTGATTTATCACAATGGCAAGCAGTTGTTGATTCACAGAATGCACCTAAGGGTGAAGTTAATGTAGCAATGGTAGGTAAATATGTTGATTTGATAGAAGCATACAAATCGCTATCAGAATCATTGATTCATGCAGGTATTCATACATCAACAAAAGTTAAAATTACCTATGTTGATTCTGAAGAAATTGAAAAGGATGGTATAGAGTGTCTGAAATCCATGGATGCTATTTTGGTTCCTGGGGGGTTTGGTACTCGAGGCGTAGAAGGAAAAGTTCTGGCAGCACAATATGCACGTGAAAATAAAGTACCCTATTTAGGTATTTGTTTAGGTATGCAGGTTGCCGTTATTGAATATGCACGAAATGTGGCAAAATTGGATAAGGCCAATAGTACAGAGTTTGATGACAAAACTCCCAATCCGGTTATTGCTTTGATTACCGAATGGCGTAAAGAAGACGGCACTATTGAAACTCGGGATGAGAATACAGACCTGGGTGGTTCTATGCGTCTTGGCGGCCAGCCCTGTAAGTTGGCTGATGACTCATTAATTAAGAAAATATATGATAAAGAAGTGATTGTTGAACGTCATCGTCACCGTTATGAATTTAATAATCAATACCGTGATCCTCTGGCTAATGCAGGCTTATCTTTCGCTGGTATTTCTATAGATGAAAACTTAGTAGAAGTGGTTGAAATTAAAGAGCACCCATGGTTTGTGGCTTGTCAGTTTCACCCAGAATTTACTTCTACACCCAGAGATGGTCACCCTTTATTTACCAGCTTTATTAATGCTACCAGAATTCATTCAGGTCTGCCTATTGAAAATGAGGAAGGGAAGTTATTTTAATGAATAATTCTAATTTTAATTTATGTGGTTTTGAAGTAGGACTGGATCAACCTCTTTTTTTAATTGCAGGTCCCTGTGTTATTGAAAGCGAAGCAATGGCTATGGCCACGGCTGAAAGTTTAAAAAAGATTACTGATGAATTAAAAATTCCTTTTATTTATAAATCTTCTTTTGATAAGGCCAACCGTACATCCAGTCAAAGTTATCGTGGGCCGGGTATGGCTCAGGGTTTAGAAATCTTACGCAAAGTTAAAGAAGAATTTGATCTGCCTTTATTGACTGATGTGCATGAAGATACACCTCTTGACGAAGTTTCAGAAGTCGTGGATGTTTTACAAACTCCTGCTTTTTTATGCCGTCAAACAAATTTTATTAAAAGTGTTGCAGCAATCGGTAAGCCGGTTAATATTAAAAAAGGTCAGTTCCTAGCACCATGGGATATGAAGAATGTCATGGATAAGGCAAAGGAAACTGGTAATCAACAAATAATGGCCTGTGAACGCGGGGTCAGTTTTGGCTATAATAATCTGGTTTCAGATATGCGCTCTTTAGCGGTGATGCGTGAGACAGATTGTCCCGTGGTTTATGATGCTACACACTCTGTACAACAGCCCGGAGGTTTAGGTGGTTGTTCCGGAGGTAATTGTGAATTTATCCCGGTTTTAGCCAGAGCTGCAGTGGCCAGTGGAATTTCAGGTTTATTTATGGAGTCACACCCTGATCCGGATAAAGCATTAAGTGACGGGCCAAACTCATGGCCATTAGATAAAATGAGTGATTTATTAAAGATGTTGATGAATATTGATGCTTTGGTTAAGTCAAAGACCTTTGCTGAAGATACTTTGTAGGGTATAGCATTACGTGCTTCGTAGTATGGTATTGTAGTTTAGGGGACGCTCAAGCACATCCATGTGCCGCTATGTAAAAACATCCATGTTTTTACAATCCCCTAAACTACAATACCACACAACAAACCACTCCTATATTATTTTCTTCACCAGTGTTGTTTGAGATCAAAATCTAAGATCTTGCTTTTTAAATTCATAAAGTGAGATAAATTATATGAGTAGTGCTGATGAGTCTGGTTCGGCTTTGTGGGGTTTCTGGAGCCATGGATGGCGGTGGTAAGGCGGGCCATGGATGGCATTGAAGCACCCCCACAAAGCCGAACCAGACTCCTCAACACGGATTAAAATTCAAATATATAAAAAAATTAAATATAAAATTAAGGAACTAAAATGTCGAATATGACGATAGCTGATGTAAAAGCAAGGGAAGTGATTGATTCACGTGGAAATCCAACGGTAGAAGCGGATATTATTTTAGAAAGTGGTATGATGGGGCGTGCTATTGTGCCTTCTGGAGCTTCGACTGGTGCTCGGGAAGCGATCGAATTGCGTGATGGTGATAAAAGTCGGTTTTTGGGTAAGGGTGTTTTAAAAGCGGTTAATCATGTTAATGGTGAAATAAAAGATGCGATTGTGGGCATGAATGCTGATGATCAAAGCGGCATTGATAATAAAATGATTGAATTGGATGGTACGGATAATAAAGCACGTCTGGGTGCTAATGCACTATTGGCAGTTTCTCTGGCAACAGCACATGCAGCGGCTAAGGCAAATAATGTTTCTCTTTATACTCAATTAGGTGGTGAAGGTCCTTTCACTATGCCTGTGCCGATGATGAATATTATTAATGGCGGTGAACATGCTGATAATAATGTAGATATTCAGGAGTTTATGATTTTGCCAACTGGTGCGAAATCGATAGATGAAGCTATTCGTTATGGTACTGAGGTTTTTCATGCGTTGAAAAAAGTTTTAAGTAGTAAAGGTTTGAATACTGCAGTGGGTGATGAGGGTGGTTTTGCTCCGGATTTACCTTCTAATGAAGCAGCGATTGAAGTAATTTTAGAAGCAATTGAAGCAGCTGGTTATAAAGCAGGTGAAGATATATTCCTGGGCATTGATGCAGCTAGTTCAGAATTCTATAAAGATGGTAAGTATGTATTAGCATCAGAAAACAAAGCATTATCTGCTGCTGAAATGGTTGACTATTTAGCCAACTGGGTTGAAAAATATCCATTAATTACCATTGAAGATGGTCTGGATGAAAATGATTGGGATGGTTGGAAATTACTGACTGAAAAATTGGGTAAGAAAGTTCAACTGGTGGGTGATGATCTTTATGTGACCAATCCGAAAATTTTTAAAGAAGGTATTGATAAAGGTATTGCTAATTCAATTTTAATTAAAGTAAACCAGATTGGTACTCTAACTGAAACCTTAAAAGCGATTCAGATGGCAAAAAATGCTGGTTATACAGCCGTGGTTTCTCATCGTTCAGGTGAAACTGAGGATACCACAATTGCTGATTTAGCAGTAGCTACTTCCTGTGGTCAGATTAAAACAGGATCTTTATCACGCTCTGATAGAATTGCCAAATATAATCGACTGATTCGTATCAATGAAGAGCTGGGAGATAAGGCTACATATCCCGGTAAAGATACTTTTTATAATTTGAAATAAATAATTATTGCCCTGGACAAGTCTATATGAATTATATTATTGCAATTTTATTAGTGCTAATTTTGATCCTGCAATATGATCTATGGGTTGGTAAGGGTAGTGTCTATGGTGTCAGGCAACTAGAAACCGCTATTCAATTGCAGGAAGCAGAAAATAAAATTTTGCGTGAGCGTAATGATGCTTTGCAGGCAGAGGTGATTGATCTGAAGGATGGTCTCGATGCTATTGAAGAGCGGGCACGTACTGAACTGGGCATGATTCAAAAAGATGAAATTTTCTTTCATGTGACTGAAAGTAAAAAATGACATCTCCCTCTATGGACTCAGAAAAACAATATTGGGCTATTATTCCTGCTGCTGGTGTGGGCAAACGTATGGGGAGTAAAGTCCCTAAGCAATACTTGCCCTTAGCCGGTAAAACTGTTTTAGAACAAACCATCTCTGTGTTTTTACAACACCCTAAAATTAGTGGCATTGTTGTGGCGATTACTCAGGGGGATACTTATTGGCAGGAATTACAATCCAGCCTTGGGAATCACAAGCCAATTCTACAGGCTCTAGGTGGTAGTGAACGTTGCCATTCAGTTTTAAATGCTTTGACCTATCTCTCTAATCAAAAAAACTTCAATATTAGTGAACAGGACTGGGTTCTGGTTCATGATGCTGCTCGTCCTTGTCTTAATAGCAATGATATTGATCGATTAATGATACAATTGAGTGACACAACAAGTGGTGGTTTATTGGGCTTGCCTATATCTGATACGGTTAAACGCTGTAATGCTGAGCAACAGATATTGGAAACCGTTGATCGTAATGACCTCTGGCGTGCTTTGACGCCGCAAATGTTTCCGTTTGCTTTATTAAAAAATGCTTTGGAACAGGCTATTAATAATAATGCACTGGTAACGGATGAAGCTTCTGCTATTGAATTTCAGGGTCTAAAACCAATAATGGTTGAAGGCTCTGCTGATAATATTAAAATTACCCATCCCGGAGATTTGCAGTTGGCTGAAATGTTTATCTCAGCACAAAATAAAGTAGTATCAATATGATAAGAATTGGTCATGGCTATGATGCCCATAGATTTTCAGTTGAAGCTGATAATATAGGTATTATCATTGGCGGTATAAAAATTTTACATTCTCATTCTTTATTGGCCCATTCAGATGGTGATGTTTTAATTCATGCATTGTGTGACGCCTTACTAGGGTCGTTAGCATTAGGTGATCTTGGAAAGCATTTTCCAGATACCTCTAGTGAATTTAAAAATATTGATAGTCGAATTTTATTACGTAAAGTGATGCAGTCAGTTTCTAATGCAAAATATCAGATTGCTAATGTTGATATGACAATTATTGCTCAATCTCCAAAGATGTCTCATCATATTGAAGCTATGCGTTTATGCTTATGTGAAGATTTAAAAATTGAATTATCACAACTTAATATTAAAGCAACGACCACAGAAAATATGGGCTTTACGGGTCGAAAAGAAGGGATTGCAGCTCATGCAGTGGTCTGTATTCAATCTAAACTATAGACTATAATATAATATGACTGAAGATTCATCCGCTGAAGAATATCCCATTATCAAAGTAGAAGATTTGGCCTATGTTTTTACTAAGCCTGAAGCCTTCGTAAAATTTAAACAAAGTTCAGAGGATTTTATTGTCCATGAAATTCTTAGCTTCGAGCCTGAAGGGGAGGGTACTCATGCTTTCCTTTATATCAAAAAAACTGATACCAATACTGAGTGGCTGATTAGACAATTGGCCCGTTTTGCGGGAGTAGAAGCAAAGAATATTGGTTATGCAGGTTTAAAAGATAGAAATGCTGTGACCTATCAATGGCTTAGTGTGAACCTTGAAGGGATTGATGAACCTGATTGGGAAATATTCGATGTCACTTGCTGTGAAATTATTAAAAAAACCTATCATCGAAGAAAATTAAAACGTGGTTCGATTAAACATAATAATTTTCAGATCGTATTACGAGAGCTGGATGCAAAATATTATGATGATATTAGTAAAAGAGTTGAACAGATAAAATGCTCTGGTGTACCCAATTATTTTGCTCAGCAGCGTTTTGGTCATAGTTATAATAATTTATCCCGTGCTATAAGCTGGTTTCGTGATGGCCGTAAAATAAAAAAACGAGCAGAAAGAAGTATTATTCTTTCTGCAGCACGCTCTATGGTATTTAACCAGATGCTTTCACAAAGAATAGAACAGTTTGGCTGGAATACTTTGTTGGAAGGTGATGTCATGATGCTCAATGGAACACATTCAGTTTTTCTGTCAGAAAGCATTGATGAGGGATTATTGAAACGTTTTGCAGAAAATGATATTCACCCAACGACTGCTTTATGGGGAAGAGGGAAGTTAACTTCATCTAAGCAGTTATTGGCAATGGAGCAGATAATTGCTGAATCTTTATCTAACTGGTGTCAGGGACTTGAAAGCCAGGGCTTAAAACAAGAACGACGTGCATCCCGGTTATTTCCTGAAAATATAAATATTTCTAATAATGACTCCTCTCATGTTGAAGGCTCATACTCAGTTGAAGACTCTTCCCCCGCTAAAGACTCCTATATAAAACAAAATACATCTCTAAGTTTTTCATTGCCAAGTGGTAGTTATGCGACGGCTGTTTTACGTGAAATAGTTCAATTTTAACTAATATTTAATCATTAATTGTATTACAATACTTGGGTTAATTCAGTGTTAAACGTATAATACTCAAAAGTGATCCATACCAAAATGAAAAATTATATTTTTAAAATGAAAAATAATTCTAAACTATTAATAATTTCTCTCTCCCTTATTTCATTCTTTATCTCCAATGTTTATGCTATCAGTTCTAAAGATGCTCTGTCTAAAAAAATAGTAAATCTTGCTTCAGTAAGTGCTACTGTTGTAGATTTAAAAAGTGGTAGAAATTATCTAAAAAAGAATGCTAATATTATTATGCCCATCGCGTCTATTACAAAAATAATGACAGCAATGGTGATATTAGACTCTAAACTATCCTTGAAAGAGAAAATTCATTTTAGAAAGCAGGATAAAATTAATATTAACAATTATTATTCCAGAATTCGTATTGACTCTACACTCAGTCGTGGTGATGTGCTTCGAATTGCTCTCATGTCGTCTGAAAATTTGGCAGCAGCTGCTTTAGGTCATAATTATCCTGGCGGCCTTCCTGCTTTTGTAAAAGCAATGAATAAAAAAGCTCGTCAACTGGGCATGAAATATTCTTATTTTGTGGACTCTAGTGGTTTGTCTGAGAAAAATGTCTCTACTGCCAGTGATTTAAGCAAGATGGTGGCTGCAGCTGCTAAATATTCAACCATAAGAAAATATACTACTACAAAAGTATATACGGCTAATTTTAAGAAACCACGTTATCGTTTAGCTTATACTAATACCAATGCTTTGGTTCGTGGTGGTAAATGGAATGTAAAAGTAAGTAAAACGGGGTATCTGAATGAAGCAGGTCGTTGCCTGGTTATGGTGACCAAGATAAATAATAAAGATGTTGTAATGGTATTGTTGGATTCATTTGGTAAGCGTAGCCCGACAGGAGATGCATACCGGATTAAAAAATGGTTGGCAACTGGAAAGACAGGCTCTGTAGCCAAATCTGCACATAACTATCAACAGAGTAAATTAAAGAAGTTGAAGCTAGAACAGAATTTGTCACAAAGATAATTAAGCCTATTTCTTGGGTCTGAATGGTTTAATCACACTTTCATCGCAATAAAGAAATGGGCCATCAATTAAATCTATACAATAAGGAATTGCTGGAAAAACTGCATCCAGACATTCACGAATTGATTTTGGTTTTCCTGGTAGATTAACAATAAGAGATTGACCTCTGATTCCCGCTGTTTGTCTGGAAAGAATTGCAGTAGGTACAAACTGTAAACTCACCTGACGCATTAACTCACCAAATCCGGGCATCATTTTCTCACAAACATTTTCTGTTGCTTCCGGTGTTACATCGCGTTTAGCTGGACCTGTCCCACCAGTAGTAACAATTAAACAGCATTGTTCCTGGTCAGCTAGTTCAATGAGAGCTTGTTCAATACTTTCCTGCTCATCGGGAATGACACGGTAAACAGATTCCCACTTTGAAGTTAAATAATCTTTCATTGTATCAATGATAGCCTGACCAGATAAATCTTCGTAAATTCCTGCACTGGCACGATCAGAGGCCGTTACAATTCCAATTTTTGCTTTCATATTTTTATTATTCCTTGTGATGCTATTATGGATAGCCGAATAATACTATAAATAAGACAATGATTCATTAAAGATAACTACCCACCAGCAAAACTAGGTGAACCAAATTAAAATTCATCAACTAACCAAAATCATATTTTTTCAGTTAAGAAATGGTCACAACCCGATGACTGCTATTTGAAACCTAAATAGCATGCACGATTCGAGCTACACCTTCAAGTGCATTTTGCTAAAAGTTTTGATTTAAGATTTTTTCGTTGTTATCACCTCATATTTATCAGGATACAAATACATATCCATTAATTCAATCCAGGAAGGCACCACTATATTACGTTTCATACCTCTAAAAACCTCCCACAAATATCGTTTAGAGACTGTCTTTTTCCGGCAGGCTTGATAAATACCGTCCGTCAGTTCAAATATTTGATGAAAGTAAAAAGCCAGTAAAGTGAGTAGGTACTAAGTGGACCCTATCATCAAGACAACTCAGTTAAAAAAAAGGTAACTATTCAGCGTAATTTTTTATTCATATAAAACTAACTGATAAAATCAGGCAGTTTTCCCTTAAAGAGTAAATCCATAGCATAGCCAGATGTGACT
>JAUJGA010000278.1:0-4851 GCA_042095675.1 Gammaproteobacteria bacterium
GAAAAGGCAGAGCAATGGACAATATTATGATTGAATGCCTTTGGAGAAGTGTGAAATACGAAGAAGTTTACCTTAAAGATTATCAAAGTATTGACGAGCTAAAAAGCTCTCTAAAGGAATATTTTGAGTTTTAAAATTATAAAAGGCCACACAAGGCACATGATGGAAAAACACCTGCTCAAGCATATGGCATGATGACATAAGTTGTTTCAGAACTAAAATTGGCTGCATAAAAGCGAGCCTATTAATGATGGATATTTTATATCTTATTTTTTAACTGACTTGTCTTGACGATAGGGTCCACTTTACTCACTAATAATATTTAAAGAACATGTTGGGAGGAATTTAAAGTTAAAGCATTGCACTAAAAGTACATGGTTTAATGAAATCTCTTCAAACGTGAGTATTTGTTTGATTTATTATAGTGGTAATTATGATTGGTTATCCCAACTGTTGTAAGCACGATTAATGGTCTCCCCAGCGCGACTCGAACGCACATCTAAGACTTAGGAGGTCCTTGTTCTATCCGGTTGAACTATGGGGAGTATATTGGACGGGGCTATTCTAACCTGCTATTGAAAAAAATAAAATCATTCCTGACTTTTATTTTTGGTTTTCTTCACTTCTTCTTTTTTGTCGATCCAGGTAAGTAATAAATTTTTTGAATGTTTTGTTGTTGTGCTGATGGAACATCTTCAAGAATTCCAGCGACAATTTGATTTTTTGATATTGAAAAAATTCGTTTTATTTCCATTTTACAGCTGATAATAATGCTTTTCTTGATTACCAATAAAGCTCCGCCATCTTTAGGAGCTTTCAATTCATTGGTGGCGTTTTCATCGCCACGCATAAAAACCTTGGCATCATGTCTTTTAAGTTAAAGCGTCTATTAAATCGAAAATAAAATTCTGCAAGATACCGAGGCAAATGTTTTGAGTTAATGAAGTGATAGCTACTCTTCATAGAGTTTTTGATATTACCTATCATAGTGTTAACCCAGATAAACTCAATTTTATCAACACTGGTTGACCACCACCCGTGACTAATGAAACATGCTTACAGTCAGCTTCTTTAACCGCAGGAAAGCAATTTAAACCATCCGAGTAAAGAGTGCTTCCAGGTGTTAAGTGAGCCTGTGCCCATTGTTTTATTTCACTGGACTTAAACCCTTTGAACACATTTAAGTTCATTGCAATCGGGTGTCACTCTTCATTAGTAGAAACGGCTGCAACGAAAGGTGTTTTATTTTCGGAATCACGACCTCTGGAAACACCTCTGTGCTCACCACCCCAGTAGGCATCATCAATTTTAATGATACCAGATAAAGGTTACTGTCATCACGCTCTTTCATAATTTGCATGATTTTTTGTTTCATACTCTAGGCTGTGGTATAGCTTACCTTAAGCTCTCTCTTTAATTCTAACGCTGAAACAGCTGTCTTCCATTGAGTCATAAGATGAATCGCTAAAAACCACTCAGATAAAGGCAGTTTTGTACTATCAAATATTCTTCCACAGGTTGCTGTTGTCTGATGATGACAATGGTGGCACTGATAAAGATGACGCTTTTCTAAAGTGCAAAAGGTTTTATTGCCACACTCTGGACAAACAAATCCATCAGGAAGCTTCTATTCAAATAAGGCTTGTCTGCACTGTTCGTCAGTGCCATAATCATTAAAAAGCTCAAATAAACTGTAGCCTTCCTGGAACTGAATTTTATTTTTTGCCATCATTGTACTCCCCACATAATCTATATTTTAATTATAGTACAAATATCAAAATATAGCGGAGCTTTGTGGGTAATCAAAATGCTTTTTGTAACATAGAGCTATTGATGAGTTGTTCATGCCTGATAGTCCTTCGTGCCTCATAACATATAGCATCGTTGATATCTGATAAATATTTTTTATTTTTAATTACTTTTTCAACAAGCTGTACTTTTTCAGCGGTAATTATTTCACCTCGGACAATAGTACTTTTCATTGCCAGCATTTTGCGTAAGAGTTTGGATTTGACTGAAATATAGATACTCCATGGCAGTAAACTTCAATTGTTTGATGTTTTGCCATATGATGATTATTACTACTACGTGCTTCAAGCTCAGTAGAACATTGTTTAAAATGAATTATTGAATCAATTTTTCCGATTAAAATATCCTGGACAACAATATCATCAGGTAATTGTGCACGTACAAAGTTAATGGCAGTATTTTTGATATTCTGATGAGAATGATTTTTAGCTGATAAGGTAGAAGAATTAAATATACTGACTAAAGCCATGGACATTACTATTACTTTTAGATTAATGGTCATTTTTTTGTCATCTCTTTCAAGAGCAGTTAAATAAATTTTGTATTTTACTACTGATTTAACCCTTATAATAAATTATGCAAGAATTAAAACAATATTATATTCGAAAATAACAAGTATTTTATAAAGAGTCTTCAGTCAAATTTATTTAGAAGATTTATAAGCAGGAAGCTTTGGTATGATTAAAGTTTTTGCCAATAATTTCATGAAGTTTATCGGCTTGTATTAAAGTGATGCACTCATCATCAATGCTAATAAGACCATCTTTTTTTAATTTAGAGATAATTCTAGAGAAGGTTTCTGGTGTGATTGAGAGCTTGGAAGCAATCATGGATTTTGTGGCACTTAGTTTGATTGTTGGTTGAAGCTTATTATCATTGATTTGACCTATGAGATAACTGACCAGACGATGTTTGGCATTATATATGGTGAGTTCGATGATTTCGCTCATTAAGCCCTTTAAGCGTGTGCTCATATCAGCCATTAAGGAAAAACAAAGTTCATTAGACTGCTGTAATTGAGCTATGAATAATTTATTATCAAAGTAAAACAACTCAGTACTGGAGGTTGCCTTAGCATTGACCGGAAAGCGATTACCTTCCATAAACATAACGGCTTCTGCAAATGTTTGCCCCGGACCAATAATATCAACTACTTTTTCGTTACCATCAGGGGAGGTTTGATATAACATCATTTGCCCATGACGCACCATAAAAAATCGATTGGCAACATCATTTTTTTCAAATAATAATTCATTTCTTTTTAAGGTGGTTAAATTGGAATGAGCAAGTATACTGACAAATGCTTCATCTGACAGACGGCGAAATAAATAATGCTGACGTAATTCTTGTTGAAATAATTTGCTGATACTCAAAGACTGACTCTCTTATTGAACTTTAGTCTCGTTTAAAAGAGACTTTATAATTATTATAGGTATGTTTTCTAGAATTATAGTGGATTATAAAAAATAATTCACGTATGACTATTATTTATACCCATGAGGGTTTTTATTTTGCCAATTCCAGGTATCATTGGCCATTTCTATTAAGCCTCGTTCAGCTTTCCAGCCAATTTCCTGCTCAGCAAATTCAGGATCTGCATAACAGGTCGCTATATCTCCAGCACGACGTTCAACTATTTTATAAGCAATATTTTTTTGTGAGGCTTTTTCAAGTGCTTTAATCATTTCCAGGACGCTATATCCCTGTCCTGTACCAAGATTATAAGTGACCAGACCAGGTTTGCTGGTGAGTTTTTGCAGAGCTTTAATATGTCCAATGGCCAAATCAACCACGTGAATATAATCTCTGACACCGGTACCATCTGGGGTATCATAGTCACCACCAAAGACAGAAACAAATTCTCGTGTGCCAATGGCTACCTGAGCTATATAGGGAATTAGATTATTAGGAATACCATTGGGAGCTTCACCAATGAGTCCGGACTCATGTGCTCCAACGGGATTAAAATAACGTAATAGGGCAATATTCCATGAATTGTCAGCGAGAAAAATATCGCGACTTACTTCTTCAATAACTAATTTGGAACGTCCATAAGGATTTGTGGCTGATAAAGGGAAATCTTCCTTTATCGGTACCGTATGAGGATCACCATAAACGGTTGCAGAAGAGCTAAAGACAAAGTTTTTAACATTATGGTCACGCATAACTTTCAGCAGAACCAGAGTGCCCGTGAGATTATTCTGGTAATATTCCAGGGGCATTTCTACTGATTCACCTACGGCCTTTAAGCCGGCAAAATGAATAACAGCATCAATTTTATTTTCTGAAAAAATCTGTGCAAGGCCAGCTTCATCAAGTATATCCTGCTGATAAAAAGTGACTGACTTTCCAGTAATGGTTTTTACTCGATTAAGAGACTCCTGAATAGAATTACACAGGTTATCAACAACGACTACTTCATAATCATTATTGAGTAATTCAACACAGGTATGGCTACCTATATATCCAGCACCGCCGGTCACTAATATTTTCATAAATTAAAAATTTCCTGATATTGTTGTTCTTTAAATCCAACAGAAAATATGCCATTGTTATCCATAACAGGGCGTTTAATAATGGAAGTATTATCCAGTATAATCTGACAGGCTTTATTTCTGCCAATATCAGCCTTGCTATCATCAGACAGTTTTCGCCATGTGGTACCACGTTTATTTAATAATATTTCCCAGCCTAAAGCAACTAACAGCATTGTCCAATGTGAAATAAGTCTGAACAAAAGGTTTCATTCCAACGTGAAATGAGTCTGAAGTAGCGTAATTTATTTAAAAATCGTTCATGATCAATCAATGAAAACGATCATGAAATTAGAAGAATTAGAAACAATTGATCATTTGGATCAATTTCTCAATGGAACTCGAGCGGTAATATTTGAGACTGCTCCTGTTAAAAAAGAACGATACGGGTGGATACAACATGAGTTGGTTCGCTTTGATTATCTAAGCCTGAGCAAGGCCAATAAAGGTGTTGTTGTTCGTTATCTGGTTAAAGTTTCTAGCTATTCCAGGCCGCAGATAACACGCT
>JAUJGA010000279.1:0-1813 GCA_042095675.1 Gammaproteobacteria bacterium
TGAAACGATTGGAAATGCAAATGAAGAAACAATTAGAAAGTACGTTCAAGAACAGCTAGTTGAGTTAGATCAAAAAGAAAGACATTCAGACCAGCTGGACTTGTTTTAAAACTCGGTCGCTTGCGGCCGAGATATTTATCTTGTTAAGGACTTTTAATTTAGTTAATGACTCATATTCACCCGGTGATAAAAATAGTAAGCTTGATTATTCTTTCAATTTTTTCAACACAGGGTGGATGGAATAACCTATATCTAACCATCGCTATTATTTTACCCTTTTATTTTTTTCGAATGGAACTATTTACCTCTGCGCTACGAATGACGTTTAAGTTAAAATGGCTTTTCCTCTCTATCTTATTGGTTTATTTTTTCTTTAGCCATCAAGCAAATCACCTTTCTTCAGCTCTATTACGTATATTTGTGCTAATTAGTATTATATTTTCAGTGAACCTTTTTTTAAATACATCAACTATTGAACAAATCCTAGAGTCGTTATTATGGTTATTTATACCATTAAAATTATTAAATATTAATATTGAGCGCCTTTCACTAAGGGCTGTTTTAACTATTGAATATATAGATACTCTGACAAATAAAATAGAACAACATAAAAATAACATTTCTATTAGTACAAATAGGAGAGGTATTAAAGGTTGGAACTCTTTTTTGATACAGCGTAAAGAAAAACTCTTTCAAATGAGTAAGCACATGGTGGAAGTTTTACAGGATATCCTTATAAAAACTTCTTCTAAAACTATCACAGATCAACCTGCTAAAGAATATACTATTAATTGTCTTGATGTGCCCAGTGGATTACAATTATTAATACCTATAGTGCTGTGTATGCTATATGTTTATAACCCATTTTTATTGGTAAACTCTTGAATAACAAAAAATTATCACAAATTATTTTAAGTCATTTTTATGTTACTTAAAATCATTCGTAGCAATTTTTTTGGCTGTGGGCACTTTAAATTATGAGAATTTCCCTAGGTATTGAATATGATGGGTCTGCTTTTTCAGGTTGGCAGATTCAGGCAGGGACTATTCATACGGTACAAGCAACATTAGAAAAAGCTTTAAGCAAACTGGCAGATCAGAAAATCCATCAATGTCAGGTTGCAGGTCGTACTGATACTGGAGTGCATGCTACAGAACAAGTAATACATTTTGATACTGATGTTGAGAGAACTGCCCGTTCATGGGTGTTAGGCTGTAATCGCTATCTTACTGCTCAAACAATTAGTGTATTATGGGCACACCAGGTAGATAATGATTTTCATGCACGTTTTTCTGCCCAGCGGCGTCGTTATCGTTATGTTATTCTTGCCCGGGAAATCAGGCCAACATTTCTCAGTAAACAGGTTGCCTGGTATCGTGGTTCACTGGACTTAAAAAGAATGCAGAGTGCCGCTAAATATTTTGTTGGCGAGCATGATTTTGATTCTTATAGAACAGTGCATTGTCAGGCTAAAAGTCCAGTAAAAACAGTCTATTTTTTAAATGTTTCACAGCGTGGTGAATATTTCTTTATTGATATTGAAGCCAATTCATTTTTACATCATATGGTGAGAAATATTGCTGGAGTATTATTAAAAATAGGTTCAGGTGATGCATCACCTGAGTGGGCAGATGAAGTATTAGAAGCTAAAGACAGAAGCAAGGGAGGAAAAACGGCCCCATCTGAAGGTCTTTATTTAACCAATGTAACTTATGATAAAAAATTCAATTTACCTACTATTGACTCCACTACAATAATTTAGCTTAAGCATACAGTGCATACTTTTTAAATGACAGCAATACAACCATAGGG
>JAUJGA010000280.1:0-7865 GCA_042095675.1 Gammaproteobacteria bacterium
TACGGTTGAAAAAATTAGTAAACAGTATTTAATACCGGTATTAGAGCATATGCTCCACTTTTTTTCCTTTAAAGTAATCAGTTTCCATTCAGACAATGGGGTGAATATATTAACCGGCAGGTAGCCAAACTGTTAAAAAAACTCTTTATTGAGTTTACAAAATCAAGACCACGATACTCTAATGATAATGCTTTGGCAGAAAGTAAAAATAAGTCAGTGGTAAGGAAAATACTGGGATATAAACATATCCCACAAAAGTGAGCACCATTAATTAATGAGTTTAATCAGCAATATCTGAACCATCACATTAATTACCATAGACCCTGTTTTTCCCTGAAATTATCACGGATAAAAAAGGTAAACAACGAAATAAATATCCTTATACGAGCATGATGACTCCTTATGATAAGCTGAAATCACTGACTGAAGCAGAAAAATATTTGAAGAAAGGTAATATTTTTGAAATAATGGATAAAATTGCTTATGCCATGACAGATAATCAATCGGCTCAACGGCTGCAAAAGCCCGCATGTCACTATTTCAATCAATTATTGATAAACGAGAATTAAAGATAAGTTAAGTGGAACTACAGAGGAAATTAGACTCTAAGTCCGCCTTATCCACATACACACAACCCAAGAAATAGACATTGAGATATATCGCAAGCGTCTCCGGTCAATTTCAGGGATGTGGATATGTGGGTATGTGGATAAGACTACTACTGATATTTGGATTGAGAAAAATCCACTTTGTTCAGACTCATTCCACTATTGGAAAATACTCATGATCTCCTTCCTTTGCATGCAGACAAACTCCTATTTTAACTACATCGCGAACAGATAATTTTTGTGCCAGTAAAGCACCAATAATCCCGGTTAAGCAGCCGCCCATTCCAGCACTAGCCATACCCTCATTACCATAGGGACAAATACTGATTTCATCATTGATATCAATTAAAGTGCCCGGGCCTTTGAGTACAAATAATCCATAGTATTTTTCTTTTAATTGTTTGATCATCTCAAAGCGATTAGTCGTTTCTTAAGGGCTAAGACTTTTTAAATTTAATAAGCGGGAAGCCTCACCAAAGTGCGGCGTATAAATAATATTTTTATTTTGTATCACTATATTATGTTTAGCCATAATATTCAGTACATCAGCATCAAAAACACAATGAATTTTCTCATCAGCTCCCTTATTATTATAATCATGCTGGCTTTTAATAAATTTAATCACCCGATATAGTAAATTCATTCCCCACTGGCTAGCACCTAAACCTGGATCAATAGCAATAACTGTCGCTTTTTTGAGTAATTTATCTAAGTCATGACATTTTTCCACACCATGAACCATCAACTCATGTCTAACGCTAGTTATGGCATTGACATTATCCAGATGTGTCGCAATACTCACCAATCCAGAGCCTGCCCTTAGGGCTGCTTCACCGGCAATTCGACAGGCACCTACCATTCCATAGTCCCAACCAATAATTAGTAAATGACCATGATCTCCTTTGTGGCTGATCGGACTTCGGTGGGGAAGTAATTTAGAAACTTGTGCCCATTCCATTAATGTTGCACTGGGTTTTACCTTATTATAAAGTTCTTCAGGCACCCCAAGAGAAGCAAAATGAATCTGCCCACAATAGTGACGTGCCTGAGCGGTATACATACCTATCTTTTGTCCAATAAAGGTAATGGTGTGATCTGCCTGTACAGCAATACCATAAGTAGACCCAGTATTCGCATCCAGTCTGGAAGGAATATCAACAGAAACAATAGGCTTAGCACTTAAGTTAATTTGTGCCACTGCATCATACCATTCATCTTCTAGTTCACGGTTCAGACCCGTACCAATTAAAGCATCTACCACCACATCACTCGTAGCAAAGTGGCTATCCATAATAGTATTCACTTCACCAACCGCATTCAAGCCAATCCTGATGTGCCTGATAAGCATCACCGGAGAGATGTTCTACATCAAACACGGAAATTAAGTTTACTTTTAATGGTGGTTTTTTTCATGTAATAAAGCTAATCGTGCCAGCTGATAAGCATCTCATGCATTATTACCGGCACCACAAATAATGGTGATGTGGGTAGCCTGAGGATAATTTAAGTGAATAAAATCTAGTAAAGCCTGAGCGGCACGATTCATTAATTCATAGCTGGTATCAACAATTCCCTGCTCCATCATTAAAGAATCCAGGTTACGTACCGTTTCACTGGAATAGCAATAATGCATAAAATTATAACGTTCAGTTTTATGAGGATAAGCAGAGGGTACAATGCCCTTATAGGAAGATTGTTTGTAATTCATTGAGATATTGCAGACCCAGCTGAGTTGGTTTGATATGATGCGGCTGCCATTCTATTAGCCCCAGATCAACTGCTTTTTTTAAGCCTTTGTCAATATGATTAATTGCCATGCCCGTCTGCCGTGCAAATAAATCAGAACTAAAACCTTCGACTAAACGACTGGTGTTAAGCATAAACTCAAAACCAATATCCTGACGGGAAAGTTTTCCTTCCCCTCCAATCATAGATGACTTTTCCATATAAGTAAAAGGCTGTTTTTCTTTCCAGCGCCGTATAATTTTTTGCTGCTGAGCATTACTGATCTTGCCATGTGCACCAGCACCAATGCCAATATAATCACCAAACTGCCAATAATTGGTATTATGTCGACATTGCTGATTTTCTTTAGCATAGGCTGATATTTCATAATGATTAAAATTATTTTCAGCCAAAACCTCCTGACATCGAATTTGCATATCATAAGATAAATCATCATCCGGCAAAGGCGGTGGATGCATAGCAAAAAAAGTATTAGGCTCCAGAGTAAGTTGATAATGAGAGAGATGACTTGTTTGAAAATTAATTGCCTGCTTCACATCCGCCATAGCACTTTTCAAAGTCTGTCCTGGTAGGCCATACATTAAATCCAGATTAATATTATCAAAACCCACTGAATGAGCAGTTTCTATCGCATCACAGACTTGCTGACTATTATGAATTCTTCCAATTTTTTCTAATAAAATATCATCAAAGCTCTGTACACCAATAGATAATCTATTAATGCCCGCAGCATGGAACTCAGCAAATTTAACTTGATCTACAGTGCCCGGATTAGCCTCTAGGGTGATTTCTGCCAGAGGAGAAAGTTTTACCAAAGATCGAATATGACTTAATAAACGGTGCAGTTGTTCAGGATCGATTAAACTGGGAGTGCCACCACCAATAAAAATACTTTGTACCGTCCTACCCCATATATCCGGCAATTCCTGTTGTAAATCTTCCAGTAGAGCTGTGACATATTGCTCATCTCTCTGTTTGATATCATTAGCAGCATTAACTGCATGGGAATTAAAATCACAATAAGGACATTTTTGTACACACCAGGGGTAATGTATATACAGTGATAAGGCTGGTAATGTGGTAAAATTAAGCATAAATTCATTATCCTATGCACCAGCACTATAAACAAGCACTATAAACCAAAGAACGACAAGAGAAACATTCATGTTAATAAACTTCACAAAAATGCATGGCCTGGGTAATGATTTTGTGATGATTGATGCTATTTCACAAAAAATTAATTTAAACACTGAACAAATCCGCTTTATTGCTGATCGACACTTCGGGGTGGGCTGTGATCAATTATTACTGGTTGAAGCCTCTATTAAAGATGATATTGATTTTAAATATCGGATATTTAATGCTAATGGTGGTGAAGTTGAACAATGTGGCAATGGTGCTCGTTGTTTTGTCCGTTTTGTACAAGAAAAAAAACTCACCACAAAAAAATCTATACACGTTGAAACATATAGTGGTGTCATTACTTTAACGACAAATGAACAGGGTTTAGTGACGGTAGATATGGGTAAACCTATATTTAATGTAAATCAATTGCCATTTTTAGCCTCAAGTGATGATTCTGAACAAAATAATCGTTATACTCTCACTCTTAATATAGAAAATAGTCAGAAAACTATAGAATTTTCTGCCGTGTCTATGGGGAACCCCCATATTACAATCAAAGTTGATGATTTAGATAATTACCCTGTTGAGCAGATTGGAAAAATACTGGAGTCACATCCTAGCTTTCCAAAACGAGTTAATGTGGGCTTTATGCAAATTATCAATAAACACCAGATTCGCCTACGGGTTTATGAACGGGGAACTGGTGAAACACTTGCCTGTGGAACAGGAGCCTGTGCAGCAGTTGCTAATGCCATCAGTCAGCATTGGCTGGCATCACAGGTCGAAGTCAAACTTCCAGCAGGTAATTTACACATACAATGGCAAGCAGGACAGACATTAATGATGACTGGCCCAGCAAATTTTGTTTACGAAGGTCAAATAATATTATGAGTTCATCCAGTAATTTAGAACAACAAACATCTAATAATACGAACAATGAGGAGCAGGATGTCATTGACTATTTACAGTCACATCCTGATTTATTAATATGCAATCCAGAGCTCTTGACCAATATAGAAATTCCTCATGATATAGGTGGTGCCACTTCCTTAATCGAACGTCAGGTGGGTATATTAAGAAAACAGAATAGCCAGCAAAAAGCACAATTGGCAGAACTATTTGAAATTGCTAACGAGAACGAGCAGTCTAATCAAAAAATACATAAATTAACTCTGGCTTTATTAGACAGCAAGAATCTGAGTGCCAGCGAAAAAGCACTCAATGATATTTTATGCGAGAATTTTTCTGTAGATGCTGTTTCTTTAAGAGTATTTATTGAACCTAAAACCAAGCAGGCACAACACCTGTTTATTGAAAAAAATTCTACAACATCTAAAGAGCTAGACAAGCTAATCAATACCCGCAAACCACAATGTGGCTACTTTAAACAGCTTCCTGTAGATGACTTATTTGCCAAGACAACAGAAGATCTTTCTTCATTTGCAGTATTACCTCTTTTTGTAGAAAAAAATAACTGCTTCGGTGTATTGATTCTCGGCAGCCATAATATGCGTCGATTTAATGCAGATATGGGCACAGTCTTTTTAGAACGTATGGGCGAAACCATTAGTCATATTTTGAGTTCATTTGTAAAAAAAGCTTAATTAATGTGCATCCGTACATAGCTGTTTTTTTTGATCTTAACTTTCCATTCTTGCCCTCGTGTGCCCTACTCTTGGTAGAAGGGGGATTGAGGGGGTTGGCTCTTTTGATTTTGAGTTTATATATTAAAATCAAATCATTTAAACCCCATCAATCCATGAAAGAGCCATCAGCTTAATGAAAAGGACCGTTGAAAACTTTATTCACTATCTTAAAGTGGAACGGCAGCTGTCTCCTCACACACTGACAAATTATCAACGTGACTTAAACCAGGCTATTGAATATTTTAATGAGCAGGATATTCATTCCTGGCTGGGTATTGAAATTCATCAATATCGGGCCTATGTTGCCCGTCAGCATCGCAAGAATCTAGCTGGTAAAACCATCCAGAGACAACTCTCATCATTGCGTCGTTTATACGAATATCTCATTAAAGAACAGCTTGCCAGTAATAACCCGCTAAAAGGTCTAAAAGCACCAAAAACCGGTCGCAAACTCCCAAAAGCACCTGGTATAGAACAAATAGAGCACCTATTACAAAATAATGATCAGGACTTGTTACATATTAGAGATCGGGCCATGTTTGATTTAATTTATTCATCTGGCTTACGTTTATCTGAGCTCACAGGCATAGACTGTATCGATATTAAATTACAGGACAAACAGCTCAGGGTATTGGGAAAAGGCAAGAAGGAACGTGAATTACCGATTGGCAGAAAAGCCATAGAGGCTTTAGTAAAATGGTTGAAAGTTCGATGTGATTTAGCAAAAGCAGATGAGCAGGCTTTATTTGTTTCACGCTTCGGTACCAGAATTACCCAACGTGGTGTACAACAGCGTTTACAAAAGTTAGCTATCGATCAAGGCTTGCCCATACACATGCACCCGCACATGTTACGTCATTCATTTGCCAGCCATTTATTAGAATCCAGCGGTGATTTAAGAGCAGTACAGGAATTGCTGGGACATGCCGATATTTCTACCACACAAATTTATACTCACATGGACTTTCAGCATTTAGCAGAAGTCTATGACAAGGCACATCCCAGAGCACATAAAAAGAAATAGGCATTTTTTCGTCTCTTTAACTATTTTATTTGTATCCAGCATGAAAAAGAATGAACGATAGTAGATGATGATAAACTATTGACACAATAATATTTTGGAGACATTACCTTTATGAGTGCTTTTTCTACTGCTCTTATCCCAATAATGGTACTTATTTTTATTGGATATGGATTAAAATAGGTCCAATTTTTATCAAAAGAAACTTGGTCAGGGGTAGAAAAACTTACTTATTTCATTTTTTTCCTGCCCTGCTTATCATAACACTAGGCAATCAAACTTTTGTTGGTGTACCTTGGCACTCAATACTGATGGTCGTTACCGGTACATTACTAGCATCAGCTCTAGTACTTTTTCTATTGCACAAAATACACGCAACTGAAAATAACGCTACGTTCACATCAATTTTTCAATGTGGTGTCCGTTTTAACACATATATAGCTCTAGCCGTAGCCCAGGGATTATTTGGCTCTGAAGGACTAGTATTGAGTTCTGTTGCGGCTGGATTCATGATTGTCCAGATTAATCTGCTGTGTATTTCAGTATTCATTGTATGGGGAAATGCTACATTCAAAGGGATAACACCATTTATTCGTGAAGTAGCTGGCAACCCTCTAATAATAGCTTGTACCATAGGCTGGTTTCTGAGTTTAAGTGGCATTGGTCTGCCTGGTATGACAGAGGATGTTTTAGAAATTATTGGCCGTGCAGCCTACCCTTTGGTCTTTTGGCAGTGGTTGCAGCTTTAAAACCAAAAATGATTCTTGGGCATATTAAACCTATTGTACTTTCTTCAGTAGTGCAGTTTGGCTTGAAACCAATGATTGCAGCATTGCTCATTTTCTACAATGGTCTTAATGGCATTGCTGTTGGAGTACTCATTATTGCATTTATGACTCCAATCGACCCTTCAGCCTACATTCTCGCTCAACAGTTAGGAGGTGATACAGAGGCTATGGCTTCAATTATTACTTTACAAACATTGTTAGCCTTCCTTATCATGCCTTTAATAGCATAAATATTGCTGAATTAAACGAATCAGGGTTAAGGAAGGTGGGTATCGTAGTTGAGCTAAGCCCTCAAGCATTAAATCTACATGAAGGATATCATTTTCCAGAGTGGGTATAATCAAAAGCTAATGATACCAATCTGAAATATCTGCTTTTTTCAGAAAAGTGTTTCCCTAAATACTATCCACCCAATAAAGTGGCTATTTGTTGTTGAGAAAAGTTAGCATGACCATGTAAAGCTGTTGTTGCATTATTAAGCAGCATATTTTTAGTATGATCGCTCATTGTTTGGGCATAATCAGTATCAGCAATACGACTTTTAGATTCAGCTAAATTCACTTCAATATTTTGCAGGTTTTCACCAATACTTTCAAAGCGATTCATAGTGGCACCATATTGGGCTCGTTGTGTATTCACTTCGACCATAGCAGTATCTGCCACATCTAGAAATCCCTGAGCACCCGCTTGATTTGAAATATCTGCAGCAAAAACACTCGCATCGGTTAAACTACTTCCTGATTACTTACAAAACTCAGCCATATTAAGAAAATATAATATTTATAAAAACAATATGTTATAGATGAAAATTTTGAATAATAAGAAATTATATACAATCTTAGAGAAAAAATGACCTGTTTGTATTAGTGCAATAAATCAGCTTTACCGTAGTTATTGGCTTCGGTAGATATATTACATCCAAGAGGTAGCT
>JAUJGA010000281.1:0-7760 GCA_042095675.1 Gammaproteobacteria bacterium
CACATACCCACAACCCAAGAAATAGACCTTGAGATATATCGCAAGCGTCTCCGGTCAATTTCAGGGATGTGGATATGTGGATAAGACTACTACTGATATTTGGATTGAGAAAAATCCACTTTCTTCAGACTCATTCCACTATTGGAAAATACTGCAGTTTTCTTTTATAAAAAAAGTAATCTTTTGGGTTGTAGTAAGCCCTCCTTATTTAACACCGCAAGTGCTAATAACTTATCATTGTAATATAGTCTAAAATCATTTTGTGAGGAAGTAGTGGTAACAGATTCATTTATAATATTATTGCCATGTGAAATAGTATCGTATTGTGCTTCATTGAGGATAATTTTAGGGAGGGTTTTAATTGCTGTATCTGTATCTAATAGTAATTCATCGATATTATTTGAATCATTTTCACAAATAGCTACTAATTGTTCTAATGTAATAGACTGAACAAGTGAAAAAGGACCTGACTGAATACGTCGTAATGAACTAATATAGGCACCACAACCCAATTTTTGGCCCATATCTTCACAAAGTGTACGAATATAGGTGCCTTTTGAGCAGTGTACTTCAATTTCAATAAATTGTTGTTCATCCACAGCAGATGTGCAGGAAAAATCAATTAACTTAATATCAAAGATATTGACTGGACGTGCTTCACGTTCAATGGTAATGCCTTTGCGAGCATACTCATAAAGTGGACGACCGTTATGCTTAAGGGCAGAGAACATTGGAGGTGTTTGTAGCTGATTTCCTGTGAAACTTGCTAATAATTCCAGTAGTTGTTGTTTATCAACTACTGGAACATGCTCAGTTGCAATGACTTCACCATCAGAATCACCTGTAGTAGTCATAGATCCCAATTCACATCTTGCAATATAAGTTTTATCTGAATCGAGTAAATAATGTGAAACTTTAGTCGCCTCACCAAAGCAAAGAGGTAAAACACCTGTGGCTAGGGGATCTAAACTTCCAGTATGACCGGCTTTTTGAGCCTGATAAAGGCGTTTGACCTGCTGTAAAGCAGAATTTGATGTCATACCTGTGGGTTTATCAAGAATTAGAATACCATTAACAGGACGACCTTTTCTTTTTCTAGCGATGAGAAATTCTCAAGAAAGGAGTTAATCAGAATTATGACGTTTTTTATCATCTTCAATGACATGGTCAATTAATGAAGATAATTCTGAACCATGAACGACAGACTGATCATAGAAGAATTCTAACTTTGGAACAATACGCAACTGGATTCTATGACCCAGTTCATAGCGTAAAAATCCACTTGCTTTAATTAATCCCTCTTTAACTTTTGCCTGTTTATTATCGTCAACACCATCAGCAATATCCATAATGGTATAAAATACCTTAGCAAGGCTTAAATCACGTGTGACATCAACGGCAGTGATAGAAATGAGTGCTAATCGGGGATCTTTGACTTCCCGGCTTAATAATGTGGCTAATTCCCGCTGAATGAGTTCACCTACTCGACGGGAACGACTAAAATCTGCCGCCATAGTTACAGTGTCCTTTTAACCTGGACACGTTCATAGACTTCAATCTGATCACCTGATTTGACATCATTATAATTCTTGACACCAATACCACATTCCATACCAGACTTAACTTCGTTTACATCATCTTTAAAGCGTCTTAATGATTCCAGTTCACCTTCGTAAATCACTACGTTATCACGTAAAACACGAATAGGATTATTTCGCTTAACTAAACCTTCAGTCACCATACAACCAGCAATAGAACCAATTTTTGGTGCTTTAAATACATCTCTGACTTCAGCTAGACCAATAATTACTTCTTTGAATTCTGGTAATAGCATACCCGTCATTGCAGATTTAATTTCATCTAGCAGATCGTAAATAATACTATAATAATGTAAATCAATTTCTTCAGTCTCAATGATTTTCTTAGCTGAAGCATCAGCGCGAACATTAAAACCGATAATAATTGCACCTGAAGCTAAAGCTAATTGTGCATCTGAGCCATTAATACCACCAACACCACCAGAAACAATATTGACTTTAATTTCATTATTAGATAATTTCTTTAATGATTCACTAATTGCTTCAACAGAACCCTGAACATCAGCCTTTAAAACGACATTTATCGTTTGTACATTACCGGCTTCCATATTAGTGAACATATTCTCAAGTTTAGCTGCCTGTTGTCTGGCAAGTTTGATATCACGATATTTACCCTGGCGAAACAAAGCTACTTCACGCGCTTTACGCTCATCTTTGACTGCTAATACTTCTGAGCCCGCAATTGGGCTCCCTGATAAGCCCAATAACTCTACAGGAATAGAAGGGCCTGCAGACTTGATAGTCTTACCGTTTTCATCAAGTATTGCACGAATACGACCAAAATCTTGACCGGCAATAATCATATCACCTTTTTTCATTAAACCACTCTGAACCAGAATTGTGGCAATAACTCCACGTCCCTTATCCAGCCTAGATTCGATAACAATACCTTTTGCCGGACCATTATCAACTGCAGTTAATTCCATTACTTCAGCGGTAACAGATATTGCATCTAATAACTCTTCAACGCCCTGACCCGTTTTAGCTGATACAGACATGAACATGACATCGCCACCCCACTCTTCAGGAATAACATTCAGAGCTGACAATTCATTTTTAACACGTTCTGGATCTGCAGCTTCTTTATCAATTTTATTCACGGCAATAATAATGGGTACATTTGCTGCCTTAGCATGCTGAATGGCCTCTTTTGTCTGAGGCATAACACCATCATCAGCTGCTACAACTACAATAACAATATCGGTGGCACTAGCACCACGTGCACGCATTGAAGTAAAAGCTGCATGTCCTGGTGTATCTAAAAAGGTAATCATGCCCTTATCAGTGTCTACATGATAAGCACCAATATGCTGAGTAATACCACCCGCTTCCCCATCAGCAACTTTTGATTCCCGGATATAATCTAATAATGAAGTTTTACCATGATCAACATGTCCCATGATGGTTACAACAGGCGCACGTGAAACTCCTTCACCTTCTTCATGAAACTCCATGAGATCATCTTCAATCTGCTCATCTTTCATAAAGATTGCTGTATGACCCATTTCTTCAATAACAATAGAAGCTGTTTCCTGATCAAGCATTTGGTTAATAGTGACCATACTACCCATATTCATCATAACTTTAATGACTTCACCAGCTTTTACTGACATCTTTTGTGCCAAATCACCCACTTTAATGGTTTCAGGTAATGAAACCTCAATGACTTTAACCTCTGTAGGCATTTCAAAACCATGGAGAGTTTCAACCTGAGGCTCTGGCTGACGTTTTCCTCCCCTTCTCTTTTTAAAACGTCCACCTTTAGCATTCCCAGGTTTATTAGCACGTTTTAGAGTATCTATTTGTTTAGGCTTATCTGGATGACGTTGCTTTGCTTTTTCCAATTTATCTGATTTAGCATTAGCAGTAGTTCTGGGTGTTTCCTTAAGAATAGGCTTGGATTGTTTTCTTGCTAGGGCTTCAACTTCACATTGCTCTGCAGCACCTTTTACTTTTGCTTCTTCAGTTTGCTGTTTATCAAGATCTTTTTGTTTTTCTGTTTCTTCAAACTTAATCTTCTCGGCTTCTTCTTTTGCTAGCAGCGCTTCAGCCGCTTGTTTTTCTTGATTGAGGATTTCTTCCTGACGTTTCTTTTCTTCCTGAGCAACTCTGCGTGCTTCTAGTAATTCTGCATCAGCAGAAATGATATTAGTATCTACTTCACTTTTCTTAACATAAGTACGCTTTTTTCTAACCTCAACTTTAACTTTATTACCACTCTTATTTGAGTTGGAAGATGTTGAAAGCTCACTGGTTGTTTTGCGTCTTAATACTATTTTATCAGGTGAAGTTTTTTCTACTGAACCATGCTTATTTTGCAAATAAGCTAAAAGAGTCTGTTTTTCTACATCTGTGATAGTAGCATCTGCTCCATCTACTTTGATGTTAGCACCATGCATCTGTTCTATAAGACGTTCTACGGGCGTACCGACTGTTTCTGCAAATTGTGAAACTGTTGTTGATGACATAATAATTTCCTCGCCCTAATTTATTGCTGGATTTCTGTTTGTTCTGCTGTATCTGAATCAGACTCAGCAAACCAGGGAGCACGTGCTGTCATAATAAGTTCAGCAGCGCGCTTATCATCCATACCTTCAATATCTGTTAATTCATCGACTGATTGATCAGCTAAATCTTCCATTGAGATAATACCTCTTGATGCTAATTGATGTGCTAATTGCTCATCCATACCATCCATCTCAAGCAAATCAGTTGCCGGATCAGCATCACCTAATTTTTCTTCACTGGAAATAGCCTTAGTCAGCAATACATCTTTAGCCCTGTCTCTCAGTGCAAGAACAATATCTTCTTCCAGCTCATCAATATCAAGCATTTCCTGAATAGGGACATAAGCCACCTCTTCCAAAGATGTAAAACCTTCATTAAGTAATATAATGGCTAAATCTTCATCAATAGTCAGATCTTCCATTAATTGTGTCACTGACTGCTCTGAATCTTCCTGATTCTTGTTTTCTGCTTCTTCAGTAGTCATTACATTGAGATCCCAACCTGTTAGTTGAGATGCCAATTTAATATTCTGACCGTTACGACCAATAGCCATTGATAGTTGCGACTCTTCAACCGCTACATCCATTATATTACGTTCTTCATCAACAATAATAGATTGTACTTCAGCTGGTGACATAGCATTAATTACAAATTGTGCCGGGTTTTCATCCCATAAGATAATATCAACACGTTCGCCCGCCAATTCATTAGAGACTACCTGAACTCTGGAACCACGCATACCAACACAGGCACCAATAGGATCAATTCGCTCATCATGTGCTTCAACAGCAATTTTTGCTCTTAAACCGGGATCACGTGCAGCACTATGAACTTGAATTAAATCATCTCCAATTTCAGGTACTTCAATTTTAAATAAGGCTATTAAAAAATCATTAGAAACACGGTTTAAGCTAAGCTGAGGCCCTCTATTTTGTGTTTTAACTTCACTTAAGTAACCACGAACCCTATCACCATTACGAACTGGTTCACGAGGAATCATATCTTCTCTTCTAATAACAGCATCTATATTGTTACCAATATCAACTATAACATTACCACGCTCAATACGTTTAACTGTTCCTGAAAGCATGTCACCAATACGTTCATGATATTCATCAACGACTTTCTTTCTTTCAGCTTCTCTTATTTTTTGTACGATAACCTGTTTGGCAGCCTGTGCAGCAATTCGACCAAATTTGACGGAATCAACAGGTTCTTTAATGAATTCACCAGGCTTGATCTCCGGGTTTTCATCAATAACTCTGGAAAGCAGTACTTGTTTATCATAATATTCAAAAGGATCAATTTCATCATCCAATACTTGCCAACAACGAAAAGATTCATAATCACCGGATTCTCTATCAATGACAACTTGAATTTCAATATCCTTGGTATATTTTTTCTTGGTTGCTGAAGCCAGCGCTAACTCCAGAGCCTGAAAGATTATTTCTTTTTCTATACCACGTTCATGTGATACAGCATCAACAACCAGGAGGATTTCTTTACTCATATTATGACCTTAACTATTATGAAATTACTGACTAAAAAATTAATTTTTAAAATTTAGCAACTAAATTACCTTTTTCTATCTCAGAAAAAGCAATGTTTATTATTTGATTCTCTTCAATAGTAAATTGAATATTGTTTCCATCTATAGAAGTTATAAAACCTCTGAATTTACGTTGACCTGTACCTATATTTTCACCATTTTGCGGACGAAAAGTTTTAAATTTAGCCTCTTCGCCAATAAACTGTTCATAATGAGCTAGTTTAAATAAGGGACGATTTATTCCGGGTGATGAAACTTCAAGAGTATATTCATCACTAATGGGATCTTCCACATCTAACACAGAACCAACCTGATGGCTGACCTTGGCACAGTCATCAACATTAACACCTGCGGCGGAATCAATATAAATTCTTAAAATAGAGTGTCGACCTTGTGAGATATAATCCAGTCCCACATACTCATAATCCATTGAACTGATTATAGGTTCTAATAATGTGTCTAATTGTTCAGTTTTAATACTCAAATAATTGTTCTCAAAAAATAACTAGCAGTATAAGCCATTCCATGGGCAAGCACTGCTCTCGTACGTCCATATACTTCGCAGTATAAGTCCTTCCATAGGCAAAAAAAATGGGCCAAAGGCCCACTCTTAATTCCTATTTCATTTAGCTGAATAAAATAGGTCGGAAACTAATATTCCATTTTGCCACGAACCTTAAAAAAGGTATGTGAATTAATGCGCTAGATTATAGAGAACTGTGAGGCTCATAGCAAGCTATATCTGTTATTTTTTCTGCCACTTTCATGAGCTGGTTTGATACATCCAGCCTGCTGAAATCTTATTTATCCATGTATGGGAGAATGTTTTTTGTATATCACTCTGCCATTCAGGATGACCATTGTCATTTGCAATTTCTTTATAGAGTTTATTGCGATCATTATTTTCAGATTTAATAAGTTTATTGGCTGTGGCTTTTTGTTTTGCAGATAGACCTTTTACACCGGTAATGGCAATTAAGCCATTATTTGTAAAACCAATAACACTCGATTGATAAAATGGACGTGATTTAGCTTGACGTTTACCCATACTATTATGTATTGAGCGAATTTTTGCTGTTTCAATTGAGATATTTGCCTGTGCTGCATGATCTGCATGATCTGCAGGAATAAAAATATCGATAATTGATACGATAAAGGTGTTGTTATTAGAGCTGTTATTATAGTTCTTTACTGAAGTAAAATTATTAGATTTTGATTGATAAAAAGATTGTGGCTTAGGTTTTGTCTCATCAGTATCTATATTTAATATTTCATCTACAATTTTTTCTGCAGCCTCTTCAGCGGCAGCTGCAGGAAAATAAATATTGATGGTGACACAGGAAATAACACTTAAACTAATAAGCAGCCCTAGAAAGAACTGACGAATAGAGTAAGGATTTAAGCTTAGAGCATCTTGCAAAACTCCAGAGGCTAAATGTTAAAAATATTCTTGTCACGGAGTGACAGATTTTTTTATGATACTTGTATAGTTTTAACCGTATTTTCTCATCATACTTACAAAATTATCCATTAGACTCACATAGGTAAGCCATTTAAAACTAGAAATCTTATAAAACTAAAACTATTTTTTAAGTCTATGTGACAAATTTTAGCAATTGATCGGCAGTTAAAGCCAATATTCCAAACATTAGATGACACATGACTTTCTTTGGACCTCGTACTCTGACCATTCGTCCATTAAATTCATCTTTGAGCCGACCATTAACTCTTTCTACGGTTGAGCGTTCATTGTATCGTACGGCCTTGGCTGTTTTATAACTAGCATAAGGACAAGCTTTAAATTCATCTTTCAGTTGAAGTTTCAACTCTTTGTTACGTCGAGCATTTTTGTTAATTATTGGTATATGTCCCAATTTTTTACTATGCTCATGAATTTCTGGTACATCATAAACTGCATCCATTAAATAATACAGGCTGTTTACTCTATTGTGACTCATTTCTGCCAAGGGTCAGCAAAAATCGGTAAAAAATAACTAAAGTGGACCCTATCGTCAAGACAAGTCAGTTAAAAAATAAGATATAAAATATCCATCGTTAATAGGCTCGCTTTTATGCAGCCAATTTTAGTTCTGAAACAACTTCTG
>JAUJGA010000282.1:0-1518 GCA_042095675.1 Gammaproteobacteria bacterium
ATAAACACCTAAATATTTCCTGTCCTTCTTTATCTATGTATTTTTCAATATCACCATGCTCTTTATCATGATAATTTTTGGATTGTAATTTATTTATTACTTATTTAATTTGTACTTCTGCATTAGAAAAGAATGAAAAATCTTGAGAATGTGTATATGTTATGTTCATAAGAGAGTGCTTTTTATGGGTTATGGTTTTAGGAAATTCATATGTACCATAAATTGCATTCTCTTTCACTATATAATTTATTTATGTTATTGATCTTTTTCCTTGGTTTTGTCGCTCAAAAGATCTACACACAATTTAAATCCGATAGAGCGGCTTTGGAAAATAATGAATGAACATGTGAGAAATAATAAATGTTTTTCTACAGCACAAGAATTTCGACAGACAATTGATGATTTTTTTGACAAAAAGCTCCCTCAGATTGGTGATAGTTTAGGAAGTAGAATTAATGATAATTTTCAGATGCTAATTTCTGCATCTTGAAGTGTAATGGGTATAGTTAAGAGCTAGTACTTGATCAATTTTAAACTCCAGCTTAATTGCTTCATTAAGCATTTCAGTATCTGACATTATTATTCTCTTTTTTATTTATGATGAAACTAGTCTAAATGATATAGAAATAAAATTATGTAGGAATTTACTGATATTTTTGTAGGAATTATTAGGGAGTATTTCAGTCCAAGGTGGAGGATTAATTACCTCAACGGGTAGTGCTAATTATTGGATAAAGGAGCAATTTGTTAACTAACCTTAATTCTGGGTTAGAAAGCAATCTGAACAATAATAAATTTGTTACATGTTAACTATTTTATTAATTATTGTTTCACTGGATAGGGGGGGTAAACACTTAAACTTAGATGCAAAATAGGACGAGTTTTCCAAATAATTTATGTGGTTTACAGTCGGAATAGAAATGGCACGCATTATGGCACGCAAATCGATACAATCAAAAAAGGCTCTGAGGACAAAGTCTCTCAAAGCCTTATAGTGTTTGGCTCCCCAAGTATGATTCGAACATACGACCAAGTGATTAACAGTCACCTACTCTACCGCTGAGCTATTGGGGAATAAATTTTGTTCCTCTAACAAGAGCAACGAGGCATATTTTATGTGTTTTAAAATTAAAGTCAAGCAAACATTATTAATAAGTATAATTTCTTTGTAACTATTCAGCGTAATTTTTTATTCATATAAAACTAACTGATAAAATCAGGCAGTTTTCCCTTAAAGATTAAATCCATAGCATAGCCAGATGTGACTCCCTATTTTTTACAAGTCATAAATAACCTCGAATACGACAAAACATTTTAGCACCATCCAGACTACGGAAAGCCCCCTGATGTTTTTTGTTGTACCTTGGTCATTCTAATATCTAAAGTGGACCCTATCGTCAAGACAAGTCAGTTAAAAAATAAGATATAAAATATCCATCGTTAATAGGCTCGCTTTTATGCAGCCAATTTTAGTTCTGAAACAACTTCTGTCATCATGCCATATGCTTGAGCAGGTGT
>JAUJGA010000283.1:0-13428 GCA_042095675.1 Gammaproteobacteria bacterium
AGGTCTTACCTATGCGAGTATAATGGATAATTTTGTAAGTATGATGAGAAAATATGGTTAAAACTGTACAAGTATCATAAAAAAATCGATCACTCCGTGACAGGAGTATTTTTAACATTTAGCCTCTGGAGTTTTGCAAGATGCTCTATAGATGTTAATATTAGATTCATCATTTAGCTTCAAGGAACAGCTTCTCTTATGCAAACCGAATGTCCAAATTGCCAGGCTCAGTTCATTGTCACTCAGGAATCTCTTGATATTGCAGATGGAATGGTACGTTGTGGACAATGCGATCATGTCTTTGATGCAGAACAAAATTTAATCGAAGTTCAAAGCTCAACTATAGATACTCCAACTGCAGAGGAGCCTTCACCCATAGTAGATTCACTGCCAGCCGAAGACTCTGCATCACTGGAAAATGACTTAGAACTGATCGAAATAGATTTTAAAAACGATGATTTAGATGAAGCGTCTGAATTAATTGATGACGATCTGAATAAATACAAAGTTGATCCCAACGATGAAGATATCAACAACTCTGATTTTTCTCTTGATGAGCACATGTCAGAGCAGTTATCAGACACAACTTCTGATGAAACAAGCACAGATGTAAAAGAAGAATTCGATACTCTAGATAGTGGTGATGACTTATTAGCACAACTTGATCAATTAGAAGCCAGTTACAAGGATTCTACTACTTTGAATGATTCATTATCTAATAATAATTCTTTAGATACTAATGACTCTTCATCAATTGAGAACGCATTATCATCTGAAGACACTTATTCGGTAGATGACTCTTATTCAGTTGATGACTCTATCTCCACTGATAACTCTGTCACAACCCAAGAAACATCAAGTATAAAATTCTCTGAAATTGAAGAATACATAGTGATAAAGGATACTTTATTACCAGAAAGAAAAATGCCGCTTGAGACAAAAGATGAGCCCTCTTATTTTAAACAATCCAGCTTTATCAAACAAAGTGCCGGTGCTCTGTTTTTCTGGTTTGCAGCTTGTATTTTATTAGTATTACTTCTGGGTGCCCAGTATTTACATTTTAATAGTAATAAACTAGCACAAAATACCACTTATAGACCTTTCTTGGAGACACTTTGTCCAATTACTCAGTGTGAACTTCCCTTAAATAAAGCGACAAGACAAATTGTCACTGTCGATCACGACGTTTATTCTCATAAGGTGTATAAAAATGCCCTGGAAGTCCAATTAACATTTAAAAACAAATCCAATGCACCACAGGCTTATCCTATCTTAGAAATTATATTTTCCAACCCCTTAGGTGCCGTTATTGCCCAAAGAAAATTTCTACCTGGAGATTATATTGAAAATAAAAAACTCTTATCTGAGGGTATGAAAGCAAATCAGAGTCAAAAAGTAAAATTCGATATTATAGATCCCGATCCAAAAGCCCTACTGAGCTTTCAGTTTAATTATTTATAAGACTTTAGACTTTGGACTTTCTCTTATGAACATTGGTCCCTGGCAGTTCCCAGACCCGGCTATTTTTTTAGCTCCCATGGCCGGAGTAACAGATCTTCCGTTTCGACAACTTTGTCGTAAACTGGGTGCTTCCATGGCTATTTCAGAAATGGTGACATCAAAGCCTGAACTACAACATACTCAAAAAACCCGGTCACGTCTTAATCATGAGAATGAATTTAGACCTATTTCCGTACAGATTTTAGGGACTAATGCCAAACAAATGGCACAGGCAGCTCAGTTTAACGTACAACAGGGTGCTGATATTATTGATATCAATATGGGCTGCCCTGCAAAAAAAGTCTGTAATGTTGCTGCCGGCTCCGCTCTATTAAAAGATGAGTCCTTGGTGGCTGAAATATTATCCAGTGTACGCAATGCTATTTCTGTTCCTGTTACTTTAAAAATACGTACTGGCTGGGATCAACAAAATAAAAATACTCTTAGAATTGCAAAAATAGCAGAGGAAAATGGCATCCAGGCTTTAGCTATTCATGGTCGTACCCGTGCCTGTGGTTATAGTGGTCAGGCCGAATATGAAATGATAAAACTGGTCAAACAACAGGTTAACATACCAATTATTGCAAATGGTGACATAAATAGTGCAGATAAAGCCAAAAATGTACTACAATGTACGGATGCAGATGCCATTATGATTGGCCGTGAGGCCTTAAGGGCACCCTGGATATTTTCTGACATCAATCATTTCCTGGCTACTGGGACACATTTACCAGAACCAACAATAATAGAAAAAAGCAAAATAATCCTGGGATTACTGGAAGATCTCTATTCATTCTATGGTCCATCACATGGGGTAATAATTGCCCGAAAGCATATTATTCAGATAATTAAACCTCTGACAGGAAAGGAGATTTTCTGGCAACAAGTAAATCGAATCAATAATGCTCAGCAACAATTTTCTATGACACAGGATTTTTTACGTTCCTGTGCCTGAACTTCACTACATTAGCAAACTGATAATATGCCCATAATTGATAATAAAATAATAATACCATCAAGCAATAAAAATTCTGAAAATAATGCTGAATTAAAACAATGTGTACAAAAAGTATTGCACAATTATCTTGAAGATCTCGGTGATTATAAGCCTGATAACCTATACCCCCTTTTTATTGCCGAAGTAGAAGCTCCTTTACTAGAAGCTGTACTAAAACACAGCAAGGGAAATCAGAGCATAGCCGCAAAAATGTTAGGCATGAACCGCGGCACCTTACGAAAAAAAATCACCATATATAATCTATAAATATCCTTAGCCTAATACTTAACATTTAAAATTTAACACCTAAACCGGAGTACCCTCTATGCCAGTCATAAAAACAGCACTGATTAGTGTTTCTAATAAAGATAATATTCTTGAATTTGCTCAACAATTAGCCGACATGCAAGTAAGTATTTTATCCACGTGCGGCACAGCCAAGCTATTACAGGACAATAACATTCCTGTCACTGATGTCTCTGATTACACCGGTTTTCCAGAAATGATGGCAGGTCGTGTAAAAACTTTACATCCTAAAGTTCATGGTGGTATTTTAGGCCGACGCGGTATTGATGATGATATCATGAAAGAGCATGGTATTGATGCTATTGATATGGTTGTTGTGAACCTCTATCCATTTGAAGCTGCCATTGCCAAACCTGATTGTGATCTGAATAATGCCATTGAAAATATCGATATCGGTGGTCCGACCATGGTTCGTGCTGCTGCTAAAAATCACGAAAGTGTTGCTATTGTCGTAAACCCCTCTGACTATGACAGCATTATTGATGAAATGAAATCATCACAGGCCAGTTTAGACAATGAAACACTCTTTAAACTTGCAGTAAAAGCCTTTGAACATACCGCACAATATGATGGTCATATTGCTAATTATCTGGGTGCAATAAATTATTCTGAACCGGAAAATAAAGAAACTTTTCCACAAACTTATAGCCTGCAATTTAATAAATCTCAACAAATGCGCTATGGCGAAAACCCTCATCAGAATGCTGCTTTTTATGTGGAATCTAAGCCTAAAGAAGCCTGTATTGCCACATCAACACAAATACAGGGCAAAGAGCTTTCTTATAATAATATTGGTGATACCGATGCTGCTTTGGAATGTGTAAAACAGTTTAATGAAGCTCCTGCATGTGTCATAGTCAAACATGCCAACCCATGTGGTGTAGCATTGGGAAGCAATCAATTAGAAGCCTATGATCGTGCATTTAGAACCGATCCAACTTCTGCCTTTGGCGGTATAATTGCTTTCAACCAGGCACTCTCTGCAGATACAGCCAAAGCCATTATTGATCGCCAGTTTGTTGAAGTCATTATCGCTCCAGCAATTGATGAAGATGCTAAGGCCATTCTATCCGAAAAGAAAAATGTACGTGTTCTAACTTGCGGACAATGGTCAGAGTCACCTATTGGAACATTAGATTACAAACGAGTAAATGGCGGTTTATTAGTGCAGGAACTCGATCTGGGCATGATTACTGAAGCTGATTTAAAAGTAGTCACTAAGAAAGTACCTACTGCTGAACAATTGTTAGATTTGATTTTCACCTGGAAAGTAGCCAAGTTTGTTAAATCCAATGCCATTGTCTATGCCAGAGACAAACAAACTATTGGCGTAGGCGCAGGTCAAATGAGCCGTGTCTATTCTGCCAAAATTGCCGGCATTAAGGCAGCAGATGAAAATCTGGTTGTTCCTGGTTCTGTCATGTCATCTGATGCATTTTTCCCTTTCCGTGACAGTCTGGATGCCGCTGCAGAAGCAGGTATTGCTGCAGTTATACAACCAGGAGGTTCTATGCGTGATCAGGAAGTCATTGATGCTGCAGATGAGCATGGCATTGCCATGGTATTCACCGGCATGCGTCATTTCAGACATTAAAGAAAAGACAGTCTAAAGTTTGAAGTCGAAGTAAAAGAGCCAGGAGATAGAGCCATAGCAATGATACTTAAAGCACTATGCTTTGAACTTTACTTTTTAGCCTTTAGACTTTAGACTATCTCTTATGCCCTTATTCAACTATCTTTTAATTACTCTTAGCATTTTATTGTTGCAATCTTGCAGCAGTTCCCCCCCTGTGCGACCTGATAATATTTGTGAAGTCTTTAAAGAAAAAACCAGCTGGTATCGCTCTGCATTAGATATGCAGGAAAAATGGAGAGTGCCGGTCCATATCCCATTTGCAATTATGTATCAGGAAAGTGCCTTTAAAGCTGATGCTAAACCTCCTATGAGATACTTTTTAGGCTTTATACCTACCGGTAGAGGTAGTTCTGCTTATGGTTATCCACAGGCCCAGGATATGACCTGGGATGATTATACAGAAGAAACTAGTAACTCCTGGAGTAGTCGTGACAATTTTGATGATGCTCTGGATTTTGTTGGCTGGTATATTGCTAAAACCTATAGCATAAATAAAGTGTCTAAATGGGATGCTTATCAACAATATTTAAACTATCATGAAGGTTGGTACGGATTTCAGAAAAAAACTTATAAAAAAAAGCCCTGGCTGATCAAAGTAGCAAAAAAAGTAGATAAACGAGCACGACGTTATAGTGCTCAATATCAGAAATGCAAGGACGATTTAGACTCCAGCTGGTTATTCTGATTTTAAGCTATTGTTCCATTAAGCATCTTTAATATCGGCCCGGAATGCTCTGTTATCTCGATACGACAAATTTTGCCATTTCCAACAGATATTTTATACATGCCCATAATCTCACTATAGACCACATGTGCAACAATTGCTCGAATGACACCGGCATGGGCCACAATTAATAAGTGTTTTCCATGGTATTCCTGTAGTATGGATTTCCAGCTTTGCACTACACGATTGATAAAATCTTCCAGGTGTTCACTTCCGGCAGGACAGTTATTGAGAGGATCATGATAAAAATCTGAAAATTCTTTGGGGTCGATATCTAATGCATTTTTCCCTTCCCAGATACCAAAGCCTACTTCTTTTAGATTATCAATGATTTGCAGGGGGATATTATGATTATGACTGACTTCCTGAGCAAAATCAGAACAGCGAATCATCGGTGAACTGATGATATGATCCCATTGATCATAGTCACCAATAGAATCGCGCATTTGCTGCCAGCCTTCTTCAGACAAGGGATGATCAATACTATGTCCACGGTACATTTTACCACCTATAGGAGAACCATGTCGTATCAGGTCAATAATCATCTTATTTGGTCAATGACATAAACAATTTGGGTAGTTTTTCAGGCAGTTGAGATACTTTATCAATCACCATATATTGCTGACCGAAAATATCCTGTACGTACTCATCAGCATGAGGATCAAGATTAATACAATAGGTATAAATACCATCCTGATCGAGTTCCTGAACCGCTTTATGAGCATCCTGAATTAATAATTTAGGATCAGAGACATCAATATCAGCAGGTTCACCATCCGTCAGCACTAACAAAATCTTTTTCTCACTTTTCTGACTGCCTAAATAGTGTGCTGCATGGCGCAGTGCTGCACCCATACGTGTTGAGTAGCCTGCCTCTATGGCCGCTAAACGAGATTTAACTTCATCATCCCAGTGTTCACTATACCCCTTAATATGCTGATAACGAACTTCATGACGCGTATTGGAAGAAAAACCAGCTATGGCAAATTTATCACCAAGATGTTCAATTGCATAGGATAAAAGCGCCACTGCTTCCTGACTTAGCTGTAGAATTGTCTGCTCACTTCCCGCAGGCTTTTCATTTAAAGATTCTGATAGATCCAGTAACAACATAACGGCAATGTCACGTCCATCATGTTTGTGGCTCATATTAATGCGGGGATCAGGATTAGCACCACTTTTATAATCAATTAAAGAGCGAATTGCCGTATCTAAATCAAGTTCACTACCGTCTTCCTGATAGCGAATACGCACATAATTCTGCGGTTTCAACAAATCCAATAGTTGCTTTAATTGCTTTGCCAGTATGGCATGCTTATCTAATAATGCATCAATATCAGCAGCATTACCCGGTGGATGCAGTGTTTCATACAAACTGATCCAGTCAGGTCGATATGATTTCGTACTATAATCCCATTCATGATAATGTCTGGGCGGCAGTCCACTCTCTTCCTCGTCCTCTTCTTTTTTAGATTGCTGTTTTCGATCCTCAAACATATCCTCATCATCGCTGAGTTCAATATAGGTCCACAGGTGACGATTTTCATCACGATAGTCTACTTCTGTATCTTTAAAATACATCTTAGCTAATTGATCAGTCTGACGACGTGTTTTTGCTATAAAAGAAATAGCAATAGAGGCCATTTCTGAAGTGCTGGATTCACCCTCGTGCATAGCGTCAAAAAAACGCTTGCGGCATTCCAGTATATCGGCATTAGCATAACCATGATCAGGGTTTAAAATAGCATATGAGAGCATTGCTAAACGATGGCGAATACATGACTCTACTTCATTATCACAGTCATTCTCTATGGGACGTGGGTGTAAGGAAATATAAATTGAACGCAGACCAGGGTAGATGCGCATGGCCAGCCATTCCACTCGTGAATCTTCCAGTGCTTCGATTGCAACACGTTGAAAAGGACTGAAATTATCGGCGACAATGGCAGTAGACCAGCGTTTATGAGCAACAATATGTGAAAGAATGGCACGATAACGATCAATGCCTTTGGTGATCAGTTTTTTTGTCTCGTCCACACTGTCATCTAAAACATCTGGAACACGCACCCCTAATTTATCAAAATATGGCACGTGTTTACGCAATTCATCAAAGCCGGTGGAATAAGGGATCATGTAGAATTTTACATCCCACAATGCTTTGAGATATAAACTGAGCTTTCTTTCATTATCAATAAATAAGGTACCGTGACGCTCACACTGTAAAATAGCTTTACTATCAGCAGATTGCAGAGAAAAATAATTTTCCTGACGCTCTGGATGATCAGGATAATTACGCACACCATAATCAACCCAGTTTTGTAGACCTTCAATTGATAATTGATTCAGTAAATAAGGTACATTAGCTAATAATAAGGGCAAACCAGGACTTGGGAAAGTAGTATGATGACCATGAATCGATCCCGTGGTTTTTTCTGCCAAATCAAACAACATATCAATATATTTTTGAAATAATTCTTCGCTTCCCAATCGTCGGGCTGCTTCTGCAATAGAGTTTAAAAATGGGGAAATTGAATTACCATTAGGCGAACGTGATAAGTCCCACACACTTCTGGACACCAGACTTAAACTTTCTTCACCTAATAATTTGGCCACCTGAGGCATTTCTTCCAGATAAACCAATACCGGCTCAAAGCCTCGACCAATCATACAAACTAAAGAAGCACCTTTGAGGTAATCTTTAATTCCCTGATCCGATAATGATACAAATGCTTCAATCATACAGTCTTCAAAGGTATCATCGAGCTCTTTAAAACTGCATTTTAGTTGACTACGATAGTATTCTAATTGTTCTTGATCCATGCTATGTTACCCGAATGATTCTTATTATGCTTGGCTATTGCCAAGTTCATATGCCTGTAATAACGCATTTTTAAGTGCATGATTATCAGAAAAGTCAGCGATATCCATTTCATTATTTGCAATATGAAGCAGCTGTTCAACAACTTTATTTTCTTCCCACTGCTTTTTATAACTGAGGATATTAAAATAATCATCCTGTGTGTGTGCAATTGCCAGACCTTGAGGTTGGCGATAAAAAAGTTCACTGGACTCCATGACTTCATATAAATATGAATAGCAATCTATTTGATGTTTGTTAGCAATTAAACGATGCAAAGACATCGCTTCTTTCTGCTCAATATAAATATCCAGATCAATAGTAATTTCAGGCGTATAATGTTTTCCTTGAAAGGAAAAGTCAACACTCACATCAATGCTATTCATTTTGGCTTTATCCACCAAAAACCGCGTCAACTGCATGGTTCAATGTACTGCGAATATCAGCATCATCCGTGATAGGTCTAACTAAAGCCATACGACAAGCATCAGTCTCACTGACTCCCTGATTCATCAGCTGTGCCGCATAAACCATTAAGCGGGTAGAAATACCCTCATCAAGACCATGACCTTTTAGATTTCTGGAAGATTCTGCAATCTTAACTAATTTAGTGGCAACATCTAATTCAATATCTGCTTCTTTAGCCACAATTTCAGCTTCAGTTTTTGCACTGGGATAATCAAAATCCAGAGCCGTAAAACGTTGCTTGGTAGACTGTTTTAAGTCTTTCATCAAACTCTGATAACCAGGGTTATATGAAATCACTAATTGGAAATTAGGATGTGCATTAATTAATTCACCCTTTTTATCCAGTGGCAAATTACGACGATGATCCGTTAATGGGTGAATAACCACAGTGGTATCCTGACGTGCTTCAACAATTTCATCCAGATAACAAATAGCACCAATTCGTGCTGCAATCGTTAAAGGCCCATCTAACCAACGAGTACCATCAGCATCCAGCAAATAACGTCCCACCAGATCAGATGCCGTCATATCTTCATTGCAGGCAACGGTAATTAAAGGTTTCTTTAATTTCCAGGCCATATGTTCAATAAATCGTGACTTACCACAACCTGTCGGTCCTTTAATCATCACAGGTAAACGGCCATTATATGCTGCTTCATAAAGAGCAACTTCATTCTCCTGTGCTTGATAAAAAGGCTCATCATTAATTAAGTATTGTTCAGTATTTACATCACTCATATTTATTTACCTATTGGTTTACGTTACTTGCTATGTGCTTAAATCATCTTTGTATGCTAATGTTCTATCATAGCATACAAAGATAATCTATTAGCCTTTCCTACTTTTTTATGAAAAAAAAAAGCCTCTGAAACAGAGGCTTTTCTTGTACTCATCTATAAGAAATAGAGTTTACTCAATTCTTATTTATGAACACCTAACTTATCTCTCCAACCTGGGAAGATTGAATCAGCATCGCCCGGAAATGACTCAAATGCACGAGCAAATTCTTTATGCTCTTTCGCAAATTCAATTGGGTCAGCGCCTTCTTTCCAACACTCATAAGACTGACGTAAAGAAATTGCACCAGCAGCAGGAGAATCAATATGTCCATATGAACCACCACCAGAAGTGTTGATTACATTACCATGTCCTAAGTTCTCGAAGAATCCAGGTAGACGTAATGCATTCATACCACCAGAAATAATTGGTGTAGTTGGCTTCATTCCACGCCATTTCTGATGGAAGAAAGGACCATCAGCACTATCACGTTCAATCATATATGCGATATTTCTGTCATCTTTTCCACCTTCCATCTTACCATAACCCATAGTACCCACGTGGATACCAGAAGCTCCCATAAGACGAGAAAGTTTAGCTAATACAAACGCTGTATAACCACGAACCGATGAAGGTGAAGTGATTGCACCATGACCAGCACGGTGATAATGTAAATACTGTGAAGGATATTGGCGACGAGCAGTTGTAACCATACCTGGTCCACCAACATAGCCATCAACTAAGAATGCTAAACGTGGTGCATCTTCACCAAATGTTTCTAAACCAAAGTCTGCACGAGCACACATCTCATGATAATCATCGGCAGTAATATTCATAGAGAATATCTTCGCTTCACCCGTTTCGTCCTGTGCACGTCTCATTGCATCACGAACTAGAGGTAAAACTTTCTTCATAGGACAGAAAACCTGGTTTCCTTGAGGCTCATCATTTTTAATGAAATCACCACCTAACCAGAACTGGTAAGCAGCTTCTGCAAATGGCTCTGGACGTAAACCTAATTTAGGCTTAATAATTGTTCCAGCGATATAACCACCATTATCTCTACCACGGCCTAAAAGGTTCCACATATCTGTAATATCAACAGCAGGACCATCAAAAAGAGCTAACATAGCAGGTGGAACATAGAAATCCTGCATTTGAGCATCTTTAACATCACCCATGCCCTGGTTGTTACCAATAGCAAGAGTTAAGAAAGAAACAACCATTGCACGACCATCAATCACATTGCGGTCAAAAAGGTCATTAGGATAAGCAATTTTCATAATGCCTTCCGCTTCGTCTATTTCATAAACTAAAGCATCAAGGTTTTTTGTGAAGTCATCAGTAGTTGAAACTTCAACATTAGTACCTGTTGATGATTCTGCAGCGAAGTGAGCTGCAGTCTCTAAATAACCACCAAAACCAGGCATTGGGTGCATAGTATATGCAACTAATATGTGGCCACCATCGGCAATTAACTTATCTTCATCTAAACTTAAATCAGAATAACGTGCTGACTGATCCATGTATGAACTCCTATTTGTTTTATCTGTTTGGTTTACTCATCTTATAAAATACAAAAAATGAGACTTAATTTAACTTGCTATATAATATTTATCTAAAAATTAAATAGTCTGTGTAAAATCAGTTATGAGAATATACGTTCTTTCTACTATAAAGTAAAACTTTATTTTTTGATAATTATCATAAGAAATAGCTTATAGTTGATTTTTATCAAGACATCTATGATATGCTATTCTTAACTTTTTATTAAAGGCTATTATGAATTTAACTTTTCGACAACTTAAAGTATTTGAGGCTGTAGCAAGGCTGATGAACTACACCAGAGCAGCCAAAGAATTGCATCTTTCCCAGCCTGCTGTTTCCATGCAGATTAAACAATTAGAAGAACAGGCCGATACTCCCTTAATTGAAAAACTGGGAAAAAAGTTATATCTCACTGCAGTCGGACATGAGATGTATAATTATGCCCGCAGTACCATGCAGCAATCTCTGGACTTAGAAGAAACCATTGCGCAGATGAAAACACTGCAACAGGGACATTTAAAACTTGCCGTAGCCAGTACCGCTAATCATTTTGTTATTCGCCTATTAGCACGCTTTGCCAAAGTTCATCCTAAAATCCGTATCAGTCTGGATGTCACAAACCGCATTTCTTTATTGGATTTACTGGATAAAAATGAATGTGATCTGGTTATTATGGGCAGACCTCCCATTAATCATAAGCTTAGTTCTTCTCCTTTCATGGAAAATCCACTGGTGGTGGTTGCTCATCCTAGACATACGATGGTGGGTAAAAAACAAGTATCCCTTAAAGAACTGGCTAAACATGAATTTGTCACTCGTGAGCTGGGCTCTGGAACTCGCAGTGCTGTTGAGCGTTTTTTTTCCGATCACAAACTGGAATTTATAAGTAAAATGGAAATGAGTAACAACCGTGCCATTAAACATGCTGCAGAAGAAGATTTGGGACTCGCTATTGTTTCATTGCATACCTTGGAACTGGAATTAAAGGCAAAAACACTCAACATTATTAATGTTGAAGATTTTCCTATTTATCGACACTGGCATATTGTACAACGTGAAGGAAAACGCCTTTCTCCTATTGCTACCGTATTTAAAGATTATGCCATGCAGGAAGCCGATCAAGTCATGCAGGACTTTAATATACCCAATACTATATCCTGATGATAAATAAGCCCACAAAAGTTTCCCACCATGGTGCAATTAATGGTGTTAATGGTTCCTGTCATGAACTGCATATTGATAAGAAAAATACTGTTTTAATTGACTGCTGCCTGTTCCAGGGTGCAGAAACCTCTCCTAACGGATCCAGGCAAGATCACTTAGCAATTGATTTTTCGATACAAACTGTTCAGACTCTTGTGGTTACTCATGTTCATATTGATCATGTGGGTCGAATTCCCTACCTTTTGGTTGCTGGGTTTAAGGGACCTATCTATTACTCAAAACCTTCAGCACTATTATTGCCGGAAGTATTGAAAGATGCTGTTAAAATAGGCTTTATCCGCAACAAGCGACTTATTAAATAATTTATAATACATATTAAGTCCTTATTGGTGCCATTAGATTATGGACAAGAACAAGCCATTACTCTACATCAAACGAAGCAATAACTATCTATAAAACTTAAACCTGCCGGACATATTCTTGGCTCTGCCTATATAGAGTGTGAAATTAATACGCTTGGAGAAAAGCAAAAAATTATTTTTAGTGGTGAGCTCGGTGCTCCTTATGCGCCTTTACTACCCTCGCCTAAATTCCCCTCCCCTATGGCTGTGATCAATTAGTCATAGAAAGCACTTATGGTGATAAAAATCATCAGGAACGTAAAGAAAGACAGGCACAACTCAAAAAAGTCATTGAACGGGCTTTAAGCAATCGCGGGGTATTATTAATCCCTGTATTTAGTATCGGACGAACCCAGGAATTACTCTATGAACTGGAAACTTTAATTCACCTCATCATAATAAACAGTAATTATTGAAAGATAATAAACTCAGCTGGAATGATTTGGAAATCATTGTTGACTCCCATTAGCTAATAAGTTTACTAAAAAGTATAGACAATTATCGACTTATTGGGATGACGAGGCACAAAAAATATTAAGTCAGGTGCGTCACCCTCTGGATTTTTCACAATTAATCACCATCAATGACCATAAAACCCATCTGCAAAATGTCAAATACTTGCAAAAAACTGCCCGACCAGCCATTGTTATAGTCGCAAGTGGTATGTGTAGTGGTGGACGTATTATGAATTACTTAAAAGCACTCATAGAAGATGAGCGGACTGAAATTTTATTTTCTGGCTATCAGGCACAGAAGACTATTGGGCGTATTATTCAGCATAAGCAAAGTATCTATGTCACTATTGATCAGAAAAAATACACCATTAATGCCACAATCATGAGCATTAGCGGTTATTCCGCCCATGCCGAACAAGGTAATTTATTAAACTTTGTAAAACGTATGAGAAAAAAACCTCAACAAATTCGTATTGTCCATGGTGACAATGAAGCAAAAATTGCATTAAAAAAATTATTCCAAAGTCAATTTGCTGAAAGTGATGTTATAATACCGAAAAAATAGTCGTAAGTCGTAAGTCGTAAGTCGTAAGTC
>JAUJGA010000284.1:0-8488 GCA_042095675.1 Gammaproteobacteria bacterium
CTTCAACTGAAAGATGAATTGAAAGCTTGTCGTTATGATGGTTATAAAACAGCCAAGGCCGTACGATACAATGAACGCTCAACCGTAGAAAGAGTTAATGGTCGGCTCAAAGATGAATTTAATGGACGAATGGTCAGAGTACTATGTCCAAAGAAAGTCATGTGTCATCTAATGTTTGGAATATTGGCTTTAACTGACGATCAATTACTAAAATTTGTCACATAGACTTAAAAAATAGTTTTATAAGACTTCTAGTTTTAAATGGCTTACCTATTCGAGTCTAATGGATAATTTTGTAAGTATGATGAAAAAATACGGTTAAAACTGTACAAGTATCATAAAAAATTCGGTCACTCCGTGACAGGAGTATTTTTAACATTTAGCCTCTGGAGTTTTGCAAGAGGCTCTATTTAAAGAAGTTTGCCATAAACAAACTAAAAATTGATCGGGAGTTTATTAAAGACCTGCCATATGATAAGGAAGATAGTGTATTAACTTCCACCATGATCATGCTGGCAAACAATCTAGAGCTGGATGTTTTAGCAGAGAGTATTGAGACTAAAGAACAGGTTGATTTTCTCATTCAACATGGCTGCAGTCTTGTGCAAGGTTATTACTATTCCAAACCTCTTCCTGAGGATGAATTTATTGCCTATGTTTCATCTTTTAACGATAGTGCAAAATTATAAAGCTTTTTCTTTTTGTCACCGGTAATATCCACGGCAAGCTGTACTGCCTGTTTTAATGATAATTTATTCAATAGTGTTCTCAATACATGCTCATTAAACTCTGATAATGAATCCTGTTGAATTTCTTTAAAACCTTCCACCACCAGAACTATTTCACCTTTTTGCTGATTAGTATCAGACACAACCCATTGCAACAACTGTTTTGTTGTATCATTACGAATAGTTTCAAAAGTTTTAGTTAATTCTCTGGCCATCACTACTCGTCTCTCATCCCCAAACTCACTGCATAAATCAACCAACGAATCTACGATACGATGCGGTGTCTCATAAAAAACTATCGTTCGAGCTTCCTTAACACGTTGCCCATAAAAACTTTTTCTTTGATTGCGTTTAGAGGGAACAAAGCCCTCAAAACAAAAGCGATCAGTTGCCAGACCAGCAGCAGATAAGGCAGCAATTAAAGCACTGGGACCTGGGATAGGCACCACTTTAACCTGTTTTAGATGAGCCAGTTTAACCAGATGATAGCCTGGGTCACTGACTAAAGGCGTGCCTGCATCCGAGATCAGGGCAATATTTTTACCTTCTATCATTTGTTGAACAAGCCTTTCTGCCATATCTCTTTCATTGTGCTCATGCAAAGCAATGCGATGCGTGTTAATATCTAATTGTTTTAACAAGTGACCACTATGGCGTGTGTCCTCAGCAGCAATAACATCTACATTATTCAATGTATCGATAGCTCTTGGAGAAAGATCCTGTAAATTTCCAATTGGTGTGGCGACAATATATAATTGACCATAGTTTTGCTTAGAGCGGACGTCATGTTCGGCCATTTAATATCCTAAAAACCTTTATTAAAAGATAAGAAATAAATTTAATGTCTAAATTATACCAACTTATAGCCCTTCTCCCTATTATTCTTTTTTTTAGCGGCTGTGTTGATACCATAATAAAAAAACCTGCAGCAACTACTTATGAAAAAAGCAGCAAATACACTGCCCCAATAGATAGCCGTATGAGTAGTACGATGAGCAATGAAGAAAAAATTCAATATATAGAACGTTTATTTGAAACTTCAATAATAAAGAATGATCGTGATAAAAATCCTTATTTAATTAACGCCCTCTACCTTTGCTCAGATGTGTTTGCTGCCGACAAATTAAAGCTTGAAGAGAAAGATTATACTTTAGAATTGAGCCAAAAAATAATTAGCCAGCTTGAACCTGCGACTTTAAATCATGAACAGGAAAATCAATTATTACTCACATCTGCCAGTATTGAATTAACTCAAAACCAGTTTGCAAATGCGACTGAATTACTAAACCAGGCATTTAATTCAAGCCAGGCTGACCTTTGGTCTTTATATCATAAAATAAGAGCTATTAGTTATTACCAGCAGGGACAAAAGAATACCGCTATCAAGGAACTTATTTTTCGTCAGAACTACATTATGGAAAGCAAAACTAGCAATGCAAAACTTGCCAATCAAGTACTCATTTTGAAATATTTAAACCATCTCAGTTCTCAGGAAATAATACAATACAGACAACAAATTGAACATATAAGTTTGCAAAATTCTGGACTGAGCAGCAATGAAAAAATTTATATTGGTTGGTTGGATTTAGCAGATGTTTTTCGTCAAAGTAATGATCCACAAACCAATAATAGTACCAGTCAATTTTGGTTACAAAGCTATCCTCATCACCCTGCAGATAAAGCATTCATCAATTATATTCTACAACATAGACAAGAATCGATTATGGATATAAAACATATTGCTATTCTGCTTCCCATGCATGGGAAGTTAAGTAGACCTGCTACAATCATTCATAATGGGATTATGGCAGCTCATTACAATTCCTCTTCCATGGGCAATGTCCAATTACGTATTTATGATACCTCAACTACTGAGGATATTCTAAACCTGCATCAACAAGCTATTACTAATGGTGCTGACTTTATTATCGGACCTCTGCAAAAAAATAATGTAGAAACACTATTACAATCAAGCTTAACTCCAGTACCGACTTTAGCACTCAATAATATTGAAAATACTACTAGCCTGGCACCACCGGAAAATCTATTTCAGTTTGGACTTTCTCCAGAAGCTGATGCCAGAATTGTTGCTAAAAAAGGTCTGCAGGATGGACATAAATACGCTGTAATTATGGTTCCTGATAGTGCCTGGGGACAAAGAATGCAAAATGCATTTTCTCAATACTGGCAGGAACATGGTGGCATTATAGTGAATTCTGTTAACTATTCCACTGATGTCTATGAATTTTCAGAGTCTATTAAATCATTCCTGAATATAGAACAAAGCGAGAATAGAAAAAAACAAATCAGTACAACGATAGGTAAAAAAGTTGAATATACTCCCAGAAGAAGACAGGATATTGATATGCTGTTTTTAGCCGCATTTCCAAAACAGGCTAAACAAATTCCTTTGCAAATTATCTATCATCATGGAGAAACCATACCCATCTATTCTACAGCCCATATTGTCTCAAACTATCACGATACCCGGCAAAACCTCGATTTAGATGGTGTTATTTTTTCAGATATGCCCTTCTTACTTGGGCTGATTCCTGGAGCAACCAGCACCCAAAACGAATTACAGAGTTTGTTGTATGAGCGTTTATTTGCTATGGGCGTGGATAGCTATCAAATAGCCCCCTATATTAATTTTCTAGCTGAGAATCCGTCAGAATCATTTTCTGGTGATACAGGACAAATCACAATTAATAACAATAAGGTTATTCGCTCTTTACCCTGGGCCAACTTTGAACAAGGAAATTTAAGACTTGAAAATCCAATGTTGTTTCCTGAACTAGAGAGTGACAGTGATGTTGAAAGCAGTTTTGAGTCAGGCACTGAAATAGACTCAAGCAATACTCCTAAAACTGATCATGATGTTAGCATAGACAATGCTACGCTTCATTAAAGATCATAATAAAAAAGGAAAACATGCTGAAAATATTGTCCTTAAATATTTGAAGTCACAGGGTCTTAGCATAATTCAAAGTAATTTCTCCTGTAAAATGGGAGAAATTGACCTTATTATGAATGATGCTGATTTCTTAATTTTTATTGAAGTAAGATATCGCAAAAAAACTCAATTTGGACATCCTTTAGAAACAATTACTTATAAAAAACAACAAAAAATTATTAAAACCATACAATTTTTTTTAATGAAATGCCCAAAATATCAACAATTCCCTTGCCGAATTGATGCAGTGGCTATATATTCAAATACAGTTAACAAAAACAACAAGGCTGAAAATATTACCGCCGAAAATTTAAAAATAGAATGGGTAAAAGATGCCATTCAGTTAGCTATTTAGTGAAATTTATTTCCTTATAAAACAGAGAAAAACATGAGTCTGACTCGTATTGAGAAAATTTTTACAGAGAGTATTTCAGTCAAGCAAAAAACATTGCAAGGCATTGCTGATAAAATACTATCAGCTGGTGAGCTAATGGTTAAATCATTACTCAGTGAAGGTAAAATTATGGCCTGTGGTAATGGCGGATCTGCTGCCGATGCACAACATTTTACCTCCGAGCTAATCAATCGATTTGAGTCTGAACGTCCTGCATTACCGGCAATAGCATTGACAACAGATACTTCAGCCATCACTTCCATTGCAAATGATTACCAGTATAATGATATTTTCTCGCGACAAATTCATGCACTGGGAAGAGAAACAGATATACTTCTGGCTATTTCTACCAGTGGTCAATCACCAAGCATTGTACAGGCAATAGAAGCGGCTCATGAGCGAGAAGTCCTGGTCATTGCTTTAACCGGAAAAGATGGTGGTGCTGTGGCAAAAATCTTAACTGATGAAGATATTGAATTACGAGTACCTGCAGAACAAACAGCTCGAATTCAGGAAACCCATATTACTATTATTCATGCATTATGTGATCAAATAGATCACCAACTTTTTGGTGCATGAAATGCTTTACGTACAAGAAATATAACCATAAATATAACCATAGGAAAGCACCATGAGATCACTATTACTTGTCTCTTTTTTATCAATCATTGCAATCTTATCCGGTTGTACTATAGCCGTCGTTGGAGGTGCTGCAGCCGGGACTTCCGTTGCTCTTGATAAACGTACCAGTGGAAATTATGTTGAAGATCAAAATATAAAAATGAAATATGGTTATCTTTATTATCAGAATGAACTATTCAATGACAAAACTCATGTCAATGTGACCAGCTATAACCTGCAAATATTGATTACTGGCGAAGTTGAAACAGAACAGCAACAGAAAGCTCTGAGCAAAATGGCTAACGGTGTTAAAAATGTACGTCACGCATATAATGAAGTCGTCATTGGACCAATAACATCGTTTGGCAGTCGTAGTAATGATACTTACTTAACAGGAAAGATAAAATCATCAGTTTTTGCCAATATTCAGGAACTTGATGGTGCTCAGGTTAAAGTTGTAACAGAGAACAGCAGTGTATTCTTAATGGGACTGGTTACACAAAAGCAAGGCAGACAAATCACAGAAATAGCCCGTACCACTCATGGTGTGAAACGTGTTATAAAACTGTTTGAATACACTGATTTTATGCCAAAAAAATATTAATTACATTGTCTGGACCACTAAACAAACAGTTTGTTAACGAACTCCAGCGACTGTTTTCTGCTGAAAAAATTTTATTAGATAAATCACTTTGCTGGAGTTACGGCTATGATAATAGCCGCTTACATTCTGCTCCTGATGCTATCGTATTTGCCCAAAACCACCAGCAAATTGTCAAACTGGTAAAACTCTGTTGTCAATACCATGTCCCTATTATCAGCCGTGGTTCTGGAACAGGAACCACTGGTGCAACAGTCCCTATTCATGGAGGTATCATTCTTTCCTTTGAAAAAATGAATAAAATCCTTAATATTGAAGCTAATAATCGTCTTATCAGTGCTGAACCCGGAACAACAAATCATGCCATACAAAAGGCAGTTTCTGAACATGGATTTTTCTGGCCTCCTGATCCCACCAGCAGTGCTATTTGTACCATAGGAGGCAATTTAGCCTATAATTCTGCCGGACCCAGAGCGGTAAAATATGGCACGACAAGAGAGAATGTATTGGGGCTAACGGTGGTGACAGGTAAAGGAGACACTCTAAAAACTGGCGTTAAAACCACTAAAGGCGTAGTGGGCTATGATCTGACTCGTTTAATCATTGGCTCTGAGGGAACTTTAGGAATTATTACTGAAGCCACTTTAAAACTCACCCCCCTGCCTGCTGAAAAGCGTACCTTACAAATCACCTATGACTCCATTCATAGTGCAGCTCAAGCAGTATCAGCTATCATGGCTCAGCCAATTACCCCCTGTGCTCTTGAATTTATTGATAAGCAGGCTATAGAAATGATTCGTGACTATTCCTCAGCCAATCTACCCCGCAATGCCGGTGCTATGCTGATGGTTGAATTGGATGGCAATCAAAGTTACTTAGAAGAAAGTCTGGAATCTATTATTACTAGTGCAAAGAATAGTGGTTGCATTGACATTATTAAAGCCACGTCAGAAAAAGAGATCAAAGCATTATGGGAAACCAGAAAGGCACTCTCCCCTGCATTAAGAAAAATAGCACCTAAAAAAATTAATGAAGACGTCGTTGTTCCTGTTTCAAAAATTCCCAATCTCATAGAAAACTTAGACAAGCTTTCACAAAAATATAATATTCCTATTGTAAACTTCGGTCATGCAGGCAATGGTAATATCCACGTTAACTTACTCACCGATCCCGATGACAAACAACTACAAATAAAAGTACATGAATGTCTGGAAGAAGTATTTCAATTAGTCCTTTCTCTGGATGGTACATTATCAGGTGAACATGGTATTGGTCTGGTAAAAAAAGAATATGTCAGCAAAGAATTAGATGAGATGAACCTAAGCTACATGAAAGCTATTAAACAACAATTTGATCCGGATAATATACTTAACCCAGGCAAAACAATCCCAGATTGATCACTCGTGAATGTTTGGGTAATAATCCGTGAGCATGAGAGATAGGTGTAGCTTGTTGAGGACGCTTCAAGGCCATGACCACCACGGATGGTGGAAATGCAACTTGAGGCAGGATGCAGATGTTGCCCATGGCCCGCTTACCTCCGCCATCCATGGCTCCAGAAACCCCAACAAACCACACTTATCTCCCCTACTCACTACCACTGACATTCGCCTCGCTTGGGGGCGTCAGAGCAGAAGCAAAAGCAAAACGAAGATCAAAAAAGAGCACATCACTTTATTTTTGCTTTATCTTTTGATCTTGCTTTTACTTCCCCCTTTTTCAAAGGGGGATTGAGTTGATTGCTCTTTCACCCTCAGCACGGATTACTAAACCTACCATTTTACGAGTCACAACTTAGTGGGTTGCCATTGGCTGCTTCATAAATCCCATCACCATCCGAATCTGTTGCCAGTCTGGCTCGAGCTGTTTTACTGATAATCACGGCACGAGCATAACGACTGTCATTATCTTTGGGACAAAGTTTAAAAGTACCATTTTGTGATAAGGTAATACCTAACGGAGTAAATCGCATATAACGATTTGAACCAAAGGCCCTAAATGAGACCTGATAGCCATTTCCAGCATGACCTGAGCGAATAATCCTTTCAGCCTCTTCTTTTGTACCATTACTGTTATTATCAGCAAACATCATCCAGCCATCGTTCCAGTCATCACCACATTCCATGCCATTGGCAGAACGGCAAATTGTAACCACCTGATTAGTTTTAATTGCTTCACTACGTGCCAGATAGATTAATGATACTAAATTATTAGCTTCTCCTGATGCCTTTTGTCGTTTTAACATTCCCTCAAATGAAGGTATTGACATGGACAGAAGAATTCCAAAGATACTAATGATGATCATTAGCTCAACTAAAGTAAATCCTTTTTTTAAATTTCTCATTATGCTTTCCTTGCATGCTTTAGAAAGTATGAGTATATTTTTTTTTGGGGAAAAATAATGTAGGAAAGGAACTGATTATTTTGTAGGACTTATTCTATAGTAATCAATTTTTGGCAGGGGTTTACTGATATGATAGCCTTGAGCATAATCAATATTCAGCTCTTTTAGAATTGTTACAATTTGTTCTGATTCTACAAATTCTGCTATAGTCTTTTTACCCAATGCTCTTGCCACATCGGAAAGTGCTTTAACAAATATCTTATCTTCTTTGTCAGATTCTATACGTTTAATAAAGGCTCCATCAATTTTAATATAGTCAAAGGAGGTACTTGCAAAACTAATAATATTCCACCCCAAATTGTCTAGACAAATTTTTCAAAAACCTTATTTCTTTTATTAAGCAGCTTTTTTCATTTCTGCCTGTTCTTCCATACTGGATAAATAAACATCCATTGGCTTCTGATAATCTAATGATTGATGGAATCTTTTATCATTGTAAAAATTGATATAATCAGTGACATCATTTTCCAGTGTTTCAATAGAATTATATTCATTTAAATAGATCCGTTCACACTTTGCACTTCGCCAGAATCGCTCAATACAAATATTATCAGTGGCTCGTCCTTTACCATCCATAGATATCTCAATTCCTAGGCCTTTTAAGCGTTGTGGGTGAAGCTCGCTGGTGTACTGACTGCCCTGATCCGTATTAAAAATTTCAGGTCGCCCATATCGTTTTAAGGCTTCATTGAGTACACTCATCACTAATTGGCCATCCATTGTATTGGATATTCTATGAGCCAATATGGCTTTAGAGTGCCAGTCAATAATAGCTGATAAATAAACC
>JAUJGA010000285.1:0-4670 GCA_042095675.1 Gammaproteobacteria bacterium
GCTTCACAAGAATGGGTTTAGCTACAAGAAACCCAAAAATATGCCTTATAAGGTTGATCTTGAAAAGCAAGAAGCCTTTAAGAAAGCTTATGAAGAGCTAAAATCTAATTTATTGGAAGATGAATCCATATACTTTATGGATGCAGTTCACCCAACACAAGCAACAAAAGTAAGTTCAGGCTGGATAATAACAGGCATGGACAAACCAATTAAAAGGACAGGAAGTAGAATTAATGATAATTTTCAGGTGCTAATTTCTGCATCTTGAAGTGTAATGGGTATATCAAACCACAATGGATGTTATGGATGCTACAGGGTACACTGGCTGAGTATTCAGATAAATAGAGATAAAAATGAATAGACGTTCTTTTCTTAGTACATCAGGCAGTGCCATGCTGGTGTCTCACTTCCCAATGTTATTTGCCACAGACGGCATGTCTGAAAATCCTCTTATTATGGTGGATGAGTTCAGAATTAATACCTCTTTGTCACAATCAAAAGTCACCATTGATCCAGGTTTGAGTCGTCGTCAATGGAAAACTATTATTGCTGTTCAGGATCATTTATTTCCTTCAGAACAGGATGCACCAGGTGCAAAAGAAGTGAATTCTCAGGCTTATTTATATGCGGTATTATCTGATGCCAACCGAGATGATGAGGATCGGCTACTGGTCAAAAATGGACTGCTTGAACTGCAGGATATCTGCTGGCAGCAATATAAAAAATTATTTACCCAATTAACAGCGGAACAAGCGGAGTTAGTTTTAAGAGAGTTTGAAAAATTACCTGATGGCAGGCCATGGCTAATGACGATATTGGGTTATATTTTTGAAGCACTATTAGTTGATCCCGCTTATGGTGGCAACCCAAATGGTATTGGTTGGAAATGGTTACAGCATCAAGCAGGTTTACCACGTCCGACAATGGAAACAAGGTATTTTTTATTATGATTCATGATTATGATGTTTGTGTTGTGGGTAGTGGTGCTGGAGCGGGCCCCATAATTTATGAGCTATCCAAAGCAGGTTATAAAGTAGTTGTTTTAGAAAAGGGTAAGTATTATAAAGAAAAAGATTTCAAAAAAGATGAATTAACCACTTCATTAAGAAACATTTATACCCCTGACTTACGTGAACAACAACATGTGGTTGAATTACCCAGAGGTGATGGCTGGCGTAGCAAGCCAACTTATAACTCCGGATGGGATTTTTGGAATGGCAGTCTGGTGGGTGGTTCAAGCAATTTTATGAGTGGTTTTTTCCATCGTTTAAAGCCGGTTGATTTTCGTCAACTCTCTGAATTTGGTCCTGTTGAAGAGGCTAATATCGTAGACTGGCCTATTAGTTATGATGAGCTTGAACCCTATTATGATAAAGTGGAAAAAGTGGTTGGTGTTTCAGGCAAAGTTGTTGACCATCCTCATCAGGAACCCAGAAGCAGTAAAGATTTTCCTTATCCACCAACAGCAGAACATCCCATTGCCAAACATATTGATAAGGCCTGTGAACAATTAGGCTATCATGCTATTCCAATGCCTAGAGCCATTATTCCACGTTCTGATAAGGGACGAACTGTCTGTAGTTATTCTGGTTATTGTGGTGCCTATGGCTGTTCTACTGGTGCCAAGGGAAGTTCACGTGCTGCTTTGATTGATCAGGCTATGCAAACTGGTAATTGTGAAATACGCACAGAATCTATGGTGAGTCGTATCAGATCTGATGAGCAGGGTAAGATAACTGCAGTGGAATATTATGACAAGCAGGGAAAACAGCAAGCTGTTGATGCTAAGATTTATGTTGTTGCCTGTCAGGCCATAGAAACTTCCCGTTTATTACTCAGCTCAAGCGGGCCTAAACATAAAAATGGCTTAGGTAATAATCAGGGACAATTAGGTAAGAATTTATTGTTTGCCGGTGGTGGTGCCGGCTCAGGTCGTCTGACTTATAAATCATTAAGCACAGATGAAGCCTTGGAATTACATCAGTTTGGCACATTTATTAATCGCTCCATACAAGACTGGTATGTGATTGATGACAAAGAATTTGGTGATAGGCAAAAGGGTGGCACTATCGATTTTGTGCACTTACATCCCAATCCGGTTTCCCGTGCTAGTCGTCAAATTAATGGTGAAGAAGGTTTACTCTGGGGTAAACCATTAAAAGATAAAATACATGAACATTTTACTGGAGGGCGCTATATTAAAGTAGAAGCCTTTTGTGACTGGACACCTACAGATAATACATTTGTTTCATTAGATGGAGATATTAAGGATAAGTGGGGACTTCCCTCTGCTAAAGTGAGAGTAGATGTTCACCTGAGAAATCTGCAAACCGGCTGGTATCTGTCTAATAAAAGTGCCGATGTATTGAAAGCCATGGGCGCTGAAAATGTTGTGGCTTTTGCTGCAGGTGCTCCACCAACTAATCTGGTTGCCGGTGGGTGTCGTTTTGGTAATGATCCAAAAACTTCAGTATTGGATAAAAACTGCCGAGTGCATGATATTGATAACTTATATGTCACTGATGGAAGCTTTATGCCCACAGGAGGTAGTGTACCCTATACATGGACGATTTATGCTAATTCATTTAGAGTTGCTGATAAAATTATGGCTGAACTTATCTAATCCGGAAGTTTGAAAGAAAGTATGGCAGCTAATAAGAGAAAAGTTGTAGACCACCAAAGACATCCTTCCAGGCCGTGAGTTTGATAAGACCAGCCGGATAACACAGTACCTACCAGACGCCCACTGGCATTGGCCATATAATAAAACCCCACATTCATAGCAACTTTATCGTTATCAGAATAAGCTAAAATCAGGTATGAATGAATGGCAGAATTAATGGCAAACACAATACCGAATAAAATTAAGCCAATAATTAATACATAATCAACAGGCCATGTTTGTTGAAAGCCTAATAATATCCCAGCAGGAAAAATAGACAGAATAAATGCCCATAATCGTACAGTTTGTCCTGTGGGTAGTTTGCTTTGTTCCCGGCTACGTATTAATTTTGGAACGCTGGCCTGAATAAATCCATAGCCGATAATCCAAAAAGCAATAAAGGCTCCAATTTCTGAGTTTGACCATTCAAGTACTTCATAAAGAAATACCGGTAAACCCACAACAAACCACACATCTCGTGAGCCGAACAGAAAAAAACGTGCAGCAGATAACCAGTTGATGGCCGCTATTTTTGAAAAAACCTGAGTAAATTTGGGCTTGGACTTCATCTTGCCAACACCGGAAGGAAGCATCACAATAGTAATAATGAAAACAACAAATAGTGAACCAGCCAGGCTAGTTAATGCATCCCGAAAGCCAAGCCAATCTAACAATGCAGCACCAATAAAAAAGCCAGCACCTTTGAGAGCATTTTTTGAACCAGTTAAAATAGCTACCCATTTAAAGAGCTGAGTCCCTCCCTGATCATTGAGCATAATTTTAACCGATGCTTTAGCTGACATCTTATTCAAATCTTTAGCGATACCTGATAAAGCCTGAGCAGCCATCACATAGGCTACTGATAGCCATGCATCAGGTACCGTTAAAGCCAGCAATGCAACAATCTGCATGCCCATACCAATATGCATGGTTAGATTAAGACCGATACGTGCACCCAGCCAGCCCCCGACCAGATTGGTAATAATGCCGAAGAACTCATAAAAGAGAAATAACATGGCAACTTCAAATGGGGAATAACCCAACATATGAAAGTACAGTACTACCAGCATGCGTATAGCACCATCGGTAATGGTAAAAGCCCAATAACCGCCGGTCACCAATAAATAATTACGAAGTCCTTGTTCCACTTAAATTACTCATTTTAGTTTTTAATCTAACAATAAAGTTTTAGAACGGGGATGCGTATTATTAACTGATCTCATCGTCTTTTTTTTCACTGCTGACTTTTTTCTTATAGGTGTATTTTTATGAATGATTGAAATTACATTGTTTCTCTTATTTGGATGTCTCTGTTTATTTGTGAGTATATTATATTTAATGCTGTTATAAGTTCACTATATCAAATAAATCTCTGAAATGGGAATAGATAGTCCTGAATTCAAGTAATAAGTGCATGACTGATTAACTTTTCCTGGCTAATGCCGGTTAGCTCTTCAAAAACCACATAAGGAGTTTTGTATCCCAGACACTTTCGTGACCGACTATTGAGCTTGTGAACAGCATCATAAACTTCTTTTTTAGTAACATAAATCAGCTCCATTTGCTTAGAAAAATACTGCCTTAATAAACCATTAGAATTTTCATTTTGTCCTCGTTCCCATGAGTGGTAAGGCTTTGCAAAATACATTTTACAGTTCAATGTAGTGGCTATTTCTTTGTGATACGCAAACTCTTTACCATTATCAAGTGTTACTGTTTTTATAAATTTTTCAATGGGAGAAAATAAACTTTTTATTGCATCAGTGACTAAACGAGCAGATTTTGTTCCAGTTGGCATAGCCAGTCGTAATTTGGATTTTCTTTCATCCAGTGTGACTATCACCCCACGATAATTTTACCAATAATTGTATCTGCTTCCCAATCACCAACACGCTCTCTGCTATTGACAACATCTGGCCTTTCATCAATATCAACCCTATCAGGGATACCGTTCTTACTGCGATTATTAGAAGAGCCATAGCGCTTTCTATAGGTCTTCTTTTGATGC
>JAUJGA010000286.1:0-3137 GCA_042095675.1 Gammaproteobacteria bacterium
AAATACGTCTTATTTTGATATCTGATTCCAAACGCTCTATCAACATTCTTGTTGTTGGCATATTGTAAACTGCCTTAGCTACAAACGCTCGGGCTATAGGAGATCTATCACTTTCTACTCTACCAACCAGTGCATTAGAAATTAGTGTATGTTCTTCTACTCTTAATAATTCTAGAATGCTAATGAGTTGTTGCTGTTTTTCAAATATCTCACCAATCTCTTCTACTATCCAAGGAAAAAGTGTGCCTTGTATTTGCTCCCATTTCTGTGCTAAAGTGTCTCTTAACATACTAATACTCCAAGCTTTTTTGTTTTTGTTCACAAACATATTATAACAAATTTGGCTTGGGTTTTACTCAAAAATTAGCAATTCAGCTAAGAAACTCTATTAAATTGTTAGTTTTGCAAGTACCTCATTAGTTATTTTTATTGTATCTAATCAAAAATCAAAGCATCTGAGGCTTCAATCACATCTACTTTCTCCCCTACTTTTAATTCATTAGGATATGCACTATTCAATTTATGCAGCAGGTTTTGACCAAACATCACTTTATTATTTTTCTTTCTATAAATTGCCAATGTTTTTAATGGCTCTTTACTTTCTATTTCAGCTGTTTGCGGGTTTATTGTGGTGACTATACAGCGAGAACAGGGCTTAACTGCATAAAAATTTATATTATTTATCATAAAATGTCCTAAACGATCTTCTGCATATGCTTCACAATCTGCAATAACAATATTGGGGCGAAAGCGATTCATCGTTAACTCAATATCCACTCTATCATTTAAGTCTTTAAGAGAAGCCTCACTGGTTATCAAATTAGGAAATCCATCAGAAAAACTGGCTATTTCATTGTTCTTTGCAAAATCAGTATCCACAGGACGCAGAGTTTTTTCAGGCATATAAACTAATTGACAATCAACACCAAGAAACTCACTGAACCAGTTATCTATGGCAGTATTAATATGATGAGCCACAATTGTGTCTTCCCAACAGTTCACTTCTACTTCATCATAAAGTTTTATCTCTGAATCAGGGTATGGAATAATTAATGTCGGCATGTCCGGTGCTCTGACAGCTAGACCAAAATTGGCTAACTCAATATTGATTAAAGCCATTTTTGGAGTTTTACGTTGACTCATAAATTGATTATCAATGTCCACTAGCATCCAACGACGATCATACTGCAGTCCCCTCTTTTCAAGCTGTACAGTCTGTAGTGAAATCCCACCTAAAGATTTTATAGGATATATCCATAACTGTGAAACAATAGGGCTGATAGTATTTGTATTATCCATAGCTGTCCTGAAAAGAAGCTTTTAATGAGCTGAATGATAGTAGAAATAATTTTTTTAGTAAACTAATATAATTATTTTACTAAAAATACTTGTAATTTTTTCTTATTACCTTACAATACGCACCACTTCGGAGCGGTAGTTCAGCTGGTTAGAATACCTGCCTGTCACGCAGGGGGTCGCGGGTTCGAGTCCCGTCCGTTCCGCCATTTTTTTATTTATAGTCTTTTACTATAATAGCCTATGAGCATAAAACTTCTCACCTTTGATTTAGATGATACACTCTGGCCTTGCATGGCTACCATTCAAAGAACTGAAGAACGTTTACATCATTGGTTTTCCAATTTTCACCCTCAAGTTAGTCAACAGTATTCTATTCAACATTTACGTGATAAGAGAATACAGCTAGCCAATGAACACCAACATATAGCTCATGATCTCAGTGCCCTGAGAAAAAAATCATTTTTACAACTGTCCATTGAAATGGGTTATTCTGCTTCAGAAACTGAGCAATTTGTAGATAATGCTTTTCAGTTTTATATCTCAGAAAGAAATAAAGTCGACTTATATGAAGATGTCATTCCCACGCTAAGTGCTTTAAAACCCTTTTATCGACTTGCTGCTGTCAGCAATGGTAATGCTGATATCATTCAGGTTGGTCTTGGACAATTTTTTGAGTTTTCCTGGTCAGCAGCCCAGGCAGGTAAACAAAAACCTCATCCAATTGTTTTTGAATTATTGCTTGAACAACATAACTTAAAGGCTGAAGAACTTATTCATATTGGTGATGATCCTATTACAGACATTCACGGTGCTCAGCAATTAAACATCAGAGCTATCTGGCTCAATCGTAATAATCAATCATGGCCATCCGAAATAAAAGCACCTTTTATAGAGATAAATCAATTAAAACAATTGCCTGAAATTATCAAGTCGTTATAATAAAGCTTCCATTTTTTATTAATATCGAGTGTATCAAGTTATGATGGCATATGTGATTACTTTTATTGCTTGCATTTTATTACTCATCTGTTTTTCATTATTCTTTTTTACCTCCTCTACAAAAAAAGCCCTTTATTTCTTCTTTGATGAACGTACCATGAATGTGGTTATCGTCATTCGTATGCTTATGGGCTTTATTATTATCGGTGCAGCTCCTTTTACCGGCTTTCCCAATATGATGCTATTTTTAGGCATTGCAATCATTTTTTTTGGTATGACTGTCCCCTTTGCTTCTGAAACAACTTTAGATCAAATGGCTGAATGGTGGTTATTACAATCTAACTGGATGTTACGTCTATACGCCTTAATTTTTGCTCCTATCTGGTTATTTTTTGCCCTGGCATCCATACCTGATCCTGAATTACTAGATAAAATATTAGTCTACATTATGCCTCATTTGCATTAATCTCTATTTAAGTTTATTCATACCTAACCTGAATACTGGATAAGAAAACAAAAAATAATTGAAAAAAGAGTCAGCCCATGATCAAATAGTTTAAATACTAATCCAAAAGATCAAACCAGGGACTGACAATGAAAACTATAGATGCTTTGTACTGTGATGTCGATGATTTTAAACAACAATTTTATCCTGAATGTGAAAGACAACAATTAGAGTCTGGAAAAAAGAGGCGTAAAAAGAAAGGTGTTATGACACCCAGTGAAATAATGACGATTGTTATTCATTTTCACCAATCAAATTCCCAAGATTACTCAGCTATACACGTTTTCTTGAAGTGATGCCAAGAGTATTAATTCCACTATGTGCATATTTCGGTACATGCAAAGGAAAGACTACTGGTATTGCGTTTGTGGATGCGACTAAGATAAAAGTTTGC
>JAUJGA010000287.1:0-13096 GCA_042095675.1 Gammaproteobacteria bacterium
TGGAGTATCTTCGTGATAAACGATGCACTGATTTTAATCCATCTCAAGATGTCAGCATTGATGAAGAGGATCTTCCATTTTAGCTTAAATTAAGGGATAGATTGAGAATAAGGTGGTAGTTATACAGCCTTATTTTTTAATAATGTATATTCACCATCTTTATGCGGAAATGCTCCGCCGTTAACATGGGACTTTATTTTGCCGATCAAATAGCAAATATTCACCATAGCGGTGACAAAAAAGGACACATTACTATAAATAATAATTCTAAACTCGGTGGCGGGCGTTTTACTTTATTTTTTCCATAAAAAATGGCTTGCATCATCTGCAAGCACTTTTTAATATCGATACAACGAAAACTTATTCAGCTTCTACAATAATCTTCACTGTTGCATTTACATCAGTATGTAAATGTAGCTCAATATCATATTCACCTAGTTCACGAATAGCGCCTTCTGGCATACGAACTTCGCGTTTTTCAACGGTCGCACCAGCACTATTTAATGCTTCAGAAACATCGCCATTCGTTACAGAACCAAACATACGACCTTCTTCGCCTGCTTTACGAACAATAACAACTTCTGTTCCATTCAATGTTTCAGCACGTGCAGTAGCAGCGGATAAAGACTCAGCAGCATTTGCTTCTAATTCAGCACGACGTTTTTCAAACATCTTAACGTTTGCTTCTGTTGCTGGCAGTGCTTTGCCATGAGGGATCAAATAGTTACGACCAAAGCCTGCTTTTACAGAGACTTGATCACCTAATGCTCCCAACTTATTGATTTTTTCTAATAAAATAATATTCATAAGAACTCTCTCTTGTGTATGTTAGACCTGATATTCAATAAGAATAATAAGCCTTAAACATGACCATCTGTATATGGAAGTAAAGCCAGGTAGCGAGCACGTTTTATTGCACTTGATAGCTGACGCTGATATTTTGCATTAGTACCAGTAATACGACTTGGTACAATTTTACCATTTTCCATAACATAATTTTTTAGGGTAGCTATATCTTTATAATCGATCTCTGTAATACCCTCAGCTGTAAAACGGCAGTATTTTCTACGACGGAAATAACGTGACATTTATCTTTCCTTCTCTTTTTATTATCTCTATAAATTTATCATAGAGTTTATGTTTATCAGTACTTTATAAATATGAGTACTATATTCAAATCGTTTTGATTAAACTTCTGCTTCTGCAGTTGCTTTCTCATCACTTGATTCTATTTTTGCTACAGGAGCAGGAGCACTTCTCTCTACTCTTTCAGCTGAAGCATCTTCTTTTTCTTTAATAAGAGGAGAAGCATCTGTAACAGGACCTTTCATAGAGATGATAAGGTTACGAATAACAGCATCATTAAAACGAAAAGCATGTGTCAGCTCATCAATATTAGCCGAATCACATTCTACATTCATTAGAATATAATGTGCCTTATGGATTTTATTGATAGGATAAGCCAGTTGACGGCGTCCCCAATCTTCCATACGGTGAATTGAACCGCTATTTGTTTCGATAATACTACGATAGCGTTCTATCATAGCAGGAACTTGTTCACTCTGATCTGGGTGGACAAGAAATACAATTTCATAATGTCTCATACAACAATCCTTACGGGTAATTAGCCATAAAAGGGGTTAATTAGCTTTCTGTTATTTTTATTCTTATCTAACAAAGAGTTAGATACAAAAAGCAAGGAATCAACAATTGCCAATATCATTAAAAATAAGGGCTACATTGTCAAAAGGTGCGACATTATATGATTAATTAGATTAGAGATCAATTACTTATTATACGAATTCAGCATTGTTAAATAATGGTTTCATCTTGTTAATAATTTTAACGGACAAAGATCAAAATAAGTGGATACGTTCGGATAAGTACTTTAGAAAACGCTTGCACAGAGGAGTGGTTGAAGAGCCAGAGCTAAAGAATCATGATAATAACAAAACTCCGTCATTCCCGTATTTTTTAGCAGGAATTTATATCTTTTGATTTTTCTCTTGCTCTAGATCTAGCTTTTTCTTGTGCTCTTGCTCTTTCACTCCAAGTGAGGGAATGTGACGTGAGAGTGCTTTGGAGTATGGGCTTATGTTTCAGTGGATTGTAAAAACATGGATGTTTTTACATAGCGTGCCAGGGATGGCCTTGCCAAAAGTAGGTACCACGAGGCAAGCGTCCCCTGAAACATAAGCACATGCTCCGAAGCACGTATTAAAAACTCACATTCCCGAACGACTACTTTGATCTTTGACGAACTGCCTCAAATAAACTAATGCCGGTTGCTACTGAGACATTCAAGCTTTCCACACTTCCAAACATAGGAATTTTTACCAGACTATCACAATTTTCTCTGGTCAGACGACGCATGCCCTTGCCTTCCATACCCATTACTAATGCCAGTGGTCCGGTTAAATTACTGGAATAAATTGTTTCATCCGTTTCATCTGCGGTGCCAATTACCCAGATTTGATAACTTTTTAATAGCTTTAAGGTACGTGCAAGATTAGTCACATAGATTAAGGGTACACTTTGATCCGCACCACTAGCTACTTTCCGTACTATTGGAGTTAAGGATGCCGACTTATCTTTGGGGACAATAATTGCGTGTACACCGGCCGCATCTGCTGTGCGTAAACAGGCACCAAGATTATGCGGATCGGTTACACCATCCAGAACTAATAGAAAAGGTGTATCTTGCAGGTTTTGTAATAAATCATCCAGATAACTTTCTGTTTTAAGTTTCGGGATACTGCATTGAGCAACAACACCCTGATGGTTAGCATCGATTAATTCATCTAACTTTTTTCGTGTAACAAAAGTAACTTTGATTGATTTTTTTTTCGCCAGTTCAATTATTGAATTAACACGATTATCTTTTCGCCCTCGATCAACATAGACCACGCTCACAGAAGTTTCAGACTGTGACAAATCTTCGTTATCAGGACGATCTAAGCAATAATTTAAAGCCGACTTAACTGCATGAATACCATAAATCAGTTGATCCATCGCTGCCTTCTGCTCTTACGCTTTTTCTTAGGCTTATTGTTATTCTCATTGTTGTTATTTTGAGATGACTTTCCTGAGTTATTATTAGATGCCTTTGGTTTAGGGCTAGATAGGTGTGAACCTTTCAATACAAAATCAATCTTACGTTCATCCAGATTCACTGAAGCTACCTGAATGCTGATTTTATCTCCTAACTGATAGCGTTTACCAGTACGTTCACCCTTCATCACATGATTGATTTTGTCAAATTGATAATAATCATCCTTCATGGAAGTAATATGCATCAAACCTTCAACATGAATATCATCTAATACGACAAACAAACCAAAACCGGTGACAGTACTGATGATTCCATCAAATTCTTCACCGACCTTATCCAGCATATATTCACATTTCAGCCAGTCTGTTGCATCACGTGTGGCACTATCAGCACGTCGCTCAGTGATAGAACTATGCTCACCCAGCTCAGACATTTGTTCTTGACTATAGTTATAAGAAGAGGCCTTTTTGCCTCTAGTCATATGCTTGATAGCACGATGTACTAATAGGTCAGGATAACGACGTATTGGTGAGGTAAAGTGTGCATAAGCATCATAAGACAGGCCGAAATGCCCCTCATTTTCTACTTCATAAACGGCCTGTGACAAGCTGCGTAACATCACTGTTTGCAGGATCTCAAAATCAGGACGATCTTTAATTTCTTTTAAGAGTTTGGAATAATCCTTGGCTGAAGGTTCATTACCACCACTTAAAGTAATACCCAAAGTTGAAATAAATTCTTTTAATGCATTAAGTTTCTCTTCCGTAGGACCTTTATGATTACGATATAAAGCCGCTATTTTGTTCTTTAAGAGGAAGTTTGCAGCACTGACATTGGCTGATAACATACATTCTTCAATAACACGATGAGCATCATTACGCACCACATTTTCAAGCTTTTCGATCTTTTTATGCTCACCGAAAACAATACGTGTTTCTTCTGTTTCAAAGTCAATAGCACCGCGTTCTGAACGTTTTTTCGCCAGGGTTTTATAAAGTTGATACAACTCATGTAAATCCGGTAAATATTTTGCATACTTTGTACAAAGTTCTGCATCACCATCCAATATCATGGCAGCCACTTGATCATAAGTCAATCGTGCATGAGAGCGCATCAGTCCCTCACTAAAACGATACTTAGTCACTTTACCCTTGGCTGAAATATCCATTTCACAAACCATACAAAGTCTGTCAACTTCAGGATTCAGTGAACACAAGCCATTAGATAAAACTTCCGGAAGCATAGGCACAACACGCCCGGGAAAATATACCGATGTACCACGACGTTTGGCTTCTGCATCTAATGCTGTACCACGTTCAACATAGGAAGAAACATCAGCAATGGCTACCCATAAACGCCAGCCTGAGCCTTTTTTCTCACAATAAACTGCATCATCGAAATCTTTAGCATCAGAGCCATCAATAGTGACAAGGTGATGTTTGCGAAAATCTTCCCGACCTTTTTTACTTTTTTCCGGAACTGATGCTTCTAAATCAGCAATTTCAGATTCCAGCATTATTGGCCATTCATGGGGAATATCATAGCTGCGAATGGCGACATCAATTTCCTGACCCGGCTCCATATGACCACCCAGGTTTTGTATCACACGTCCTTTAGCACGTTTAAAACGAGTCGGTGGGAATAATATCTCAATCATTACCATTTGCCCGACTTCAGCACCATAGGTATGTTCTTTAGCAACCACCACATCCTGGTTAATACGCTTATGATCCGGTACCACCATTAAGATGCCATCACGATCTTCTAATTGACCAACAATGGTATTGGTATTACTTTCAATCACTTTAACCAGAGCACCCTCGCGACGCCCTCTTCTATCAGTTCCTGCCAGTCTCACCTGAACTCTGTCACCATGAAATACCATACGCATATCACGAGGACCTAAAAACAAGTCTCCACCGCCATCCTCGGCTAATACAAAACCAAAGCCATCTGGATGTGCCGAAACAATCCCTTCCAGTAACTCCATTTCAGAAATTAATTCATAATTACGCTGCTTATTAAACAGCACCTGTCCATCACGTTCCATCGCACGTAAACGACGACGCAGGCCTTCTTTACGCTCAGGATCATCAAGTTTTAATAGTTTCTCAATCTGAAAACGATTGATAGGTTCTGCTTGCTGCTGGATTAAATCAAGAATAAATTCACGACTGGGAATGGGATTATCGTAGTTTTTAGCTTCGCGTTTTGCAAAGTGATCAGAATTACCGCTTTTTTGACTCATAGGTGTCCTTGTAAGCTGGAATCATATCTTATCATGACTCCAACTCTGCTTTTGTTGCCCATTTTATTCAAATGGATGTTTTAAAATTATTGTCTCATCCCGATCGGGACCGGTTGAAATAATATCAATAGGGGTTTTAGTTAGTTCTTCAATGCGCTTCAAATATGCTTTAGCATTAGCTGGCAATTCATCATAAGTGATTGCACCGACAGTAGAATCTGTCCAGCCCGGCATTTCTTCATAAACGGGCACGCATTTTTCATACAAATCAGCACCGATAGGTGGGGTATTTATTTGCTTACCTTCAATCTCATAGGAAGTACAAATTTTAAGTGTTTCCATACCATCTAAAACATCTAGCTTGGTAATACACATACCTGTCACACTATTGTTCTGATTAGAACGGTTTAAGGAAACAATATCCAACCAGCCGCAACGACGCTCACGACCTGTAGTGGCACCAAATTCATGGCCTTTCTCTCCTAAATATTGCCCTACATCATCAAATAGTTCCGTTGGAAATGGACCAGAACCTACACGTGTCGTATAAGCCTTGGTAATACCAAGAATATAATCAAGATATTTAGGCCCTACTCCAGTACCTGCTGCTGCACCACCCGCGGTTGTATTCGATGAAGTAACATAAGGATAAGTACCATGATCAATATCTAATAAAGCGCCCTGAGCACCTTCAAATAAGATACTATCGCCATTTTCACGATATTGATGCAAGACTTCAGTAACATCCGTAATCATCGGACGAATTTCCTGCGCATAGGCCAGAGCTTCATCTAAGGTTGTTTGGTAGTCAACTGTATCTGCTTTATAGTAATGCTCCAAAGAAAAGTTATGATAGTCCATCACTTCTTTTAACTTAGTGGCAAACATTTCATGATTTAATAAGTCACCCACACGCAGACCACGGCGAGACACTTTGTCTTCATAAGCCGGACCAATACCACGCCCTGTAGTACCAATAGCTTTCTTGCCACGAGCAATTTCTCGAGCCTGATCTAATGCAACATGATAAGGCATAATTAATGGACAGCCTTCACTGATCAACATTCTCTCACGGGCATTAATACCCTGTGCATCCAGCTCTTTTAATTCTTTAACCAGAGCATCCATGGCTAAAACCACACCATTACCGATCATACATTTAACATTATCTCTAAGGATACCGGAAGGGATAAGGTGTAATACAGTTGTTTTACCATCAATAACCAGCGTATGACCGGCATTATGACCACCCTGAAAGCGTGATACAGCCACTGCTTTATCAGTTAATAAATCAACTATTTTTCCCTTACCTTCATCACCCCATTGTGAGCCGATGATGACGACATTCTTGCCCATTTGACTATCCTCAATAATTAAATTTTAAAAATTGTATAAACTTGAAAACCATTAAATTTTAACAACTTGCCACTCACATGAATCTATACTCAGTGTATGCGTACAATTCAACAGTTCAGCTGTTGAATTTGAACCCGGTAAGTCTCGAATAACCCGTTTTCCCTGCTCACGCAGTGCCATAATAGCCGTGGTTAATTGTTTTGCCTGCTGTGTATCACTGACCACAGGAGCAAAAATAGCTTCCGCAGCAGAACTTTTGTCTACATTCTGATGATTGTTACTAATAGCCACTAAACGAGTTAAATCTGTACTAAAACCAGTAGCCGCCCTGGAACGACCAAAAGTTTCACCGATACCATCATAGCGACCACCCTTGGCAACTTCCTGTCCATGTCCAGGAATATAAGCAGCAAATACCACTCCGGTATGGTAATTAAAGCCACGTAACTCTGACAAATCAAAATATAAGTTTAAATCTGGTATTCTGGTTAGTAAGCAATCCGCAATAGCTTGCAAATTATCCAGTTCGGATTTTAGCTCACTATTGTCAGAATCATCGCCTAAGAGAATAGTACGTGCTCTTTCAATGGTTGAAATATCACCATTCAAATCCACTAAAGCAAAAAACTGCTGAAGTTGTGCTTCACTAATATCTAACTTTTTCAACAAATCAGCCAACTCAGTAACAGCCTTACGCTGTAATATATCAAATAATGCTTCTTCTTCAGTTGTACTTAATTCAGCCCGGCGGGTCATACTGCGAAAAATACCCACATGTCCCAGATCAATATGAAAATCATTTAAACCTACTGTCTTAAGTGTTTTGATCATCAACAACATGACTTCAATATCACTTTCTACACCGCTATGGCCATAAAGTTCCACACCAATTTGTAAAGGACTACGTGATTGTGAAAAACCTTCAAAACGAGTTTTCAGCACCTGACCAATATAACAAAATCTTGATGGATGAGCTGTTTTTATATGATGGGCATCAATCCGGGCAATTTGCGGTGTCATATCAGCTCTGACACCTAATAGCTTTCCGGAAGTTTGATCAGTAAGAGTAAAGGTCATTAATTGTAAATCATGTCCAGTTCCTGTTAATAAGGAATCCAGAAAATCAATCATTGGTGGATCAACTAAATCATATCCCCAACACTGATAAAGATCCAATAAAGAACGACGCTTCGATTCAATTGTGAGTGCCTGCGGCGATAAGACTTCCTGAATACCTTCCGGCAATAACCAACGATCTTTATTTAACATACGATTTAATTTAACTTTTAGTTTCTATTGAGATACTTGCAAACTGCTCTTAGCCTCCCCCTTTCTTCGCCTAAGAGCGCCTACTTTTGGTAGAAGGGGGACTGAGTGTGTTGGCTTTTAAGTTCTTAACTTACTTTATAATAATAAGCTATTAAACTCCCTCAATCCACCTTGCCCTCATGGGCTATACTTTTGATGAAAAAGGGGGGAGCTAAAAGCATAAAATCTGTTAGTTTTGCAAGAACCTCTATTGTTTAGCTTTTAATTTTTAAGCAAATAAACTATGAATGCACCAAGAACCATACTGATTAAACCACCCCAGCGTAATTCCTGTTCATTCATTTGTGCAGCTTTTAACATTGTCTGCTTAAACTGCTTAGGATTAAGAAAAGGCAATAAACCTTCCATTACCAACATCAAAGCGCCTGCAACCAGGATTTCATTCCACATAAACGACAAAATCCAATCTTTTGACAAAGATTGGATTTTATACTATTTTACCCACAGATGTTAGGTCTATTTTATTTTTTGCCTTCAATATTCTTAAAGTAATTAAAGAAGTCAGAGTCTGGTTCCACTACCATAATATCAGAAGTACTGCTAAAGGTATTACTATATGCGTTTAAGCTACGATAAAAAGAATAGAATTCTTTATTTTTACTATAGGCCTGAGCATAAATGCTGGCTGATTGTGCGTCTCCTTCACCACGAGTTTGTTCCGCTTTTTTAAATGCTTCTGCTTTAATAATCGTTACCTGACGATCAGCTTCTGAAGTAATTCGTGCAGCACTTTCATTACCTTCTGCTCGTAACTCTTTAGCAATTCGAGTTCTTTCCGTTTCCATTCTACGGAAAATCTTATCACTGACCTTAGGTGGAAATTCAATACGCTTTATACGCACGTCCACAATACGAATACCAAAGGGTTTCACATCTTTATTGGCTGATTTATTAATATCATCCATAATAATATGACGCTCACCAGAAATAACTTCATGCATCACACGACGACCGAATTCATTTCTCAAACCTTCTTTAACAATGGTTCCAATCCGTTCCTGAGCAACATCCATATCACCACGCATAGAAACATAAAATGCTTCTACATCTTCAATTTTCCATTGAATAAAAGAATCTACAACCACAATCTTCTTTTCTTCTGTCAGATAATCTTCCGGCTTAGCATCAAAAGTCTGGATACGTATATCAAACTTCTTGATGTTATTAATAAAAGGAATCTGAACATGTAAGCCGGGTTCATAATTAGAACGTTGAATTTTACCCCATTTGAATAAAATTGCAGTTTCTGTTTCATTAACCGTAAACAACGAGGCTGAACCAATAATGGCCACCACAAGGACTGCTATCGCAATTAATATTTTCATTATCTTCTCTCCCTTATAGAGGGTCTGGCACGAGAGTTTTCAGTTTTACGCTGCTGTCTTTGCTTATTAAAGTCCGGAGTATCATTTACCACATTAGACATATCGTTCATAGAAGCAGGTACTGCTGCAGAAGATCTCATCATTTTATCTAGCGGCAAATACAATAAGTTATTACCACCCTTCGTATCAACCATTACCTTAGAGGTTTTACTATAAACACTTTCCATCGCATTAATATACAAACGCTCACGTGTAACTACAGGTGCTTTTTCATACTCAGTTAAAACACTGAGGAAACGGGATGCATCACCTTCTGCTTCAGCGGTGACTTTTCCCTTATAAGCCTCTGCACTGGCTAGCTGTATGGCGGCAAAACCACGAGCCTTGGGAATTACATCATTATTATAAGCCTGTGCTTCATTGATATAACGCTCTTTATCTTCTCGAGCCGCGTTAACATCTTCAAAAGCATCCTGTACCTGCGCAGGTGCTTTAGCACTTTGTAGAGTAAAACGAGTAATAATCAAACCGGTTTGATAACGATCTAAAATTTCCTGAGTTCTCACACCAATCTTAGAGGCAATATCACTTCGCCCTTCTGTCAGAATAAAGTCCATTTTATTTTTACCGACAATTTCACGTACCGCACTTTCAGATACCTGTCTTAATACCAGACCAGGCTCACGAACATTGAATAAGAAGTACTCGGCATTAGAAACCTTATATTGAACAGCCACCTTAATATCAACAATATTTTCATCTTCGGTCAACATATAGGCTTCATGATCACTGCCGCCGAGATTCAAACTTCTGGAAGCACTCACATCAACAATATAATAGGTTTGGATCAAAGGTGCATACCACTGAAGACCCGCATTAACCATTTTTAAAGACTGACCAAATTGCAATACAACGGCTTTTTTACCCTGATCAACAGTATAAATACCTGACATTGCCCATAGAACAACACCAATAACGGCTGCTATGGCAAAAATGGCCTTGGGTATCTGAGGATTAAACTCCTTAGAACCTTTATCTGAACCATCACCACCTGAATTATTACCATCATTACTATTCTTAGAGCCTTTACCGCCCCCGAATAGCTTATTAAATTTATCAGTGAGATCTTTTATTATCTCATCCAGATCGGGTGGTCCCTGATCATTATTGTTGTTATTTCCCCAAGGATCATTCTTTTTGGGGCCCCCCGGTTCATTCCAGGCCATTTAATACTCCATTTATTTTAAAATTTATTTAATCTACATCAATTATCAGCTCATCAAAGCCTGATAATTTATTTAACTTGTCAAATTGTCGTGAGGTAGTCTCTATACGTACAAGCCAATCCCCGGACTCATTATATTTTTGTTCTAGTATTTCTGTGTCATCATGCAAGATTGATCGCCATTGACCAGCATGAGGTGGTACTTTTAACCATTGCTGCATCCGATCTTTGCCAAAATACTCAGCAATCACTTCTAATAAGAGTGATATTCCCTTCTCATAGTATTCATAACTCTCCATGGAAGACAACCAGATTCGCAATACATTACCATCATTATCACGTTCCACTCGCGCTTGCTGATTATCTAATAAATCTACCTTATTATAAACTAATAATTGCGGTGTTGCCTCTGCACCAATATGTTTTAATACCGAATCAACCTCAGCAATATATTTATGACGATTCTCTGTATGAGAATCAACCACGTGTAATAACAAATCCGCTTCTTTGGTCTCTAACAAGGTGGCATGAAACGCATCTATTAGATCATGGGGGAGATATGAGACAAAACCAACCGTATCAGCCAAAACCATTGATAAATTTTTTGGTAATTCTACCCTGCGCAGAGTGGGATCAAGAGTAGCAAACAGCTGATCAGCTGAGTAAACGCTTGATTTTGTGAGTTGATTGAAGAGTGTTGACTTTCCAGCATTGGTATAACCCACCAGAGAAACTGTCGGTAATTCAGCACGTTGGCGAGAACGTCTGCTCTGTTCACGTTGTTTACGAACTTTTTCCAGACGTTTATTCAGTTGTTTTATCCGTGCTCCTAATAAACGCCGGTCAGTTTCTAACTGGGTTTCACCCGGACCACGCAGGCCAATACCACCCTTTTGTCGTTCAAGGTGGCTCCAGCCTTTAACCAGACGGGTTGACAAATGGCTTAACTGTGCCAGTTCAACCTGTAACTTACCTTCATGGGACCGGGCACGCTGGGCAAAGATATCCAGAATCAGGCCGGTTCTATCCAACACCCGGCATTGAAATAGAATTTCTAAGTTTCTTTCCTGGGCAGGGCTTAATTGATGATTAACCAGTACCAGATCAGCTTCATAGTCTTTGACGGCCTCTTTTACTTCTTCAGCCTTACCAGTACCAATAAAATATTTGGCTTCTGGTCTATAGCGTTTTCCCTTTATGATAGCAACGGGTTCTGCACCCGCTGAAGTGGTTAGATCATAAAACTCATTAAGAGCTTCTTCCTGCTCACTGACCTTTTCATCAACAGCAGAAAATTGTGCAATGTCTTGCTTTGGAAGAACAATATGTACCAGAACAGCACGTTCTCCATTACCACCAGGACGTTCAAGTTCAAACAATGAAGCTACTCTTTTTTATAAAGTTGAAAATTAAAAACTGAATGATATTCTAACATAATTCTAATCTGATAGATCGTCATCATCATCCACAGATAATTTGATATTTCTTGCAGGTACAATTGTTGAAATTGCATGCTTATAAACCATCTGGCTTACTGCATTTTTTAATAAGATAACAAATTGATCAAATGATTCAACCTGGCCTTGTAACTTAATGCCATTAACGAGATAAATGGAAACAGGTACCTGCTCCTTTCTCAAAACGTTTAAATATGGGTCCTGTAAAGCCTGTCCCTTACTCATAACCTACTCCTGCTTTATTATAATTATTAATATCTAGTATGTGTAATAAACTATGCACACAATAAACTGTGCAAAGACTACTATTTTATCCTAAATTAACATTCTTGTATATAAGTAAATTATAATAAGCAAAAGTAGAGTATTTTATTGAGTTATATACCCAATTACATGAAGATGCGTCATTTTATACCTGAACAGATTTTTATTAGCTCACAAGTGCAGGATCAAATTTCTAAAAATTATCATTAATTCGATTATCTAAAGAATCACCAATCTCAGGCAAAATATCATTCAAAAAATAGTTAATTTGTTGTCGAAACTCTTTCGCACTATGAAAACACCGATTATTTCTTACTTTTTCATTCATTACTTTCCACAATCGCTCTATCGGATTCAAATTAGGGCTATAAGGTGGAAGATAATGTAATTTTATATTGAGTACATTAGCCTCATCTTTGACGACTTGAGATTTGTGATAACCTGCACCATCAACAATTAAATTGATAGTTCCTTTACTTGTATGCTTGCTACGTAACAATCTCATGAATTTGATAATAGATTCACCATTCACTGTTTCATATTATGATGTAACTGCTTGTGCTATATGTCCTAAACGGATAGCACCTAGAATATTAATGCGAGTTCTACTTCCTGTCGTTTTAATTGGTTTGTCCATGCCTGTTCTTATCCAGCCTGAACTTACTTTTGTTGCTTGTGTTGGTGAACTGCATCCATTAAAGTATATGGATTCATCTTCCAATAAATTAGATTTTAGCTCTTCATAAGCTTTCTTAAAGGCTTCTTGCTTTTCAAGATCAACCTTATAAGGCATATTTTTGGGTTTCTTGTAGCTAAACCCATTCTTGTGAAGCCATTTAT
>JAUJGA010000288.1:0-2485 GCA_042095675.1 Gammaproteobacteria bacterium
CCCTGGTGAACCGTATCAATGCGAATATGGCCAGGCTTACCTTTTGGGTTAGGCTTACGACGTTCACCAATATTGGATGCTTTATATTTTGTTTTCTCAAAGTTATGTCTGATTCTTTTATAAGTTTTAGATTTCCTAAGATTATAAAAATGACTAACTGATATCTGACTCAGTTGTTCAAATCGAGTATCATTAAAAACAATGTATGCAGCACGCTCATAGAGCTTTTTAATGGTGTGTCCACAGGGTGTATCATAGAGTTCATCCATTTTAGCCATCAGGCCGATATCATCACGGGTATATTTTGTTTGGAATTTTTCGACACAGACATGGCGATGTTTTATATATCCAGTGTCACTATATTTTCCAATCAAGCGTGTTATCTGCGGCCTGGAATAGCTAGAAACTTTAACCATATAACGAACAACAACACCTTTATTGGCCTTGCTCAGGCTTAGATAATCAAAGCGAACCAAATCATGTTGTATCCACCCGTATCGTTCTTTTTTAACAGCAACAGTCTCAAATATTACCGCTTGAGTTCCATTGAGAAATTGATCCAAATGCTCAATTGTTTCTAATTCTTCTAATTTCATGATCGTTTTCATTGGTTGATCATGAACGATTTTTAAATAAATTACGCTACTTAGACTCATTCACGTTGGAATGAAACCTTTTGTTCAGACTCATTTCACATTGTACAATGCTCTATAATTTATGATATAATTTTTCAGAGTTTCGTACAAAGTATAGTTCATCTAAAAACCAAGAGTAACTTAATATGTTTCAATTTATTAAAAGACATTCATCACTGAACAAAATGGTCATGTTAGGTATGGTTTTAGGTATCACCTTTGGTATTGTATTGCCTGAAATAGCCCTTGAGCAAAAAGTTGTCGGTACTATTTTTGTTAGTTTTTTGAAGATGCTGGTTGTACCTTTAGTATTTGCTTCTATATTTTCAGCAGTCTCTGGTTTAGGTACCTTAGAACAATTAAAAAATATCGGTCTGAAAACAATTATTCTCTATCTAGTCACCACTGCACTCTCTGTCCTACTTGCCATTATTTTAATGAATATCTTTAATATCGGTGAAGTTGTTTCAATAGAAGGCCTGCATTATGATAAGGCTGGTAATATTGATGAATTTTCTGGTTCAAAAATGCTGCTTAGCTTTATTCCAACAAATATTTTCCAGGCTTTAGCAACTGGTGATTTAATGAAGGTCATTGTATTTGGTGTGTTATTAGGTATAGCCAGTTTATATCTGGAGAAAAAAGAACATCAGACTTTATTAACATTTGCCAGTTCTGTCAGTAATGCAATGCTGAAAATTGCTGAGTGGATTATTATGCTGACACCAATTGGCTTATTTAGTCTGATTAGTTATGTGGTTGCAGAACAAGGCATTGATGTGATTATCGATTTATGGAAGTATATACTGCTAGTCGTTGCTGTACTATTAATACATGGCTTAGTGACACTACCAATAGTACTATCTATTTTTGCAAAGATTAATCCATACAGATACCTGAAAGCCATTAAAGAAGTGCCATTAATGGCTTTTTCTACCGCATCCAGTGCAGCAACCTTACCGGTTAGTATGAAAGTTGCTCAGGCTCAAGGTGGCGTTAAGAAAGAAAGTGCTGCCTTCGTTTTACCCTTGGGTGCGACAGTATCAATGGATGGTACTGCTGCCTATCTCACCATTGCCGTGATGTATATTGCAAACTTATCCGGCGTCGCTTTAAACTTTGGCGATCAATTATTATTAGGTGTGACTGTAGTTGCATTAAGTGTTGGTGTTGCTGCATTACCCAGTGCTTCTCTGGTTATGATGGTGGTTATTTTACAACAAATTGGTTTATCCATTGAATATCTTGCATTAATTGTTGCAGTCGATCGAATTCTGGATATGGCACGTACCTCATTAAATGTGACTTCAGATATGGTCGTGACTAAAATTGTAGATACTTTAAGCCGTAAAAGTGAAACACTAAAATCTCCTGAATTCAAGTAATAAGTGCATGACCGGTTAACTCTTCCTGGCTAATGCCGGTTAGCTCTTCAAAAACTTCATAAGGAGTTTTGTATCACAGACACTTTCGTGGCCGACTATTGAGCTTGTGAACAGCATCATAAACTTCTTTTTTAGTAACATCAATCAGCTCCATTTGCTTAGGGAAATACTGCCTTAATAAACCATTAGCATTTTCATTTTATCCTCGTTCCCATGAGTGGTAAGGCTTTGCAAAATACGTTTTACAGTTCAATGTAGTGGCTATTTCTTTGTGGTACGCAAACTCTTTAACATTATCAAATGTTACTGTTTTTATAAATTTTTCAATGGGAGAAAATAAACTTTTTATTACATCAGTGATTGAAAGAGCAGATTTTGTTCCAGTTGGCATAGCCAGTCATAATTTGGATTTTCTTTTATCCAGTGTGACTATCACCCCACGATGATTTTTACCAATAATTGTAT
>JAUJGA010000289.1:0-2265 GCA_042095675.1 Gammaproteobacteria bacterium
AAGATAAGGCAAAAGAACTCAATATTGAGCTACATTAGTTACCACCTTACAGTCCAAATTTAAATCCGATAGAGCGGCTTTGGAAAGTAGTGAATGAACATGTGAGAAATAATAAATATTTTTCTACAGTACAAGAATTTCAACAGACAATTGATGATTTTTTTGACAAAAATTCCCTCAGATTGGTGATAGTTTATGAAGTAGAATTAATGATAATTTTCAGGTGCTAATTTCTGCATCTTGAAGTGTAATGGGTATATATGCTGCAAATAGGGACTAGGCTGAGTTTCATTACTAACCTTGACATACAAGTTGCCTAATTAAATCCCCAATAGTCTAAATGCCGGTCTTTTTTTAAATTGGCCAGAGCTTCAACTTCAGCTAATTGTAATACTCGCTCATGTTCTTTTTGAAAATTCCAGAATAATGAAGTCCCTATCATTGCAGACCATAGCAATAGAGTGAATAAGGCTTCTTTATTGAGCTTTTCAATTTTAGTTTTTATTTTCATAATTTTACAAAGAAAAAGTATGTGAGAATTCGATCTTAAGTATAGGTTATATTTAAGAAAAGTAATATATAAATGGAAAAAACTTAAAAAAAATTGATCTGTGATGTTTAAGTCTGCATAATACGCACTGAGTTAGCTAAGACAGTCGCCGCTTGAGTGCTTTAGTATTCAGGGGGAGGAAAGTCCGGGCTCCATAGGGCAAGGTGCCAGGTAACACCTGGGGGGAGTGATCCCACGGCCAGTGCAACAGAGAGTAAACCGCCACATCATACTTGTATGTTGGGGTAAGGGTGAAAGGGCGCGGTAAGAGCGCACCGCGTTAATGGTAACATTAACGGCATGGTAAACCCCACCTGGAGCAAGACCAAATAGGGAAACAATAGGTGTGGCCCACATCGTTTCCGGGTAGGTTGCTTGAGATAGATGGCGACATCTATCCTAGATGAATGACTGTTTTCTGACAGAACCCGGCTTATATGGCTAACTCTTCTTATTCCAACTGCTAAGTGCTAGGAAAAATTTAGATGTCTTGTATCAGGTATTGCTACGGGCTCAGGTTTTTTTCTATTCCTTCCAGACTGCCTTGCTGTGCTTCGACATAGATAAGTCAGAAATATCCTGTAGCTCTGCTGGAATAATTTTTTCAGCAAACTCTTCCAGAGAGCCACTAAGGGCTTCAGAAATTGATAGTTCAGAGATGTCAGGTAATTCTGAGGGAGTGACTTCTTGTGTGAACTATTGTAATGAACCACTTAATGCTTCTGACATACTGAGGTGGCTGATATCCCCAATTTCAATAGCCTCTATTTCTTTTTCAGAACTGAGAGCTGGAGCCTTTCCCGGAGCTAATTGTAAGCCTTGATCAATTTCAGGTGATTGAGTGATTTCTGTTTCAGTGACAACTGCAACGTCAGAGCTTGGAATAAAGGTGTTATTGGTTTTTTCTGGCTCTGCTGTTGTTTGTTCGTGCTTTTCTGTTGAATCAATAGATGTTGGAATAGGTTGATTATAATTAACCAGGGCAGAAAGACCTGCACTGAGCCCACCTGATGATGTATTGTAGTTTTGTACTGGTGATGTTTTCTGGTATTTTATTATGGATTATTGTGTTTGACTAATTGTTTCTACTGGGCTTGTAGTACTTTGAACTGGAACTTGTTGAATAACAGCTCCTGCCTTATTTAAAATACTAAGGTATTTTTTACTGCTATCTTCACCGAGATTTTTTTTGATAACAATCGGTTTGCCGTAGAAGAGTTGTGCAGTTTTATCAGCATCAGCTTTGAATAATCTTGAAATATTACTTTTAACAGAGCGTAGCGAAAATCTCGGGGGCTTGCCCCTGTCTATATTATTCAGTACATGGAACTTCAAAGAAATACGCATCATGTCTTTAGGCTAATGTATCATTTTGTCTGGATACCAAAATATAGGCTTAAAGTTTTTATGGAGCCTTATCGTACATCGTTGAAGGCGATTTTTCAGATAATTGGATTTGATTACGATTTTGATATCGTTGAGCTTGAAATGCCAGAAGATCATATTCATATGGTTTTCAGGAGTGTAACCAGGCAATAACCTATTGGTATAATACAAATAATAAAAAGTATTACCGCTCGTGAATTTTTCAGGATTTATCCTGAAATTAAGAAAAAATACTTCTGGGGCGGTAAGTTGTGGACACAAAGTTACTTTGTTGAAACGATTGGGAATGCAAATAAAGAAACAAGGATCTTCTCCGCTTTGATGAGTGA
>JAUJGA010000290.1:0-5751 GCA_042095675.1 Gammaproteobacteria bacterium
TAAAAACAATATGTTATAGATGAAAATTTTGAATAATAAGAAATTATATACAATCTCAGAGAAAAAATGACCTGTTTGTATTAGTGCAATAAATCAGCTTTACAGTAGTTATTGACTTCGGTAGATATATTACATCCAAGAGGTAGCTGAGCTTTGTGGGTAATCAGGATAAGAATTAAAGCCATATATTTGGCTAAACTTTCTAACTTTCCTAAAGCACCGATCGGCTTGGTTTTTTGATCAATAATATTTTGGATAGCTGTGTCATTGTGATGATTACAGAACTGTAATATCAAACATTGGCTACTTTTGACTCTGAGGTTGGATTAATTGACATATTTCCTGGATACCTAATAAAATTCTGGGGGTATGCCTGACTAAATGATCAGGATTAACACTATAGAGCTGTTTGTTTTTTACCGCTGATAAATAAGGCCATTGTTGCCAACGTTTAAGCCATGTTTGTGATTGTTCAGCCATTCCTGTGGCAATAATAACTTCAGGATTATACTTTAAAATAGATTCTATATCAGGTGAGTAAGTTAAGCTTTTAGCATGTGAAAAAATATTATCCCCACCACAAAAACTAATCACTTTTGAGATTAAATGTTGACCATTGATACTCATAATAGGATTGTTCCAAATTTGAATAAAAGTTGTTTTTTCAGCTTTATGATTAATGGATTTGTATTGTTTTTTTAGAAAATCAAATTGTGTGTTAAAACTTTCAGCACTTTTATTTGCAATATTATCAGTATTCATTAACTTACCAAGTTTTTTAATAGTCTCTGGTATCTTTTTGAAAGTATTAGGTTCGCTTATATAAACTTTAAAGCCTAATTTTTTTAGTTGTGTCACTTGTGATTTTGGATTACCACTGTTCCAGGCAACAATAAGATCGGGATTCAATTGTAAAATTTGTTCAATATCCAAAGCATCATAACTTCCTACTCGTGGTAATTTTTTTGCCTGCCTAGGGTAATTACTATAAGAGACTGCAGCTTTAATTTTGTTTTCACCTCCTGCTGCATAAATTAATTCTGTTATTCCTGGAGATAAACTAATGATAGTTTGTGCCGGTTTTTCTAAACTGACTAGCTGATTAGTATCATCATAAACTTCAATGCCGGCATAGCAATAAGAACTCATAAATAATAGTAAACATAGTCGTATTAATTGATTAATCATTGTAATTACCAGTAGGGGAAATTTGTGGTGTGAAAAAAGTAATATCAGCATGATTGAGTTCATGTATAGAGCAATTATATAAACGACCTAGATTGTTTTTATTCAGTATTGATTGTGTCTTTCCTGCCAGCCAACTCCCATCATTATTTAATAATAAAATATGATCACAAAAACGCCAGGCTAGATTAGGATCATGTATTACCATAATACCGCAATGACTAGTTTGATGAAATTGCCTCTTCAATAGTGATAATACATCTATTTGAGCCTTTATATCCAGGTGATTTACAGGCTCATCTAAAAGATAATAATCTGGGTTTTGAGTGAGTAAGGTGGCCAGATTAACACGACGCTTTTCACCTCCAGAAAGAGTATTCAGTTGTCGTTTGGAAAGTTTTTCCAAGCCTACTTGCGTTAATGCATTGAGTGCCAGCTTCTCATCCTGTTTATTTTCAACCTGCCATTGTGCTATAAAGGGGTGACGGCCAATTAATACAGCTTCTAAGACCGTAGAGGGAAAGCTATACTCATACTCTTGCAACATCATGCCTGTTTTTTGTGCCAATTCCATGCGTGTATAGCTGTAGATACTTTGATTATTTAATAAAATACTTTTATTTTTACTATTCTGAGAATCAATTTCATGTAAAGCAATGAAACTTTTTAATAAGGTGGTTTTACCTACCCCATTAATACCCATGACTCCCCAAAACTCTCCATGATTAAATTCAATATGTAAATCCTTACAAATGAGCTTATCTTGTATAGAAAGTGTTAAGTTATTAATCAATAATGACATTATTGGCTCTTTCTTAAAAGATATAAAAATAAAGGTACGCCGATTAAAGCTGTCAGTATTCCCACAGGTAATTGTTGTGGTGCCAGGATTGTTCTAGCCAGAGTATCTGCTATGACTAATAATGCTCCCCCTGTTAAAGCACTGGCAGGAAGCAAAAAGCGATGATCTGTACCTAGCACTAGACGTACTAAATGTGGAATAACCAGACCAACAAAGCCAATGCTGCCTGCCAGTGTAATGGCTCCGGCAGTCATAAGAGAAGAGAGGAAAAATATTTGTAACCTGAGCTTTTTTATATCGATTCCAAGACTACCTGCATGAAGATCTCCCCATAACATGATATTAAGCTGACGGCTAATAAGTAATGAAAAGAATAGGCCGATACATAAAATAACATAAGCAGGTAATAGGGGACGATCATAACTGAGATCTCCCATTAGCCAGAACAACATACCATGAATTTTTTCAGCCGGAGCAATCACAAGAATAAAACTGATCAGTGCACCCCAGCCTGAAGCTAAGATTATACCGGTGAGTAATAATCTGGAAACTGTCCAACTTCCAGATTGATGTGAAAATATAAAGACCAGCATGATGGAAACTAATGCACCAATAAAGGCACTGCCAGTCATTAATAAACTATTTAAGCCGAATAGCATGGCCAGTAGTGCTGCTAGTGCAGAACCACCGGAAACCCCTAAGATATAAGGATCTGCAAGTGGATTTCTTAATAACACCTGCATTAAAACTCCGGACAAAGACAATAATGTCCCTGCTGCAAAAGCCGCTAAAGCTCTGGGTAAGCGCAGTTCAAATATCAGGGTTTGTAATAGGGGAGAGGCCGTACCATTAAAAATAGAGAGAATATCATTTGAGCTAAGATCACTTGAACCCATCAGTAATGAGAAAACAAAACTAATGAGAACTAATAAGATAAGACTGAAAAAAAAGGGCAGCTTATAGGCTTTAAGCATATAAGTGCCGTAGATATATTGTATTGCAAGATCTTATATTGTTATTATTAGAGGTAATTGCAAAACTGCTCTCAGCCTCCTCCTTCTTTAGAAGGGGGATTGAGGGGGTTGGCTTTAAATGCTTTAAATTATTGATAATATTGGAGTTATTAAATTCCATCAATCCCCATTTGAAAAATGGGGCACAGGACAACTGCTTTTCAAGCAAAGCAGTAAAAGCTAAAAGCATAAAATCTGTTAGTTTTGCAAGTACCTCATTACATCTCATAATGAATGGAAGCAAAAGCAAAACGATCGGGCTGTTTATAATCATAGTCACCTTGTTTGCTTAATGCATAACCTTTATCAAGAAGGTTATCCACCTTAGCTTTAATTGTCCAGTTTTTATTTAGCTGCCAGGAACCACGAATGTTTAATAATCCATAGCCGGGCAGTTGTTCTTGCTCACCAGCCCGATTATACCTTTCAGAATTAGCAATTACTGAAGCACCATAACTTAATTTTCCAGCTGTTTTGTTTAAAGATAAATTAAAAGTTCTTTTACTTCTTTGTGCCAGTAATTTTCCTGTATCTTCGTCAACAGGATTTATAAATGAAGCATTGGCACTTACTTGAAAACCAAAGAGTTCACTATCAACTGTTAATTCAATGCCATCGATATTAGCCTTGGAAACATTTTCCATCATACTAACTGCAGGATAAGAATTGACATAAGTAATTAAATTATCAATATCAGTATTAAAGTAATGTGCACTCCATAATGTACTTCCAGCATTAATATCTAAACCAAAATCAAAACTTTTTGATTCTTCCGGTTTAAGATCAGGATTACCTTTAAAAAAGAAATCTGCAGGCCAGTATAAATCATTGAAAGTTGGTGCTTTAAAAGCAGTACCATAGGAACTGGTTACGCGAATAGTTTCATCCAGAGAAAAGCCTGTTGCAAAGCCCCAGGTATTATGCCGACCAAAGGCTTCATTATCATCACTTCTGAAAGAAAACTGAGAATCGAAAGTATCACCATAATATAAATATTGGCTATAAATGGCATTATTCCAGCGACTATCTTCACTAAAATCTGTTGAACTATCAATTTCATCCTCTTTATAATCCAGTCCAATGATCAATAAATCACTATCATGTATAGTGATATCATTTTGCCAGTTAACTAGATTTGTTTGTGTATCAAAGTTGCTTTTTGCATCAACATAGTAAATATTTGGGCTTGACTGTTTGTGTAAGTGATTTTTTTGTTTATCATAACTCTGGCTGATTTTAAGTTGGCTTTGCCAGCTATCGCTAAAACTATAATCTATATTTCCGTTTAAAACCTGCTCTGTATAATCAGTTCGTGTATGTTTATAGCTATAACCATCAAACTCTGCTTCACCCTGACTGTGTAAATATATTCCGGAGACTTCTAAATATGAATTAAACTTATGACTTGCATTTAACGATAAAGAGTAATTATTATATCCATCATCATCATCATCATCATTATCAGCATGATTTCTGATGCCATACGAGTCTCTGCCATAAATATCATAGCCATCTGTGTCTAAAATAGATATACCACCGCCAAAACGACTCTTTTCATTGGCATTAGAATAGCTTCCAGTTAATTCTCTGGTATTATCAGAGCCATAACCTATACTGGTCGACAATTTTTCATCAGTGCTTTTTGTTGTAAAAATTTGTACGACACCACCAATAGCATCTGAACCATATAGGCTTGAACGAGGGCCACGTACTACTTCAATACGCTCGACCTGGGAAATTGGCAGGAATTCAATCGCTGTGGTGCCGGATGTTGCTGAACGTATAGGAACACCATCAATAAGAAAAAGTACATGATTGGTATTGGTGCCACGAATAGATATTCCGGAATGACTACCCATTCCGCCATTACTGGTAAAATTAACCCCTGGAATTGTTTTTAACACATCATTGATAGAAGTTGCCTGGCTACGTTCAATATCTTCTTTTGTAATAATACTGACCGGTGCTAAAGTTTCATCAATGGTATTGGTTGTTCTTGTTGCAGTGACAACAATGGTTGGAGCTTCAGAATATGTCGAGTTAAATTCTTCTGCGTAAAGAGAGAAAGAACAGGATAAGAGGCTAACTGCTGAAAGAGCAGTTATACTATTTTTTTGATTAGTCATAGAATTTCCTTGAGTACACACACCCCGTGTACATAATTAGTAATATGCAGGGGTATCAGTGTGAATAAGGAAAACTAATAAATTAGGATCTTCTATTCAACCACAGCCCGCCGCATGATTAAGGTAATTCTTTTGGTCGGTCTCCGGGCTTATGAAGCAATGTACAATGTTTCATACATTAATCGATAGTGCCTTCCCATATTGTTCAGTTTAAAAACTGAGCATTACAGTGGATAATACTATCGTACTTTCAATTACCGTTGCGGGGGCAGCATTGGAATTTAACCAATTTCCCTATTTTATCTATTAATTAAAGATAAATAAAACACCATAAGAATATGATGGATAATTTTATTAGTCGATGTCGTTCTTGTCAAGTGCCAGCATTGTCCAATGTGAAAAGAGTCTGAACAAAAGGTTTCATTCCAACGTGAAATGAGTCTGAAGTAGCGTAATTTATTTAACAGAGCGTAGCGAAAATCTCGGGGCTTGCCCCCGTGCTGAATAGTGTAGACAGGGCTTGTCCCTGTCTATATTATTCAGTACATGGAACTTCAAAGAAATATGCATCATGTCTTTAGGCTAATGTATCATTTTGTCTGGATACCAAAATATAGGCATAAAG
>JAUJGA010000291.1:0-3159 GCA_042095675.1 Gammaproteobacteria bacterium
TTATTCTAAGGGCTGTTGATCTTTCGTGATTAAAAAATAAGCAATATTGCAATCAGGTATAATGGTTTTATCACAAATCAACATACGAGAAGACCATGCCAAGAACAATGTTAACAGATGAATACTGGGAAAAGCTATCACAATTAATGCTTTATAGTGACCGAATTTATAATAATGCAGAGCATAGAAGCACATTGGAAGGTATCATTTACCGAATGCGAGTCGGTTGTCCATGGAGAGATGTACCAGAATCTTTCGGCCATTGAAGTGTAATTTATAGACGGTAGCATTATAAATGCTCACCAACATAGCATGGGAGCTGCAAGTGATAGTGTCGAGGCGATTGGAAAAAACCGTGTTGGCAATACAACTAAAATACATATTGCTGTCGATAGTTATGGTTTGCCGATTGAATTTATCCTAACAGGAGATGAAGTTCATGATAGTAAAGCAGCCACTGATTTAATCGCCAAGTTACCCAGTTCAGACTACGTTATAGCGGATAAAGGTTATGATAGTGAATCAATAAGAGAAATTATTCGTAACAAAAAGGCCATACCAGTTATACCCAGAAAGAAGAATTCAAAAACAGGCAATTCAGATATGGATTGGTGTTTGTACAAGTGCAGACATCTGATTGAAAATGTATTTGCCCGACTAAAGCATTATCGTGCAATTGCTACGCGGTACGATAAGTTGGAAAGAAATTATGCTAGTACATTAGCTTTGGCTTGTTGTTTAATCTGGTTATCAATGTGGGTTGGTTAAAATATGAACACGAAAGATCAACAGCCCCTAGATGAAATGTGCTCATAGATGTATTTTGATCCCACTATATTTAAAATGCAAGCATCTTCAAAGATCATGGGTATATATTATCTACTGAAGCTATTGAATCAAAAAGAGTGGAGTTTTTTCATTCCTTTTTTATCATTTAAATAGCCGCACTCTATAATATCCACTTTGGCGCCATTTAGGGCTCTCAATATTTTATTGGTATGCTTATCTAAAAACATCCAGTTATTTATATAGCCCCCATCTTTAAGGGTGCAATCTAAAATATTAATTTTTGTATTCATGTTAAAATATTTTCCCTAGAATATTTGACAGTAAATTAAGATTAAAAAAAGATTTGTTCTTCAATATAAATAGTTGATGCAAGTCTCTATCAAATATATCATATAGATAATTTGCCATGATTTGTGAGATAATTGTTGCATATGCAGCACCAATAAGACCATATACTGGTATCAAGAAGTAATTTAAAGTAATATTTGCAGTGGTTCCAAAAAAATTTCTATAAAAAGATTTTATTGTTTTATTTTCTATTGTTAAATATCTTCCTGTCACCAAACCTAATGACATAAATATACCTGCAAATACATGTATAGTTAAAACATCTGAAGTATGAATAAAAGCTTCACCATATAGTAATAAAATTATTTCTTTAGAAAAATAAGCAACTATTAAAGCTATTAATAGTGAAACCCAGGTAAGCATACTAAATAAATATCCTAGTCCTTTAGTGTATAATTTTTGATTATTTTTTTTTGCTTTTACTAAAGCAGGAAAAAATGATATTAAAATAATTTGTGGAAAAAAATACCAGGCCTCACTTATCATTGCAGCAGCAGCATATTGACCATTTTCATAATTGCCTAAAATTTCATTAATCATAATTTGATCAATTTTAAAATATAGTGCTACTATTATACCATTTAATATAAGAGGCCAACTGTCACATAATAAAGTAGCTGCAATAGTTTTATTGAATTTTAATTTTTTAATATTTATAGTTGAGTTTTTGTGGAAAAAGTATACAAAACCTAATGCCAATACAATATTATCAAATAATATAACCCATGCAAAAGCTATTAGTGGAGCTTCATTTAGTATAAGTATTATTTTTATCACAGTAGTTATAAACAGAGATATAATATTTGCATAAACTACATATTTACTTAAAACTTTAGACTGAAAATAAAAATCTACCACATTAAAAGATTGAAATATTGTTGCAGATGCTATAATGAAAATTAGTGTATTCGTATAGCTATTATTTGATGTAAAAATTACAGCTATAGCTAACATAACAATTGTTACAATTGCTCCCATTACCTTCAGCCAAAATGCTGTACCGATAAGAGCATGTTTTTTATTTTCAGATTTAACTAATTCTCTTACAATTATCCCATCTAAACCTAGTCTTGAAAAAGTGGCAAATAGCACAACAAAACTCTGAGCATAAGAGAAAAGTCCAAACTGCTCGGGACCTAGATATCTAGCAACCCAGACTCCCACAAAAAGTCCCACAATCATTCTTAAGATTTTTTCAGCCAAAAGCCATGAGGTATTTTTAAAATACTTCACAAAACCTTGGTTATTTTGTAGTTGCTTTATTTTAGTAAGCATAAGTATTTTGAGGCAAAGGAAAGCAAAATTCTTCTATTGAATCATTTTTCCTTTTTATATTTTTATTAAATGAATTTAAAGAAACAATCCCCTCATTCCCCCATCTTAAGAAGGGGGAAATTCTGTAAGAAAGAACATATTCTTTTTTTTCATGTTTGAGAATGTATTTTTTACCTAAGTTTTCAACTTTTATAGTAGCATTAATCACTGCTTTAGCTTCCAATAGCCATCATTTATGCTATAAAATCCGGTATTTTTCAAGCTTGTTGGCAGAATATTGTTACCTGTAATAACATTAGACATGTTAAATTTAATATCATTTGTAAATGCAAAGTCCTCCTCAGGTACTATTGGTTCAATAACAATAAGATATTTTCTGCTAGCCCGTTGTGATACATTACCAAGAGCATCAAAAAAGCTAAAGTTACGAATAATAGGTGTTATATCTAAAGGTGCATTTGTATTTGATAACGATAGTTCTTCAAGCATAGTAGTCATTAAAATTCATTATATCTTTAAAACACCCGTTGTTAACTTATGGAACATATGAGAAATGTAGGTTTGATAGGACATTCCTTCATTTAGAGCCATAGATTTAAGCATTATAAGAGGGTGTAATCCTAACTGTGTAACTGCCCCTTAAATATGAGGAGTTATCTGTTCCTCAAACTCGATTATAAACCGATTCAATGCTGGTTTCCAATTCCGAATGGGCATTGTCCATTTTTTAGAAGCTGCTTTTATAGC
>JAUJGA010000292.1:0-4991 GCA_042095675.1 Gammaproteobacteria bacterium
GGGGTACTCAATGAAGCTTTAGAACAATATGGACAGCCTGATATTTTTAATACCGATCAGGGTAGTCAGTACACCAGTGAACTTCATACCCAACGACTGAAAAACTTAGGGATCGATATGTCGATGGATGGAAAAGGACGAACCACTGATAACATTTGCATTGAACGATTCTGGCGTAGCGCAAAGTGTGAACGGATCTATTTAAAAGAATATGATTCTATTGAAGCACTGGAAACTGATGTGGCTAATTACATTGATTTTTACAATCATAAAAGATTCCATCAAACATTGGATTATCAAAAACCAATGGATGTGTATTTATCCAGTATTGAAGAGCAAACAGCAACGAAAAAAGCTGCTTAATAAATAAAATAAGTTTTTTGAAAAAGTTGTCTAGACAATTTAAAATGGAATACTAATCATGTTTTATTGTTCCAATACACTAGTTAAAACTAGGTAATTTTCTTTGCCAAATAAATAGTATGACTGCTACCTTTACATTTATGCGCTCTAACTGTTTTAGTTTTAACCTTAAAGCCAGTTTTTTTCAGTTGCAAAGTGAATTTTGGATCATGCCAGGCCGACCAAATAGCTAACACGCCATCAGGGTGAAGTGTTTGTCGTATAGCTTGTAAACTTTTGATTGAATATAGATCGTTATTTTCGGATTGTGTAAAGCCCTCGGGGCCGTTATCAACATCTAATAAAACAGCGTCATAAGTGGCTTCATTTATTTTGAAAAGTTCAGCCACATCACCCAGGTGTACCTGAACCCTATTATCATCAAGCGGCCTGCCTGCACACTCGCCCAATGAGCCTTTATTCCATTCAATAACTTCGGGTACCAGTTCAGCAACAATCACTTGAGAACTTATTGATGTTGCTTTGAGTGCTGCACCCAGAGTGAAGCCCATCCCCATGCCACCAACTAACACTTTAGTATTCCCCATCCCTTGAATATGTGCGCAACCTAATTCAGCCAGGGCTAACTCGGAACAATGCATTCGACTGTTCATTAACTCTCCACGCACACCTTTTAGATGAATAGAAAAATCATCCGCGCGCTGAAATAACCTCAGTTCATCATTGTTATTGGGAATGTTGGCTGTATCTAATAATGTCCAAGTTGTCATATTTTTTTATTTAGGTTAAATGGAACTTAAGGATTTTTCGAGATTTTTTATCTTCCAGTATAGGAGGACGTTGATTCATAAATGTTGGGTACACAATTTCTGCTCTATTATAAAAAGAATAATGACACAAACTACACTCATGGCAAGTCCTAATAACGTATATCGAAGATACAAGAGTAGCATTTGTTTCGTGCCCTCACACTTAAATTTTCTTGTGGCATTCTACACTAGTTTTTTGATTGATAACAACCTCTACTAATTGAATGCCTGATAGTGTAAAAATGATGGGTAATTGTTCATATAATTCTTTTCTATTCTCTATCTTGGTGTAATTTAAATCATATAGCTTTGCACTATATTGAAAATCTAATTCTGTGTCAGTTGTCCAGAGCTTGTCAAAACTGTCTAATTGTTGTTGTGGTAAATAATTAAAAATACCGCCACCACTATTATTAATTAATATAATAGTGGCATTGTATCCCATGGATGCCAGTTTTTTACAAATGAGTAGGCCGTTCATATCATGATAAAAGCTTAAATCTCCCACAATTGAAATAGCATATTTTTTATGATTCGCTAATAATCCTAAGAATGTTGATATATTCCCATCGATACCGCTGACGCCACGATTAGCATAAAAGTCAATATTCTTATGCCGAGATGATTGCTGAGTAATAAAAGTATCAAAATCACGAATAGCCATGGAGTTAGCACTAAATAGAAGGCTGTGATCAGGGATGGATTCCAACATAGTATTGATTACATGACCTTCAAATAATTGTGTATTATCACTATTGTTTAAAATATGATTAATTTTAGCTTCAGATTTCTTGTCTAACGCCAGCCAGTGGAAATAGTGTGTTTTTGATGTACTGGAAATATGTGTTGCTAATATTTGTTTACAAAATGTTGCTGGCAGACAATGTATTTCTATATTTGCCTTATGAATAGGATCTAATTTATCACCATAGGAACTGACTAGGATAGTATGAGTGTTCAGTGATTCGAGATATAGCATCAGGTTTTTTGAAACAGGAAATTGGCCAAAGCGAATAATCCAGTCAGGTTTTAATGAATCGTTATTAAGATGATATTGTTTTAAAAAATGATCATAATTATAAATATAGTTGGAATTATCTATGCTACTAAAACGCAGATTGGATAAGGGATCAATTAATATTGGGCAATTAAGTTTGTGTGCTAATTGGGATAATAGATCACTAAAACCGTATTGTTCCTGTTTGTTCAAAGCACCACAAATAATCAAGCCATTACCAGAGCCAATAGTTTTACTCAAGAGTTCCAAACGTACTGGTGATATTGAAGGATAAATTATTTCATGAGGGCTTATTTTTTTTATATTATCTAAAATCTGTGTTCCCAACTGATTAATAAAGTGATTTAAATTATCACTGGTAAAACGTTTTGGTAATAATGGTTCTCTAATGGGGATATTTAAATGAACAGGACCGGGTTTTTGACCCATTGCCAGACTATAAACTTGTGTAATTGTTTGCTGAAGATAACGATTATTGAGTAAAATTTCACTGGCATCTTCAAGTGTTAAACTCCCACGCACATGGGAAGAAAATATTCCTTGTTGTTTAATGGTTTGATTAGCACCACAATGATGAAGCTCTATTGGCCGATCAGCAGAAAGTAAGAGTAGGGGAGTATAAGAATGGTTTGCTTCTACAATAGCAGGAAACCAGTTCGCTATCGCACTACCGGAAGTACAAATTAAAATAACGGCTTGCTGTTTTTTTTGTGCCATGCCCAGGGCAAAGAATCCGGCACTGCGTTCATCAATTTGAACCCAGGTATTGATATCAGGATGTTTTTCACTGGCTAAAGCTAATGGTGTTGAACGAGAGCCGGGAGAAATAACGACCTCTGAAACATCTAGTAAACTAAAATAATGAATCAGACTAAATGCCCATTTATAATTGAGTGAGCCGTATGAATCCATTTATAGCATCTCTAAAATAGTTTGCATCTTTAATTCAGTTTCCTGCCATTCCGTTTCTGGGTCCGACTCTGCAACCAGACCTGCACCGGCAAAAAGAGTCATTTTATTTTTATTGATGACGGCGCAGCGTAACATAACCGATAATTCACCATTGATTTTTCCCTGAGAATTGTTTTCAAGATAACCAAATGCACCAGTATACCAGCCTCGCTGATAGTTTTCATTTTCTAATAACCATTGCCTGGATTGTTGAGTAGGGTATCCGGCAACAGCAGGGGTTGGGTGTAATGTTTGCACTACATCAAAGAGATCATATTGATCCATTAACTTTCCCTGAATAGGTGTTTTCAGATGATACATATTATGTAATTTCATTAAAAAGGGAGATAGTGGTATTTTCAAGGTATGACAGAGAGAATCCAGTCCATGATAAATGGCTTGCACAATAAAGTCGTGTTCCTTTAATAGTCGATTCTTATCCTCTAAAGGGAATTGGGCAAGAGAACTAATGAAACGATTTTTATCTGCTTTTCTATGAATAGTACCGCCAATGGCATCACTTTTGATATTAGGATAATCTAATGTAATAAGATGCTCTGGAGAAGCAACAATAATTGTTTTTCCAGAAAACTGATAACTTAAAATAGTACAACCTGGATAATTTTTAATTAAATTTCGACTTAATTGAATCGTAGAGATTTTCTTTTCTTTGCTTAAGCTAAATTGACGACTGGTGACTATTTTATCTATGCTTCCGGAGCGAATTTTATTAATGGCTTTTTTGGTTATTTGTATCCAGGAAATGGATAGTGGTCTATTAAACAGTTCTGATTTTGATTCAGATGTTGTATCAGAATATTGGTTAATTTCTTTAAAATAGTCTTTAAGTAAAGATTCAATTTTTAAAAATACTTCTGAAATATAATTTTTCTGCTTTTTCCATTTTTTTAAATCTACATTAATGAAGAGTGTTTGCTGGTTATCGATTTCTTTGAAAAGAATCAGTGGTATTCTGATTAAGGTATTTGGCAGACTTGACCAATGACCTGTCATGGGATCGTTTTTATCAAAGGCAAAGGCGTGAAAAGCAATAGGGCTGATTATGTCTTTATCCTGCCATTGTTGAAGAATATCGGTGTAAGCTGATTTGATTGAGCTAAATCGATGCTCACCTGTTGCTTCTAAATTAATAAATGAACCTAATCCCAGTAATGTGAGTGGTGAATCAGGCTTGCAGAGAAAAAAGCTCTGTTCAATTCCAGTGGCAAGTAGAGAAATTTGTGCATCTATGGGAATTTGTAAAGTACAATATTGATATGAGTTATTTTTAATAAAATCAGAGGCTTGCTCATGCAATTCATGTTTTATTAATATTAATAATGAGTCAAGCATATCAATGAAGTTCGAGGTTTAAGAATAATATTGCATTATAAAGCAATGATAATATAAATAAACTCGCCTGAATTCAAGTAATAATTGCATGACCGGTTAACTCTTCCTGGCTAATGCCGGTTAGCTCTTCAAAAACTTCATAAGGAGTTTTGTATCCCAGACACTTTCGTGGTCGACTATTGAGCTTGTGAACAGCATCATAAACTTCTTTTTTAGTAACATCAATCAGCTCCATTTGCTTAGGGAAATACTGCCTTAATAAACCATTAGCATTTTCATTTTGTCCTCGTCCCATGAGTGGTAAGGCTTTGCAAAATACGTTTTACAGTTCAATGTAGTGGCTATTTCTTTGTGGTACGCAAACTCTTTACCATTATCAAATGTTACAGTTTTTATAAAATTTTCAATGGGAGAAAATAAACTTTTTATTGCATCAGTGACTGAACGAGCAGGTTTTGTTCCAGTTGGCATAGCCAGTCGTAATTTGGATTTTCTTT
>JAUJGA010000293.1:0-24378 GCA_042095675.1 Gammaproteobacteria bacterium
GTACGATACAATGAACGCTCAACCGTAAAAAGAGTTAATGGTCGGCTCAAAGATGAATTTAATGGACGAATGGTCAGAGTACGAGGTCCAAAGAAAATCATGTGTCATCTAATGTTTGGAATATTGGCTTTAACTGCCGATCAATTACTAAAATTTGTCACATAGACTTAAAAAATAGTTTTAGTTTTATAAGATTTATAGTTTTAAAGGGTTTACCTATGCGAGTCTAATGGATAATTTTGTAAGTATGATGAGAAAATACGGTTAAAACTGTACAAGTATCATAAAAAAATCGATCACTCCGTGACAGGAGTATTTTTAACATTTAGCCTCTGGAGTTTTGCAAGAGGCTCAGCTTATCAAAAATAAACTTTTCGATTCAGTAGGTGATGAATTGCAGTTTTCAGCATGTAATGCTATGTGTGGGAGTTTTACGCTAACACAGGGGGTGACGACTCCTAACTTCTTTTAGCAGGCGATAGGCTTCATCAACGGAGGTACAGTAATCAACGAAATGATCCTTAAAATAAGTTTTCTGTACTTGATAAGGAAAGTGAATGTCAGCCATATGTTTGATAATATAAATGACTCTATTGTGAAGACAATTATGCTTGATTGAGTAATCAAAAGCTTCGTCAGATGGATAGTTTTCACCTGATTTAACACAAATGGTATCCACAGGAATTTGTAAATCAAACTGTTCAATTGCTTTGTGAATATTATCCACATCGTCCATCAGTATTTCACCGTCCGCATAAATATCAACCAGGACAATATTCTACTTTTCATTATAGGGGCTGATGATTGCTTTACCTGTATCAATGCTCATAAAATAATTTCATTTTTGTTTTTTTCTCTTTATACCCTTTATTAGGGCATCGACCATTTCCTGCTCAGATATTCTATTATCACCATTTGAGTCGACTTTATCAAATGCCCAGCTATCTAAATTGCGGGATCGTTTTTGTTTTGATTCATAAAATTTATCATATTCAGTACTATCTAAATAGCCATCTCTATCCGTATCATAGACAGAATAAGTGCCTCCACCATCTGCATTGGCATGCGGTAAAAAGCTGAAGGATAACACCAGCAAAGATGACATAAAAACTACCTGAATGAAACTTTTGTGTGTCTTAATCATATTCATAATTTTTATCCCAAGTAAAAAAGTAAACACCAACTCAGCCTAATGCCTTTTTAGTCATCATCATGATGTTTGTCTTTTCTTTTTTTATACTGATTAAATTTAAATGGTGATAATTTTCTTGCTTCAAAGCGTTTTGTTTTCCAAATACGCTCTGCTTCATCTTCATCACCGCTACGATGACACTCAACACAGATTTCATAATCATAAATCCCTTCTTCAACATGCTCTTCACGGATCTTGGAACGAGAGTGTTCGTGACAGCCATAACAGGTATAATTCGTATAGTCATTATCTATATGACAAGTCTTACACTCGGTATCATGATCACGGTCAAAACGAAAATACTTTTTATGATTAAAAGTGGCTGGCAGCCAGTCATCCTGGCTATGACACTGTCCGCAATTGCCCTTGATCTCCTGGTGTAGAGCATCCTCTGGATTGACATGGCAAGTGTCACATTGTTTCTGCAGGGTCAAATCCAATAATTGATGAGAAAACTGACTAATGGGACGGAAGGCCTGCACTCCCTTGTGATCGCTGTGGCAGGCAATACAATCCTCCTCAATCAATGTCTGGTGGAAGGCAACATTCTTCTTCTCACTGGCAATGGGCAGTCCCTCAGTGGTTTTTAAACCAATCTCCGCTACTTTGTGACAGGCGATACACTTTTCAGGACTGCTGCCGAAAAATGGGGTATGGCAGGCAAAACAATCTGTAGTAAGTTCAGCATGAGCATCAATGGGATTGCCTGGGCTGATCATTAGATGGGGTAAGAATATCGCCAATAGAACCAGGAGAGTCAGGTTGACTATAACAATTAGAAGCGTTGTATTATTTCTCATATCCACTCCCAGAAAAGAAAGATGCTAAGAATATGGGTAATGCCAAGTACGGCAAAAGCCAGTGAAATGGGCAGGTGTACCGTACGCCATTTTTTCATTAGATCATAAGTTGTTGCATCCCAGAACAGCTTCTTCTCAACCATCTCTTTAGACAGTCCATGCTGCAAATAGAAGGTTTTCTTTTCGGCCAGAAAGCGACGTGAGCGATCCAATAGATATTTACCAGTCATGCCGCTGATGACATTGACTAACATGGCAATCAGAGCCAGCCATGGAAGGATGGCGTAGATGTGGATCCCTGCATGTACCAGGATTATCAATGCCCCCATCCAGGTCAGTGTCTCATGCAGGATGAGCATATTTTTGGGTTTACCGAAATGGATCAGTTTACGTTTGCGCATTGAGTAAAAGAATGACAGCAAGATTAGAATAGTTCCTGGTATGCCCAGATAGCGTCCAATCCAAACCAGTTCGAACTGGTGCAGTAATGCATCAATGATCATGGTCGCTATAATCAAGGATCCGAACATCACCAGGAAGGGAGTAACTTCTTTGCGTATGAGTGATCGTTCCATGCTAATCTCCTAAAGCTTCAGGGTCAGGTTATTCTTCGGTTTAGAAATACATAATAGGCAATGACCCGCTGAGACATCCGCATCGGGTTCCTGATTATAGTCAACTTCACCGGCTTGAACGGCTGTCTGGCAGGAACCGCAACTGCCAGCTCGACAACCCGATTTCACTTCAATATCATTGGCTTCAGCAAATTCCAATAACGAGTCGGCTGTAGGATCCCATAGGATATTTTTTCCTGTTTGGCTAAAGGTGATATTGATGGGATGTTCACTGCTTATTGCAGATACTGTTTTCTTATGTTTGCTCAATGTGGCAGGACCAAAGGATTCATAGTAAATATCATCAGTATTTACCCCCCAATCCTGCAGACCAGGTACCAGACTTTCCATCATCGGCTTGGGACCACAGATATAGAACTGATAGCGCATCAGTTTAAGAGTGGCTCTCAGTAGAGTAAGATCAACTCTGGTATTGTGCTGAAAATCAACACCTTCAATATCACTTTCATTGGGAGTGCTATAGCAGACATGCAGATGGAAGTTGTCATGTGTTCTGGACAGTATCTGCAGATGAGCCTTCATAATATGCTCATCACCATTACGTAGTCCATAATACAGCCAAACTTCAGTCTTTACTCCTTGTTCCAGTACAGTATTAAGAATACTTAACATTGGGGTGATACCAATACCACCGCCAATCAAAACAATAGGTAAGCCTTCATTGTTCATCAGTTGAAAATACCCCGATGGTGCTTTAACCAAAATCTTACTGTCTTCCTGAACCTGATCATGGAAGAAACAGGAGGAGAGGCCTGGTGCTAAATCAGGTTGGTTAACAGGTGCAGGGACTCGTTTGACTGATATTCTATAGTAGTCAGGTCGAGAGGTATCAGAAAGAGAATAGCAACGTACCACGGTTTTGGATACATGGCTAATTGGATCTTCAAGTAACAATTTGAAGGTCAGAAACTGACCCGGATTGAAGGCAGGAAGAGGTTTACCATCCAGTGGAATTAGATAAAAAGAGCAGATAGATTGCTTATTATCCTCAAATTCCCTGCGCTGGATTGAAAACTCTCTGTATCCCTCCCAGCTAGAACCTGATGCAAATGACTCTGCAGATGAGGATATTGGTGTGGAAACTGCTGCTGAAGTATCCTTAGAACTATCCAGTTTTTGATATTCATGTTTGCGGCGATGGAGTATGAGTAACATAACAATAACGACTTGAGCCAAAATTACACCAAGAATAATCAATGCCAGAGTAGTAGTTGTCATAATTCATATCTCTTCATCATACATACATCTCAGAGTCGCTCTTAACTTGACTGCAGAATTGAGTGAAACTCTTATATTGTATTTTAACTATAGCAGACCAATATGAAATGAACCTGAAAAATTGAATAATATGACAACATCCTCTGATTCTATTATTTATAGTTTCAGTCCGCTAGTCAAAACTATGCACTTTAGTGCAAGGCTTTAGCCGCTACACATTTTAAAAGGCAAATGTTAGTCTATGATTTATGAAAGAACATAGAAGAAATGAGCATAACATAAGTATCTTAATGGTTCATCTAGTTTGGGTGACAAAATACAGATACCCAGTGCTACAAGGTGATGTACAAATAAGGTGTCAAAAATTGCTGATGCAAATCTGTGATTCTGATGATGTTCAGATATTGAAAGGTGTTGTTAGTAAAGATCATATTCACATGCATATTGAATACCCTGAAAAATTATCGATAAATGATTTTGTGAAGAGAGTAAATTGATGAAGTTCCTGAAGGCTTCAGGACGAATTTCCAGAGCTAAAGAAGTGTTACTGGAGAAGGCATTTTTGGGCAATAGGTTATGGAGCTATGTCAACGGAAAATATTGCTGACGAAATGGTGAATGAATATTTGGAACATCACCGTAATCCTTCAAATGCTGATCTATGGACTTTCAGTTCATAGTCGTTGAGTTCTATATTATTCTTTTTTTTAAAGATTAACTAAATATACCTAAAGGATAATATCATGACAGAAAAACACTTGGCGGCAACATTAATTACGGCTGTTTTATGGATGCTGTCTACTACGGTTGGTCTGATTTAAGTAAAGTTTTAAAATAGATTCAGGGCTTATTGTCACTTTGAAAATGAACACAAATTCACCCCTCCTTATTATATTTACTCCAATTTGATGTTTCTCCCATATAAGTGACTATAAATTCATTCATTACTAAAAATTATAAGCCCTAAGAAAGCTCAGCTTCAAATCCAGCCGTAGTGATGGCAGCAATTAATTTATCTTTATCAGCACTACCGGTAATAACAGCAGAACTAGGTTCTAATATAACCTCCATACTATCCACACCAGCAACAGACTTAATGGCTTTAGATGTATTCATAACACAATGCTTGTAGGTCATTCCTGTAATTTTTAAATGAATGGTTTTTGGCATTTTATTTCCCTTCTATTTTATGCTTTAGGCTTAAAAAACCTAAGTCGATTAGCATTAGTGACGACAGTGACCGATGACATTGCCATGGCAAAACTGGCAAACATGGGATTAAGCAGCCATCCTGTTATAGGATAAAACAATCCTGCCGCCAATGGTATGCCAATGATATTGTAAATGAAAGCACCAAAGAGATTCTGTTTGATATTTTTCAAAGTAGCACTGGAAATTGCAATAGCAGTACTGACACTTTTGAGTGAATCACCTACCAGAGTTATATCAGCATTTTCAATAGCAACATCAGTACCACTGCCAATGGCAAAACCTGTATCAGCTTTAGCCAGTGCCGGAGCATCATTTACGCCATCACCCACCATACCAACATGATAACCTTTTGCTTGTAATTTGGTGATAATTTCAAGCTTCTGCTCTGGCAGCATTTCACTATGAATATGATCTATACCCAGAGTATTACCTATTGCTATTGCTGTTTTATGATGATCCCCTGTGCACATCACTAATTGTATCCCCTGTTGATGTAGTGCCTTAATCGCTGCAGCACTATCTTCACGAATGTGATCTTTAAGAATTAAAAGTCCTAGAAGTGTTTTATTATTGGCCAGCCAGATAGGAGTGCCACCCTGTGATGCTTGTTGTGATGCTATTTCATGCCATTGAGATTTTATTTCAATAGATTGTTGTGTTAACAACTGCTCATTGCCTAGAAAATACTGCTGCTGATCTATATAAGCTGAAATACCCTTACCACTGATAGATTGAAAATTATCACAGCTAGTTGCACTAATTTCTTTATCCTGTGCTGTTTGAATAATTGCTGCAGCCAGAGGATGCTCTGAGCCAGTTTCGAGACTGAGAGCAATTTTGAGTAATTTCTCTTCTGTTAAGACATTTTTTTGTTTGTTATTATCATCACCAATACAATAAATATCTGTAATTGAAGGATGTCCTTTTGTTAAAGTTCCTGTTTTATCCATGACAAGATGTGTCAGATGAGAGGCACTTTGTAAGGCATCACTATTTTTTATTAAAATACCCAATTGGGCCGCCCGACCTGTTCCCACCATAATAGAAATTGGTGTTGCCAGACCTAAAGCACAGGGACATGCAATGACTAATACTGAAATAGCGGCGGTTAATGCAAAACCAATCTGAGTCTGTGGAGCAAATAAAGACCAGCTGATAAAAGTAAATACGGAAATCATAATCACCGTTGGCACAAAAATAGCAGACACATTATCTACTAAACTGGCAATAGGGGGCTTGCTTAACTGGGCCTTTTGTACCATTTTAATAATATTAGATAAGGTGGTTTCATTACTAAGATGATTGACACGAATAATGAGCGTGCCACCATGATTAGAGGTACCACCAATCACTTCATCACCTAGTTGCTTTACAACCGTTAATGACTCTCCAGTTAAAATAGACTCATCAATATGAGATGAACCTGAAATAACTTCCCCATCGATAGGAATTGTTTCACCCGGTTTGATACGAACTTGATCACCTAACTTTAGTAAGGAAACAGGTATTATGATGTTTTTTTCACCACGTACAATAGTTGCTGATTTTGGTGCTAATTTTACTAAAGCACCAATGGCTTCACTGGTAATTCTCTTGGCCCTTGTTTCTAATGCATGTCCCAATTGCAGAAAAGCTAAAATGAGCACCGATGCATCCAGATAAAGATACTGAGAGCCACCTGCAATAAAGTTGGGATTTATAATAATAATGACAGATGATAACCAGGCAGCTGAAGTTCCCAAAGCAACCATAGTATCCATGTTTGAAGAGAAATGACGGGCTTTTTTTATAGCTGTTTTATAATAACTACGCCCGCTGAACCACATGCTAAATAAACAAATCAATGCCATAAAGGCCCAGAAAAACTGTCCATTTCCCTCTGCTAAAGCAGGGAAAAGTCCAGTCATATCTCCTAGCATTAAGCCACCACCAATACCGCCTGCTAAAATTGCCCGCTGCCAGGAAAGGTGTACTTCATGTGCTGCTTCTTCAGCCTGAACCTTATGAGGATCTTCAAATTGTTCCTTAAGTGAAACTACATAATACGACTGTTGAAGTTGTAACAATAAGTCTGCAGGATGTATATGAGTGGATAAGGTCACCAGAGGCCAGTCATATTCAATTTCTGACCCCAGAGTTTTTAACAATTGCTCCAGTTTATCATTGCTTTCACCTGTAAATTGTAAAAATAATCTATCTATGTGAATACTTTCTTCAACCAAATGAGCATCATAAGCCTGATCAAGAATGGCATTTAAAACACAATTTGGATCACCACCAACCACCCAGGCTTTTTTTTCAATTAAGTTGACTTGTGATTTCATAACTCCAGGAACTGCAGAAATAGCACGCTCAACAGCACCTACACATGAAGTACAGCTCATATCTGCAATGTGAATTTGGTATGAATAATCATCCTTTGGTATTTCATTTTTTTTATGATTCATTATTTACCCTCCAGATATCTAAATAAATTAAAATGATATTTGATATTATTACGTAGTTTTGACCTTTTATTCAACCTAAATTAATCAGTTCAATTGTAGCGATGATGATTAAAGTGCTGTAGATTATGGGTTTACTGATTAATCCAAATGAATCAGTTAGATTGTAGCTGCTTTAAACATAGAAAATGCAGTAGCCATCTACTACAACGCCCTAAAGCACTGCACCTAAAGGATTTTCTAAATATTTTAGCTTCATCCGTAGAGTGACTACGAATAAAGCTAAAATATCCAGTAAAACCCTTTATCTACAGCACTTTTGAACGTTTCGTAACGATGTCCACTGCGTTTTCTAGGTTAAATATAAATATGGAGAGTAGGTTCAATGCGACTGGATATTGATTTAGGGGGAACAAAAGTTGAAATTATTGCAATTGATGATGCAGGAACTGAAGTTTTTAGACATAGAGAAAATACGCCACAAGGTAATTATGTAGCTACTCTTGAGGTAATCACATCATTAATAAAACGTGTTAAGAATCAGTTTACAGATATTAAAAATAGTGCTTTCAGCATTGGTATAGGTATTCCTGGGGCAATTTCATTAAAAACGGGGCTAGTAAAAAACGCCAATTCAGTCTGTCTTATTGGCCAGCCTTTTCAGGCAGATTTAGAAAAAAGCTTGGGTCAGAAAATCCGTATTAATAATGATGCAAATTGCTTAGCTGTTTCAGAAGCTATTGATGGCGCTGCTGCAGGACATAAGCTCATTTTTGCAGTGATTCTTGGTACTTGTGTTGGTGGTGGAATTGCGATTAATCAGCAAGTGCTCACTGGAGTAAATGCAATTGCCGGGGAATGGGGACATAACCCCATGCCGTGGCGGACTGAAAAAGATGGCTCGATACAATCCTGTTATTGTGGACAGAAGGACTGTATTGAAACATTTTTAAGTGGTCCTGGTATGCTCAATCGGTATCAACAAGCTGGTGGTATAGTCGAATCCGTTGAAGAACTCATTTCAAATGCCGACAATATGAGTCAATCAGCACAACATTTTATGTCTCAATATGAGCAGTGGCTGGCAAAAATTTTAGCCAGTGTTATTAATATTCTTGACCCGGATGTAATCGTACTGGCAGGAGGCTTGTCAAATATACAGCGTCTGTATCATAATGTGCCTGAATATTGGCAACAATATATTTTCTCGGATCAGGTAAATGCTCAGTTAACACAAGTTAAACATGGGGATTACAGCGGTGTTCGTGGTGCTGCATGGTTATGGAATGAATAAGTTTGGTATGATAATAATGAAAAATATTAAACAAATAGCTCAATTTTATATATTTGTACTACAACGTTTTTTTCAATTACGCTGTAATGAATCTGCTGCATCTCTCAGCTATACTTCATTATTATCCTTAGTGCCTATGATGGCAGTTATTTTTGCTGCTTTTTCTTCTTTTTCTGCTTTTAATGATGCTTTTGAACAATTGCAGAACTTTATTTTTAATAATCTGGTACCTTCTTCCAGTGAAGTAATTAAAGATTACTTAAGTATTTTTGTGAATAAGGCTTCAAAGTTAACCTTAGTAGGTCTGATTAGTTTATTTGTGATTGCTTTGATGTTAATGCGTCAAATTGATATAGCATTGAATCGAATTTGGGATGAGCATAAAAGAAAAAGTTATCTGCGAATATTTTTGACTTATTGGGCTGTCTTGACTTTAGGGCCAATTCTTATTGGTATGAGTATTATAGTCACCTCGTATCTCAGCTCATTTTTAATGATAGAAGATGCCGCTGAATCTTTTGGCTTAAAAACAGAGCTATTACTTATCATACCTGTTCTGCTGACCATGTCTGCCTTCACATTAATTTATATGATAGTACCTAATAGTAGAGTAGAGCTTTCAGATGCTTTGATTGGTGGTGTAACAGCTACTATTTTATTTGAATTGGCAAAAAAAGGTTTTGCAATATATGTGGGTCATAATCAGACATATTCAAATTTGTATGGTACATTGGCCACTATTCCTATTTTTTTAATTTGGATCTATATTTCCTGGCTAGTGACTCTTTTGGGGGCGATGACAGCACGTTGTGTAATTTTATTTGATTTTTCTCATGGTCAAATAAGAAATACAGATAATAATCTTTTATCAGTATTTCGCCTATTATGGTTACTTTATAATGCTTCTAAAAGTGGATCATCGATTTCAGAGAAAGTATTACATCAGGATCCGGTTTTACGCCATGAAGCACAATTAGATGGATTAATTTATCAATTAGAAAAGCTATCCTGGATCCATAAAACCAAGAATGATATGTATTCATTAGCTAAAGATATGGATACAATAAGCCTTTGGGATTTATATTCAAAATTGCCTTATGCACTGCCTAAACAGAATACATCAGATAATGATTCATTGTCGGATGTATTACAACAGGCTAATAAATTATTATCTAATGAATTTGATATCCCTATTAAAGAATTATTTGTACAATATGATGCATATCATTAAGGAACTACAACACATTATGAAAAGAATTAGATACATTCTATTATTGACTGCGCTGATATTAATATCGCCTAATCTATTGGCAATAGATTTCAGTTATGAAGATCTTGAGGGTGAATCACATAAGTTGTCACAAGATAAAGGAAAGTGGGTATTAGTCAATTTTTGGGCAACCTGGTGTCCTCCCTGTCGTAAAGAAATTCCAGACTTATCTGATTTTCACCTGGAAACGGATGATGCTATTGTTATTGGTGTGAATTATGAGCAGGGTATTAGTGATGAAAAGCTTAAGAAGTTTGCTGAGCTTTATCTTGTTTCATATCCAATTACACGTATGAATAATGAAATAGAAAAAGCACTGGGTGAACCAAAGGGCTTACCAACTTCGATTTTAATTAATATTCATGGGGATGTGGTGAAAAAATTTACTGGAATGGTCTCAGATAGAACATTGAATAGATATATAGCACAATATAATGAAAAATAAGGTCAGTTATAAAATGAAGGCAATAATAGATATTAAAATTTTACTTTTAATACTGATGATGATTTTGTTCAGTTCTAATAGTTTGTCAGCAGCATCGAAAGATCCACAAGAATATTTTTTTGATTCTGGTTTTGGTGATTTTTCTGAGGAATTGGTTAATGCTAAAGAGCAGGGTAAAAAGGGGATTATGATATTTTTTGAAATGGATGATTGCCCATTTTGTCATTGGATGAAAAAAAATGTCCTCAATAAACCTGAGATTCAGGAATATTTTAAAAAGAATTTTCTGATTTTCCCTGTGGATATAGAAGGAGATGTGGAAATGACGAACTTTCAAGGGAAAAGTATGACTCAAAAAGATTTTTCTTTTAAAGAAAATAGAGTTCGTGCCACTCCTGTGCTGGCTTTTTTTAATCTGAAGGGTAAGCGTGTTATGCGCTATACAGGTAGAACCTCCAGTGTAGAAGAGTTTATGTTGCTGGGACAATTTGTAGTTAAAAAAGCTTATGAAAATAATAAATTTTCACGCTATAAACGTGAGCATAGAAATAACTGATGAATCGCTATTTATATCCCCTGTACATCTTTTGCTTATTATTGTTGAGTTCGGTTTCTATTGCAGAACAGATTGTTTCTGTTAATAAAAAAATGATACCCGAGCCTTTGAATCTTCAATATGCCTTATCAATGGCAACACGTACAGATTCTTCTGAAATAATGGGCTATAGTGCAAGACGTCAAATGGCTATGGCAGATCAGGAACTGTCTAGGTCTGAGTCAGGATTTTTTGCTGAAATCAATGGCCGTTTACGTTATGTGGATCCTTCTCCCATTGTACCTGCTAGTGAGACTAATGATAGTAAGATCAGTTTAGATATTTCAAAACGCTTATATGATTTTGGTCAAAGCAGTTCAAAAATTGCAGCCAGCCAACAAAAGTTAGCATCTGTCGAAGCACTTTATGCTGATACCATTTCTAAACGTACAATTCTTATTCTACAGGCTTATTTTAATGTGTTGCTGGCTGATGTGATTTATGATCATGCTAATGAAGCCATGGCGGTTGATTATGTGACTTTGGATAAGTTACGCTCGCGCTTTGAGCTGGGACAAATCTCTGATATAGAAATACTTTCTATGGAAAATCAGTATCGTCAAACACGACGAAATCGCAGTGAATCATTGAGTTTGCAAAGAATTAACAGGAATCGATTATCACAATTAATCAGTCCTGGTCATCTATCATCAGATTTAGATTTGCCTGATTTTAAACAGCTGCCTATGCTTTCATCAGAACGAAAATTACAGGAAATTGATAATCTCTATCAGATTGCATTTAAACAGAATTCTCTATTGCTTTCTCATGAACATAAATTAGCAGCAATAAGACATAAACTCGATGCTTTTCAAGCGGAAAAATATCCGGTAATCAGTGCCCATCTCCAGGCTACTAATTATGCAAGAAATTTAGGCAGTTCAGATAAATATCGAGCAGGGATTGAAATTAAAGTACCTATCTATCAGGCTGGACAGGAAAATTCTAAAATAAAGAAGTCGACAGGTAAGTTAATACAATTAGAAGCTGAAAAGATTCAGATAAAACAGAATTTGGAACAACAAATACTTGAGCTCTGGTTAAATATTAGTGATTTAAAACAACAATTTTCTGGTGCAAATTCTGATATAGATGTTTCATTAGATTATCGTGAACTCTATCTGGATAAAAGCAGAGCTTTATATGAGCTTGAAGTGACCAGTGATATAGGCGATGCAATGGTGGAATTGACTCATGCTCAGTTATTTAAAATGCAGACGGTTTTTGATTTAGCCATTGCCTGGGCTAAACTAGACTCATTATTAGGTGATTCTATGAACTATTTTTCAGGAAAAGGTGATAGATAAATGGATATAATTGTTAAAAAAGTCGAATTAATTAAAATATTTATTTTAATTGTACTACTTGTTTCTAATAATGTTTTTGCTGAAAATAAAGCGTTAGCTGTAAAAATAAGTTCAGCAACAACAGGTATAATACAAAAAATTTATGTGCAAGAAGGCCAAATCGTAAAAAAAGGGGACTTATTAGTTGAATTTGACAATACCTTAATTAATAGTAACTTAGATGAAGCTAATTCACTACTTAAGTTATCAAGAATTAATTTATCAGAAGCTAAAAAAGAATTTCAACGCTCTGAAGAGCTCTATGAGAGAACAGTGCTATCTGAACATGATCTGCAAAATTCAAAAGTACTCTACTATAAGGCAATAGCACAACATGCCCAAGCTAAAAACACTAAGATTCATAGAGAGTGGGAGAAAAATGAATATCAACTTTATGCACCTTTTAATGCACAAATAGCTCAGATTTTTTGTTATGAGGGTCAATATGTTAATAATAAATTAACTGCTCAAGTGCTTTTTAATCTTTATAAGAAATAATACTTATGTGTTTTTATGAACACTTAGAAACAATTTATAGCTTTAATTATCTTTTTATTAAAATTCATCTATTTCAATGTTGACTCAGCCATTATTATTATGGTGCAATAGTCGTTTCTCTAATTAAGTTAAGTGTTAGTGGAATAATAATTATAATTTTAAAAAACATCCTTTAGGAGGATAGAATATGGCTGATTTGTTTAGTGATGAATGGATGAAATCGTTTCAAAGCATTTGGAATGTTGATCCAGGTTTAAAGGACGCATTGGCAGAGATAGGTTTTAATTCTGTTATTGCTTATGGAATGCCTGGGGAAGAAAATGCACGTGGATATATTGATGTGCAAAATGGTGAAGTTGTGAGCGCAGGTACTTTTGATGGGCAAGAATTAAGCTGGGATATCAGAGCTGATCAGAAAAATTGGGAAAAATGGTTAACTAAGGGGATTGGTATGGCTGGTATGGGCATGGCAGTGACTACAGGAAAAATGAAATTTAAAACCGGTGATTTCAAAGCAATGGTTAAGGATCCAAGAATGGCAGGTCCTTTTATTAAGAGTTTTGAAGCAATGGGTAAAGTATAGTTTAAGTTACGTAACTACTCAGCATATTGACTAACAAATGACAGTTGAGCCTTATGCTCACTTATTTTTAGAACTTAGTACAGTAAGTCACTACGTTCAGACAGTTCTAAGTACTAAAAACAAGCAACCATAAGACTTTTGTTAATTTAGAGTGAGTATTTATAATGTTACTTACTTATTTTGCTAAAAAAGGCAGCATAAAACTATGCTGCATTTTTTTATTGGTTATTTTATCTAATACGGAGTACAATGCAGCGACTTTCAACTAGCCCAAGATTCTCAGATGTCCTCATACTCCTCAAAAAATAATACCAAAAAAATCATAGATTTTAATTCATTTGAATTAGCTCCCTTCGTGTTAAAAGCAGTGAATGACAGTGGCTATACCACGCCAACTGAAATTCAGGCAATGAGTATTCCTTATATTTTGTCCGGCCGAGATATGATTGGTCAGGCTCAAACAGGAACGGGTAAAACAGCAGCTTTTGCCTTACCCTTACTCAGTAATATTGAGACAAAGCAAAATAATACCCAGGTTTTAGTGTTAACTCCTACACGTGAATTGGCTATTCAGGTCGCTGATGCTTTTAAAACTTATTCTAAACACCTTTCAAAAATAAATGTATTACCTATTTATGGCGGGGCACCTTATACGGAACAAATAAGAGGGCTCAAAAAAGGCGCACATGTTGTTGTGGGTACACCTGGTAGAGTCATGGATCATATACGTAAAGGTTCATTGAAACTTAATGAATTAAATACTCTAGTCCTTGATGAAGCAGATGAAATGTTACGTATGGGTTTTATTGACGATGTAGAATGGGTATTGGATCAATCTCCTGATTCACGTCAGATTGCATTATTTTCTGCCACTATGCCTACAGTTATTAGACGTATAGCTGAAAAATATCTGACTCAGCCGGAAATAGTAAAAGTTGCTTCAAAAACTATGACGGCATCAACCATTCGTCAAAGATTCTGGCGTGTGTTCGGTTTGCGCAAGCTGGAAGCTTTAACACGTATTCTTGAGCTTGAAGATCATAATGCCATGCTGGTGTTTGTTAATACTAAAAATATAACTCTGGAATTAGCTGATCAGCTACAAGCTCGAGGTTTTGCCTGTGAAGCACTCAATGGTGACATTCCACAAAGTGGTCGTGAACGTATTGTAGAGCGTTTAAAACGTGGTCGTCTTGATGTGTTAATTGCAACTGATGTGGTGGCACGTGGTTTAGATGTTGAACGTATCAGCCATGTGGTAAATTTTGACGCTCCGCGTGATGATGAATCCTATGTGCATAGAATTGGACGCACAGGTCGTGCAGGGCGCTCAGGTGAAGCTATTTTATTTATTTCTCGACGTGAAACACGTTTATTAAGATCTATTGAAAAAACTACCCGCCAATCTTTGACAGAAATGGAAATTCCATCTGTTAAAAAAATCAATGCCTTACGTATTAGCCGTTATAAAAAATCTATTCTGGCCACTATTGAGAAAATGAAAAATCATAAGGATTTTGAAATATTCTCTAATATTATTAATGAAATCAATGAGGAACAGGAAGACATTGATTTGGTGTCAATTGCCGCGGCACTGGCGCATATGGCCAATAATAATAAGTCATTCTTATTAAATGAATCAGAATTCAAACATCTGAAAGAGCAAAAACCTTTTGATGCACGAGGTGACTCCGGTGAACGATCCAGGCGTCCTGATAGAGGACGTGGTGGTGATAGAAAGAGAAAAGCACCACCAGGTTCAAAAGCTACGCCATTAAAAGATATGCCGGATATTGCCATGCAGCGCTTTCGTGTGGAAGTAGGTTATGATCATGGGGTAAAGCCGGGTAATATTGTTGGTGCTATTGCCAATGAAGCAGGCCTGGATAGTAAAATGATTGGTCAAATTGAAATTTTTGATGATTATTCAGTAGTAGACTTGCCTGATGGTATGCCCAAAGAAGTTTTTAGTGATTTACAAAAATCCTGGGTTTGTCAGCAGCAATTAAAAATTACGAATCTAAGTCAGTCATCAGGAAAAAGCTCGGCAAGGGATAAGAAATTTAAATCTAAAAAGGGAAAGGGCAGAAAAACTAATAACCGTGCCCATCAGCAGAGTAGATAAAAGTTTAAAAGCTAGAAAATATCTTCTTCTTCAGCTATAAAGTCGACATAGTCACTTCTGATCTTTTGTCGTTTTAATAACTTTTCCTGGGCAGCAGAGGGCAGATCAGTTAATAAGAAGACATGTTTATCTAGTAATACGCTAATCAAGTCTTCTAAAACACGAATAAAATCAGCATCTGACTGGAGTAATAATTGACTTTGCTCTTTTGCATCAGGATTATTAAGTAAGGGAATTTTTAGAAAATTGATAATTTCCTGACTATCTACCTTTAACTCTTCTAAAGCTTCTTCTTGCTGATCAGCAAATAGAGCAATAATATTATTATTTTGATCTCTTTGTGCAAATGGCATAAAACTCCCCCTGAAATTTATGAAATGAGTTGTTTAAAACGATTTTCTAATTCTTTATTCTGAGTATAATTGCCAAATTTATACCATTCCATCTGTATCTCAAAGGTATTTATCTGTTGATTTTGTCCCATGTTATGATTAAGCTGTTCAACTTGTTTTTGCATACGTGCTTGTTCAGCAGCAGCGAGAGAATCTTTACCAATAAGAATTTCATATTTAAGACAAAATTCCTGTTTAAACTTTAACTCATTTTCTTTAAGCTCAGCAATTTTTTCTGCAGTAGATTCAGAATGAAGTATATCAAGAGCCTGTTGGAAGCGTGTGAAGAGCTTTGACTCAATGCTATGAGATAATCCTTTAATGGACTGCCATTGTTGATTAACTTTATCATAGAACTCAGTATATTCATCCTCACTCATACTGGTTTGTTGTTCAATCTGGGTACAGACTTTTGCTTTTTCTTTAATTTTTTCTAAGACTTTAAGGTGTTTATCAGCCAGTATTTGATCGATTTTATTAAAGTATACTTGTTCAGCCTGGCTAAAAAGTTGATTAAGTGATTTGCCTGCGGATTTTGATCGGGAGTATAGATCTGTCCAGATGTTTTTTATATTTGCAAAGGCCAATTCAAGATCTTTTCTCTTTAGTGGTTGAAGGTTTAATGCTTCCAGGTTCTCACAAATAGCTTCTTTTTCACGAATCAGCTCATCATTTTTGCTATTATTCTCATCTATTCCTTGCTGTCTTTTATCAAAAATAACATCACAGGCAGCACGGAATTTTTTCCATAGCTTATTGCGTTGATGAGGAGAAATAGGACCGATTTTTTTCCATTGCTGTTGATATTTTTTAGCTTGATTGATGGCATTGCCTAAATCATCTTCTATCTGTGTATGTAATGCCTCAACATTAGCAATTAAATTCTCAAATAACTTTTGGTTAACCTCCCAGCCTTTATGCAATTCAGTACGAATAATTTGCATACTTTTATCAAATCTTTGACTAATTTTTTTATGGACTTTTCTATCAACAAAGCCAATAGCCGACCATTCTTTTCGTGCCTGCATACTGATTTTATCTACCTGAATACAGTTTGTATTAGAATCTGAATCATGTGTATTTATTTCTTTACTGGGCCAGTCCATTGTCCTGATATAATTTTCAAGTTGTTCGCAGAGTGACTCTTTTTGTTGTAAATTGTTAATACGGTCTTTGTCATGCTGCTCAATAAACGGGCTACAAAGTTCATAAGATGCATTACAAATATCATTAAATTTTTGCCATAAATCATCTGCAGTAGGACTGTGCATATATTTCCATTGTAGGCGAAGTTCTTTGACTTGTGCGGTAATATCCTTATATTCTGAGGCTAACGTATCGCTGTCTTGATACTGACTAAAAAGCTGTTCTGCTTTAATAATCAGGTTTTCACGTTCATGCTCATGAGCCCAACTTTTCCATGATGAAAGTTCCCCCAATTCTGACTGAAAAACTCTTAAATCATTATGGTAAGAATTCTTTTCATGTGAGGATAAATAATGGCTCTTATCAATGAGCGTATTGAGTGAATGTAGTAATTTTGTTGCTTTTGATGTAAAACCTTCTTTGATATGGACTTTAATCTGTTCGATATCAGTGTTAATTTGCTGTTTTAGTTGTTTTGTTTTGTCGAGTTGGTTGCTTATTTTTTCATCAATAAGCTGGCAAATAGATGAAAACTTTTGTTTATACTCATCCTGTACATCCATAAAAAGTGAGCTATGTTCAAGCTGTTGATTAAACTTTTTTTGTAGTGTTGAGACTGTTTTCTGCAGAATAAAAGCTGAACTTTTAGCAATTGATTCAGCTTGTGATATGAGCGTTTCAATTTTCTCAATATGAACTTTATCATTATCAGTTTCACTATCAGTACTAGATTCAGCTAGCTCAAGTATGGCGTAAAATTGGTTATTATAAGAATCAACGAGTTTTTTATCCTGTAATGACTGAATTTTTTCATCCCATTCACGGCCTAGCTTTAGAATGTTTTTTTCTTTCTCGCCTACTGCCTCATTATTTGTAATGGACAGTGCTTCCTGTTGATTGCTTTCTTGTTCGATTAAAACCTCATCCACAGCTATGGATAGTTGATTTAATAACTTTTTAAGCTCTAAAATAACTTCATGTTCTTTATTAGAATTATCTTTTAACTTAATAAAACTATTGTTTATTTTTAACTTTATATCTATGAAGCGTTGGCTGGTCTCGGGATTTGAAAAATTACTAATTTTCTCCCAGCGCTTAACATAATTATCAAAGGTGGATTTTTCTTGTTTTAGACGATTACGCTTATATAATTTTTCTAATTTATCACAAATCTCAAGGACTTCTGTGGACAATAAAAGAGGACGCTCCTCATCTTCAATAATAATGCCCAACTTAGACTTAACAATTTTGTAAACTCTTTTATCTTTACGACGAGAGCCTGATGCAACACGCTCTAAGGTAGAACGTTTACTAATTTGCTGCGCTGCCAACTGCCTAACTTTGGAACTGTCATCACTAAGGGCTATATCACCCAGTAAAGCTTCACGACTTACTTTTGAAATAGCAATTTCCCGTAAAGCAGCTTGATCTGCATTAGCTGCAACAAACTCAAGTAAGGCTGAATGGCGACTTCCGTGAATGATTTGCTCGCGAATTTGATAATCTGGAATAGGATGCTTCATTCCACAAAGCAGTTGAAATAAACGAGTTTGAGTTGCTTTTTTTATTGCCTCACTACTGCATTTTAATAAAATAGTTTGCAGTAAACCCAAATCATTAAGCTTATTGACAGCAATAGCACGAATGTTTTCATCCGTATCATTGATGGCAATTTTAGATAAAGAATCCTGGTCGCTGACAGGGAGTTCCTGCACGGCTTTTTTACGTACATCAGGTTTTCGGCTCTTTAATTTATTGCTGCTAAAAGTTTCATTAAATGCCTGTGTTAATTTTTTTAAAAACATACTTCTATTACCTAGATATTTTTAAGTTTTTCTAACTGCTCAATTAAATTTTTAAGCTTGTCTTGAGTTTCAGCTAATTTTTGACGCTCATGAGCAACCACATTTTCAGGTGCACGACTGACAAAATTTTCATTGGATAATTTACCTTTTAATTTGACTACAAAACCTTGATTATACTTAATTTCTTTATTGAGACGTTCCTTTTCAGCAGCGATGTCTATAATACCGGCCATAGGAATTAGAATTTTCATATTGCCAACCAGGGCAGTTGCTGATTCAGGAATGTTATCACTATTATTAAGCCAGGTAATACTTTCCAGTTTTGCCAGAGTTTTTAGCATAGCTTCATTATTAATGAGTCTTTGCTGGTCTTCATCAGAACCATTATCCAGTAAAATATCTAACTTTTTACCTGGTTTGATATCATATCCACTACGAATCTGACGCACACCCAGTACAAATTGCTGTAACCATTTCATTTCCTGTAGGGCATCATTGTCGATATTAGCTGTATCTGCTGCAGGAAAAGCCTGCAGCATAATGGTATCTTGCTGCACACCCGTTAATGGTGCTATTTTTTGCCAGATTTCTTCAGTGATATAAGGCATGATGGGATGACTGAGCCTTAGTAAAGTTTCTAATACAGTAACCAGAGTATGGCGTGTTCCACGTTGTTTTGCTGCATTATCCTGAGTATCTTCCTGATCATAACTGAGAACAGACTTTGATAATTCAAGATACCAGTCACAATATTCATTCCATGTAAATCCATAGATTGCCTGGGCAGCTATATCTAAACGATAAGTATCCAGAGAATCAGCTACAATTTTTTTAGTTTCCTGTAAACGTGAGATGATCCACTTGTCTGCTAATGAGTAATCAATTTGAGAGTTGGCTTCAATACCGCAATTATGACCATCTGTATTCATCAATACATAGCGTGATGCATTCCAGAGTTTATTACAGAAGTTTCTATAGCCTTCAATACGACCCATATCAAACTTGATATCACGACCTGTAGTGGCCTGAATTGCAAAGGTAAAACGTAAGGCATCAGTGCCAAAAGCCGGTATACCGTCTTTGAACTCTTTACGGGTTTGCTTTTCAATTTTCTTCGCCATTTGCGGCTGCATCATACCTTTGTTACGTTTATGAACTAAAGTTTCCAATTCAATACCGTCAATCAGATCAATAGGATCTAAAACATTACCCTTTGATTTTGACATTTTATGACCATGAGAATCACGCACTAAACCATGCACATAAACTTCTTTAAAAGGCACTTCTCCAGTAAATTTAAGTCCCATCATTATCATACGGGCCACCCAGAAAAAGATAATATCAAAGCCTGTAACTAAAACATTAGTAGGATAGAAAGTTTCCAATTCTGCTGTTTTTTCCGGCCATCCAAGAGTAGAAAAAGGCCATAAAGCAGATGAGAACCAGGTATCAAGGACATCATCATCTTGTTTAAGCACGAATTCTTTATCTAATTGATGTTTTTCTCTAACGGCGGCTTCATCATGACCCACATAAACATTGCCTTTATCATCATACCAGGCAGGAATTCGATGTCCCCACCAGATTTGGCGAGAAATACACCAGTCTTCGATATTATTCATCCATTCGTAGTAGGTGTTTTTCCAGTTATCCGGTACAAATTTAATATCACCATCCTGGACGGCTTTAATGGCAGGATCTGCAAGTGGAGCAACTTTAACATACCACTGATCTGTTAAATAAGGTTCAATGACAGCACCGGAACGATCGCCACGTGGAACCATTAACTTATGATCTTCAATTTTGATCAATAGGCCGGCTTCCTCTAAATCTTTAACGATGGCTTTGCGTGCAACATAGCGATCCATACCACGATATTTTTCCGGGGCATCATCATTGATTGCAGCATCGATAGTGAGTATATTGAGAATAGGCAAATCATGGCGTTTACCCATTTCGTAGTCATTAAAATCATGAGCAGGCGTAATTTTTACACAGCCAGTACCAAATTCAGGATCAACATAATCATCAGCTATAATGGGGATTTCACGATCCGTCAAAGGAAGTTTGATGGTTTTACCAATCATGGCCTGGAAACGTTCATCATCAGGATGTACGGCAACAGCAGAGTCACCTAGCATAGTTTCAGGACGTGTCGTAGCAACTATAATATCACCACTGCCATCACTTAATGGGTAGCTCATATACCAGAAGTGTCCGTTTTCTTCTTCTGAAATGACCTCCAGATCGGATACTGCCGTATGTAATACCGGATCCCAGTTAACCAGACGTTTACCACGGTAGATTAAATCTTCTTCATAAAGACGTACAAAAACTTCTTTAACCGCTTCTGATAAGCCATCATCCATGGTAAAACGCTCACGCTCCCAATCTAGAGAAGCACCCATACGGCGTAATTGTTGTGTGATTGTATTACCGGAGTGTTCTTTCCAGTCCCAGATTTTCTCAATAAACTTTTCACGTCCCAGATCATGACGTGTTTTACCTTCAGCATTAATCAGCCGCTCAACCACCATTTGAGTTGCAATACCAGCATGATCAGTACCCGGCTGCCAAAGGGTATTCTCTCCCTTCATACGGTGATAACGGGTCAGAGCATCCATTATTGTATCCTGAAACGCATGTCCCATATGTAACCTACCCGTAACATTGGGTGGAGGAATCATAATGCAATAAGATGGATTTTCTGTTGCATCCGAAGATGCAGAAAAATAGCCATTATTTTCCCATGTTTCGTACCAGCGTTGTTCAATTGTGTGGGGTTGGTATGTTTTTTCCATAGCGGAGATTAGCTCTTTTATACTAGGTGATAATAAACCTATTATTATAGTAGTATCTGACTATGAAAGGTATTTATTTTAGATAATTAAGTACAAAATAATGATGTTATCATGATTACAAATCATATTTATTTAATTTGTAATTTTTCTGCTGGTATAATCGATAGGTATTTCTGGCAATTTCTTTGGCTTGAAGATTTTTATTCACCAGTTCAGCAATACGTTTAAATTGCTGGTGAAGAGGAGGTGGGCTGGTATTTAGATTAATTAACAAATCTGTATTAGATTGTTGTGAATTAATTTGATCGGTAATTAGTACTGGATAATCAAAGTCAATATTGATTGATAATTTACTTGAGATATTATTATTATCTTCTTGATTTAATAGGTTTTTATGAGAAACAAAACTATCTACTTTAAAATTCCATAATAAATTATCTATTTTTTCTGCTTGTTCGAATGATTGTGTATAAATTATCACATTCATACTATTTTTCAGAGCTTTTTCACAGAATTGACAACAAACTATATCAATGGTTTTTGTGGAATCATCAGCTAAAATATAAAAGTCGATCTGGTTCATAATTTAAAATCTTATTAAGATACTTTTTATGCGGAATGATAATGATTTATTATATACTGGCTGAGTAAGGATACAGGGCGTCCGGTTGCGCCTTTTTTGACGCCTGATTCCCATGCGACTCCAGCAATATCAAGATGAGCCCAATGATATTTCTTGCAAAAAGCAGATAAAAAAGTTGCTGCTGTGACTGCACCGGCTTCTTTTCCACCAATATTAGCAAGATCAGCAAAATTACTTTTCAGTTGTTCCTGGTATTCTTCCCATAAAGGCATTTCCCAAACACGGTCACCGCTTGTTTTTCCGGCATTACTTAGATCATGTCCCAGTGGCTTATGATTAGTGAATAGTGCAGCTGGATGTTTGCCTAAAGCAACAACACAGGCACCGGTTAAAGTGGCCACATCAATCACCACATCAGGTTTAAATTTTTCACAATAAGTCAGAGCATCACATAAAATAAGACGACCCTCAGCATCAGTGTTGAGAATTTCTATAGTTGTACCTGAGAGACTGGTGACAATATCACCGGGTTTTGTTGCCTGACCATCAGGTAAGTTTTCTGTAGCGGGTATAATAGCAATAACATTGGTTTCAAGATGGAGTTCAGCAATAGCATTCATGGTACCTAAAACTGTTGCTGCACCACACATATCATATTTCATTTCATCCATACCAGCGCCTGGTTTTAATGAAATACCACCAGAATCAAAAGTCACACCCTTACCAACCAAACAAACTGGGGGAGTATCAGGATCGCCACAGAGATAGCTCATCACAATTAATTTTGCTGCTTGACGACTACCTTTGGAAACAGAAAGAAAAGCATTCATTCCAAGTTCTTCCAATTGTTTTTCATCTAGTATTTCAGCACTTAAGTTGGCGTAGACACGGCTTAATGCAATGGCACGATCGGCAAGATAAGTCGGTGTACAAATATTACCAGGCATATTACTTAAATCTTTGGATAATTTAATTCCCTGAGTAATGGCCATTCCTTCACGTACAGCCTGTTTTCCATCAGATAAATCTCTTCTATTGGCAACGGCAAGAACAATTTTTCGCAAAGGTCTGCGAGTAGTATCTTTTTTACTCTTTAATTGATCAAATTGGTACAAGGTATTTTGAGTTGCTTCAATAGAATGTCTGATACGCTGGCTAATATCACAGGTTTTAACCTGTAATTCTGTTAAATAGAAAACAGACTCCATGGAGCCTGTTTCATTTAAAATACTGACAGCATGAGATATAACTTTTCTATATCTGGTGAAAGTTAAGTCTCGTTCTCGACCGCAGCCTACTAATAATATACGATCACAAAGTGTATTGGGAACATTATGTAAAATTAAAGATTGGCCTGGCTTTCCTTCTAAATCACCACGTCGAATTAAACTGGATATATATCCATCGGTTGCATTATCCAATTTTTGTGCTGAATGGCTTAAGCGTCTGGGTTCAAAAATTCCGACAACAACACAGGCAGTACGCTGTTTTTCCGGACTACCACTTTTTACATTAAATTCCATATTGACTCCATAATTGCTCCATTTAAGGAGGCTGAATTCGTATAATAAGTGCATGACCTCTGATAGTAGCTGAGCAAACACCCTGTAAATTAAACAAGACTCAAGGTTACAATGCCAGGTTACGACACCAACAGTAGAGGCTACAAATGAGCTATAAACACCTGAGTCTTGAAGAAAGACATTATATCTAAATATCACTAATAAACGAAGAGAGTCATGAAGTAATTACAGAATCACTTGATCGTTCACAGAGTTCAATTACAAGAGAAATTGCACGTAATACAGGCTTGAGAGGATATCGGCATAAACAAGCCCATAAAAAGACCATAGAGCGCTATGGCTCTTCTAATAAGCGCAGTAAGAACGGTATGCCTGATAGGGTTGATATTGATGAAAGGCCAGATGTTATCAATAGCAGAAAGCGTGTTGGTGATTGTGAAGCAGATACCATTATTGGTAAAAATCATCGTG
>JAUJGA010000294.1:0-8731 GCA_042095675.1 Gammaproteobacteria bacterium
AAATGACAGAGGCAGGTCGTTGTCGGTGGAAAATAGAAAATGAATGTTTTAATACATTAAAGAATCAAGGCTATCACATTGAGCATAATTATGTGCATGGCAAGAAACACTTAAGCTTTAACATGTATTTGCTGACCTTGTAGGCTTTTTATTTCCATCAGATTTTTGAATTAAGCGATGGTGCATTCCAGGCTTGTCGTAAGAAGTTTGGTTCCAAAAAATTTATGTGGGAAAAGTTCAGGGGAGTGATCACATTTTTTGTGATGGATTCTTGGAGCACTTAATGGACTTTTTATTATACCGAGATGATTATGAGTAAATTAGACCTGTAAAAATAAGCAAATAAACACATTACAGGGAAAATACGCTAATAGAGCGTAGCATGTCTCGTGCCTGATGTTTGGAGAAAAATTACAGAATTTTTTTTAAAATCCATCAGGCAAGCAAAAAATGCTATTTTTAACTTAATTTATAGGAATAAGTAGTTTCACCGATTTTTGCTGATCAATTCTTGAATCTATATGAAAAATTCATAAAATATGGGATAATTCCTAGCTAATGAGAGACTGCCCGGAATTGGTAAGATAGAATGACTAAAGTAAAAATTTGTGGTATTACTAATAATTTAGATGCGCAACGGGTTTCTGATTCTGATGCTGATGCAATGGGATTAGTTTTTTACCCGCCTAGCCCACGTTATGTCCAAATTAAAGAAGCCAAAAAGATCGTTGAAAATATACCACCATTTATGACTAGTGTAGCTTTATTTGTTAATGCAGAACGAGAAAATATTGAAAACGTCTTGCATGAAGTGGATATCGATATTATCCAGTTTCACGGTGATGAAAGTGCAGAGTTTTGTTCATCTTTTAATAGGCCTTATATCAAGGCAATTCGCATGAAAGAAGATCTTGATTTATATGCTATTGAAAAAGAATATGCAACGGCCAGGGCTTTATTATTGGATACGTATAAAAAAGGTATTCCCGGAGGTACAGGGGAGTCTTTTAAATGGCAACAGGTTCCCCATGATCTGACTAAGCCTATTATATTAGCCGGTGGACTGGATGCAGATAATGTTGCTCAGGCTATTAAGCAGGTTCGACCTTATGCTGTAGATGTGAGTGGTGGCGTTGAAGCATCTAAAGGTCTAAAAGATCAGCATAAAATTATTGCGTTTATGAAAAACTCAAAATTCTAATCTCTATGTCCCTTTAAAAAAGCGGGGATAAAATAAAAATGGTAGATTTATTAATGACGATAGAAGAACAGGCCGAAAAGAAACTTTCTGATATGCCTGATGAAAATGGACACTTTGGTCCCTATGGAGGAATGTTTGTTGCGGAAACTCTTATGGAACCTCTGCAAGAATTAAAGCATGCTTATCTCAAATATATGCAGGATGATGATTTTTTGTCTGAGCTGGATAAAGATCTGTGTGACTATGTAGGACGTCCATCGCCCTTATATTTTGCAGAAAGAATGACCCGTGAATTAGGTGGTGCGAAAGTCTATCTGAAACGGGAAGATCTTAATCATACCGGTGCTCATAAAGTCAATAATACTATTGGGCAAATGTTATTAGCTAAGCGCATGGGTAAAACACGTATTATTGCTGAAACCGGTGCCGGACAGCATGGTGTGGCAACTGCAACAGTAGCAGCTCGCCTTGATCTGAAATGTGTCGTTTATATGGGGGCGGAAGATATTCAGCGTCAGGCTCTTAATGTTTACCGTATGAAGCTGCTAGGCGCAAAAGTTGTTTCAGTGGAATCAGGTTCAAGAACACTAAAAGATGCTTTAAATGAAGCCATGCGTGACTGGGTGACCAATATTGATAACACTTTTTATATCATTGGTACTGCAGCAGGTCCCCATCCATATCCCGCTATGGTGAGAGATTTTCAGTCTATTATTGGCCGTGAAGCAAAACAACAGATTTTAAAACATGAAGGGCGTCTACCGGATTCCTTAGTTGCCTGTATAGGTGGTGGTTCTAATGCTATTGGCCTGTTTTATCCTTTTGTGGATGATCAGGATGTATCCATGTATGGTGTAGAAGCGGCTGGACATGGTTTAGAAACAGGAGAACATGCAGCGCCGCTTTGTGCTGGAAAGCCTGGAGTATTACATGGTAATCGTACTTATTTAATGGAAGATCAACATGGTCAGATTATTCCAACCCATTCAGTTTCAGCGGGTTTGGATTATCCTGGTGTGGGACCTGAACATTCATGGTTAAAAGATATAGGTCGTGCCAACTATGTATCTATAACCGATACAGAAGCTTTAAGTAGCTTTCACTATTTGACCAGAGTTGAAGGTATTATTCCTGCATTAGAATCCAGTCATGCCATTGCCTATGTACAAAAATTAGCGCAGACCATGGATAAAGATCAGATTATTGTAGTGAATTTGTCAGGTCGAGGCGATAAAGATATTCATACGGTGGCAACGATTGATGGTATTGAGTTTTAAGCTGACTTGCTAAAGGATAAAAGACAAAATGAGTCGAATTAAAAGTTGTTTTGAACAGCTTAAGCAACAACATAAACACGCATTAATACCATTTGTAACAGCAGGAGATCCCAATCCTGAAATTACCGTGGATTTGATGCATGCGATGGTAGAATCAGGTTCTGATATAATTGAGCTAGGTGTACCGTTTTCTGATCCCATGGCAGATGGCCCGGTGATTCAAAAAGCCAGTGAAAGAGCATTAATTTATGGTACATCATTAAGCGATGTTTTAATGATGGTAAAAACCTTTCGTGAAAAAAATAATATTACACCAGTTATTTTGATGGGTTATCTTAACCCCATTGAAGTCATGGGTTATGATGTTTTTGCAAAAGCTGCTCAGGCTTCCGGCGTTGATGGTATTTTAACTGTGGATATTCCACCAGAAGAGGCAGGTACTTATATTCCTGCTTTAAGAGCGTCTGAATTAGACCCTATATTTTTATTATCTCCCACCACGACTAAAGATCGGATGAAGATTATTTGTGAATATGCCAGTGGCTTTATTTATTATGTGGCAGTGAAAGGTGTAACAGGTACATCGGCACTGGATACCAAGGAAGTTGAGCAGCGCGTAAGTATCATTAGAGGAGTGACTAATTTACCTATTGCTGTTGGTTTTGGTATTAAAAATGCCCAATCTGCAGCTGCGGTTGCTCAGGTTGCAGATGCTGTGGTGGTAGGCAGTGCTTTAGTTAATTTAGTTGAGCAGAATGCTCTGGAAAATAATAAAATCATTAAAGAAATTAGTCGTGTTTTACAATCTATGCATAGTGCATTAACATAGCACATAAATAAAACGAACAATAAGGAATAAACATGAGTTGGTTTAAACGCTTATTACCATTGATCAGCACTGATGGTGCTTCTAAAAAGGCAGTACCTGAAGGTTTATGGGACAAATGTCCGGGCTGTAGTGCTGTTTTATATCGCGTTGAATTAGAACGAAATCAGGAAGTTTGTCCAAAATGTAATCATCACATGCGTATTGGGGCCAGAAAGCGGCTGGAATGTTTGTTTGATGAAGATTCTATGGTTGAATTGTCAGATAACCTTGAGCCCGTTGATGAATATAAGTTTAAAGATTCTAAAAAATATAAGGATCGAATTACTGCTGCACAAAAAGCAACCGGTGAAAAAGACTCATTGATTACTGTTGTGGGTAAAGTGAATGATTTTAAATTAGTTGCCGCTGTTTTTGAGTTTCGCTTTATGGGTGGATCTATGGGGGCAGTTGTGGGTGAAAAGTTTGTGCGTGCTGCTAATCATTGCCTTGAACATGAACTGCCTCTGGTTTGTTTTTCTGCCAGTGGTGGTGCCAGAATGCAGGAAGCCTTATTTTCTTTAATGCAAATGGCAAAAACCAGTGCTGTTTTAGGAAGAATGCGCAGTAAAGGACTACCTTTTATTTCGGTTATGACTGATCCTACAATGGGCGGTGTTTCTGCTAGTTTTGCCACTTTGGGAGATATTAATATTGCTGAACCTAATGCGTTGATTGGATTTGCAGGCCCTAGAGTAATTGAACAAACAGTACATGAAACATTACCGGAAGGCTTTCAGCGCAGTGAGTTCTTATTGGAACACGGTGCTATAGATATGATTGTATCCCGTCATGAAATGGGTGATAAACTGGTTAATATGCTTTCTATGTTGATGAAAAAAGAAGCTATTCCTGAAGTCGCTTAGTTGTTTCTGATTAGCTATAAAATAATGGTTAAATCCAATATGTTTCGGCCATTGAATTAAATATTATAAGTTTATCAAGTGATTGCAAAATCTCCCTCCATCTATCGAAAAAAAACTCTCCAACAATGGTTACAATGGCAGGAATCACTTCATCCTTCTGAAATAGATCTTGGTCTGGAGCGGGTTCAAAAAGTTATTCAGCTCTTATTACCTGAATACTTAAATGATACAACACAACATTTTCCTTTTAAAATTATTAGCATTGCCGGCACTAATGGTAAAGGTTCAAGTGTTGCCATGTTGGATAGTATTTTAAGTCAGGCTGGTTACAATGTTGGCTCTTATACCTCTCCACATATACTGCATTACAATGAAAGAATCAAAGTTAATCAACAGTCAGTATCAGATAAACTAATTTGTCAGGCTTTTGAACGAATAGATAGTGCCAGAGGGGAAATATCCCTGACTTATTTTGAGTTTTCTACGTTGGCAGCGATAGATATTTTTTGTCAGCCAAATGATATTGCCACTGAAAAAAAACTGTTTTGTGATGTTGTGATATTAGAAGTTGGTCTGGGGGGAAGGTTGGATGCAGTTAATGTAATTGATCCTGATGTGGCTCTGGTTACTACTGTTGACATTGATCATCAGGATTGGTTAGGATCAGATATCAATACCATTGCGATGGAAAAAGCAGGAATTTTTCGACACGATAAACCAGCCATCTATGGTGATAATGACTTACCGGAAAGTATTGCAAAAAAAGTTATTGAGGATGATTTAGAATTTTATCAGTTTGGAAAAGATTATTGCTTTGAATTGGATGCTATTCAATGGCATTGGCAAATATTAAATCAATATCTACAATTTGAATCAAGAAACGATCTTAGTTTTCCTGAACTTCAGGGTAAAATTCAACTTAAAAATGCTTCTAATATTTTAATGGTATTAGAGCTGCTTAAGCAGTCACTGCCAGTGTCACAACAGCATATCAATCGGGGTTTGTCTAGGCTAAATTTAGCAGGGCGTTTTCAAATATTAACTTCTGAGAATGAAGCATTAAAAAACACTCCTATTATTCTTGATGTGGCTCATAATGAGCAGGCGGCAAAAAGCCTAAGATTCTCTATTGAAGAATATATGAATTCAAATGATGCTATGAAAAATTCACAGAGTCAAACACAACTCCATGTGATTATCGGCATGTTAAAAGATAAAGAAATATCCAAAGTTCTGGACGTTTTTAAAGACATTGTCAGTAGCTGGCGTATTATTGATTTAGTATCCACTAGAGCCATGCCTGCTATAGGTATCAAAAAAATATTAAGTGAAAACATGAGTCAATTTAATCTTAATAAAGATAATATTAAGACTTTTGCTCATTTTAAAGAAGCATATGAGAACTTTAACGAGTATAATATAATTAATAAGTCATCAAAGAATATTTTATTGGTTTTTGGTTCATTTCATACCGTATCAGATGCTTTGAATTTTCTTAACCTCAACAACTAGCATAATAAGCTCTATGTCTGAAGAACAAACAGTTAATCTTAAACAACGTGTTATTGGTGCTATTGTTTTAGTTTCTCTAGGGGTTATCATTTTACCTCTATTGCTAAATGGTGGATCAAAGCAAAATAATGGCATATCCAGTACCAATATCCCAGCAAAACCTAAGGCGTTGAAGCAAAAACTAGCACCGATTCCTGCCATAAAAAAAATGCCGGAAGCTAAACTTATTAGTAATAAGCCCGTATTGAAGGAAAAATCTACAGAAAAGACTAAGCCTGCAATTAAGAGCAGGCCTGTAAAAACAAGTTCTACAACAAAGCTTGCTGTAGCGCCTAAATATCAAAAGTCGAGTAAACCGGTTTCATCTAAAATTACCACGGCTTATACTTTACAATTAGCCAGTTTTAGCCAGAAATCCAACTCTATCACCTTACGTGACAAATTAAGAAAAAAAGGATTTAAAGCTTATTCAGAGTCGATTCAGACTACAACAGGTAGAATTTATCGCCTGAGAGTAGGGCCGTATTTAAAATACGATCAAATATTAGCAGCTAAGAAAAAAATAGAAAAACAATTCAAGTTAACTAATACAGTTATTGTCAAATACAAAATATAGGGAAAGTCTGTGTTACTAATCTGGCCTGATTATATTATTATCAGTATTATTCTGATTTCTACCATAATCAGTTTATTGCGTGGTTTTGTACGTGAATCAATGGCTTTGGCTGGATGGATTGTTGCTATCTGGATAAGTATGTTATACATGCATCCATTTGCTTTGTTTATCAATCCCTATCTGAACTTACCACCCTCTATTTTATCATTGGTTTCATTTGCGATTTTATTTATAATCACCTTGATTCTTTCAGCTTTAATCGGTAGTTTTATTTCTACTTTAGTGGATAAAACCGGACTTAGTGGAACAGATCGTTCTATTGGGATGTTGTTTGGTATTGCACGCGGTATTTTACTGGTTGGTATTCTTGTGTTACTGGCGGGCTTTACTTTAGTACCTCAAGACCCCTGGTGGAAAGAGTCATTATTAATTCCACACTTTCAACAACTTGCAGGATGGATGCAGGGGTTTTTACCACCTCATATTGCCCAGAAACTGCATTATTAGTTAAGGTATAAACTCTATGTGCGGCATCATTGGTATTGTAGCTAAAAGCAATGTAAATCAGTGTATTTATGATGGTTTGACGGTTTTACAGCATCGCGGGCAGGATGCTGCCGGAATTGTAACCTATGATAATAAACACCTCCATTTACGTAAGGGTAATGGATTAGTTAAGTCTGTATTTTCAGCCAATGATATGATGCGCCTGCAAGGCAATATGGGGATTGGTCATGTACGTTATCCTACAGCAGGGAGCTCTTCTTCTGCTGAGGCACAACCTTTATATGTTAATTCTCCTTATGGTATCACCCTGGCACATAATGGTAATTTAACCAATGCGAATGACTTAAAAGAAGAGCTTTATAAACAGGATTTAAGACATTTAAATACAGACTCAGACTCAGAAGTCTTATTGAATATTCTTGCTCATGAAATACAGAAACTGCACAAATTACGTATTAACGAAGTGGATGTTTTTAATGCGGTAAAAGCCTTACATAAACGTTGTCGCGGTGCTTATGCCTCGGTAGCCATGATCACTGGCTATGGTATTGTGGGTTTTAGAGATCCCAATGGTATACGTCCGGTGGTTTATGGAAAAAGGCAGAGAGATACTGGAGTAGAATATTGTATTGCTTCTGAAAGTGTTGCTCTGGATGTATTAGGCTTTGAATTAATAGATGACATTAAACCCGGTGAAGCGGTTGTTATTACCGCAGATGGTGATGTTTTTACTCATCAATGTGCTGAAAATCCACAATATTCCCCCTGTATTTTTGAACATGTTTATTTTGCCAGACCTGATTCAATTATGGACAATATCTCAGTTTATAAAGCCCGTCTTAGAATGGGAGAAAAATTAGCAGACAAAATTCTTAAAACTTATCCTGATCACGATATTGATGTCGTCATACCGATTCCGGACACTAGTCGTTCATCAGCTTTAGAATTGGCTAATCGTTTAGGCGTAAGATATCGTGAAGGTTTTATGAAAAACCGCTATATTGGGCGGACCTTTATTATGCCGGGTCAAACTCAGAGAAAAAAATCTGTTAAGCAAAAACTAAATGCCATGGATCTAGAGTTCAGAGGTAGAAATGTACTTTTGGTCGATGACTCAATTGTACGTGGTACAACTTCAGAGCAAATTGTAAAAATGGCTCGTGATGCCGGAGCCAGAAAAGTATTTTTTGCTTCAGCTTCTCCTGCAGTCATCCATCCTAATGTATATGGTATTGATATGCCTTCTCCTGAAGAGTTTGTCGCACATAATCGTAGTGTAGATGAAATAGCAGAGGAAATTGGAGTAGACTGGTTAATTTATCAAGATTTGGATGATCTTATTGCTTCCTGTCATCGTGGTAATAAAAATATCGAACATTTTGACTGCTCTGTTTTTGATGGCCAGTATATTACCGGAGATATTGATCAAAATTATCTTGATGAAATTGATCAACGACGTAATGATAACGCCAAAAAAGATGAACTGGAACGTAAAAATGAGATATTAGGGATTCACAATAGTAATTAATGGATAAAATTATATTTTTTTATGACTAGTCAAAGCAATTCAGCTAAGAAACTCTCTTAAATTGTTAGTTTTACAAATACCTCCATTGTATTAGATAATTTCCATGATAGAACCTTTTTTGTATCCCAATCCATTATTGCAGCAAGATAAGAAAAACCGTGTTGTAGATTGATGTAGGTGATGTCAGTTGTCCACACCTGATTCGCTTTTCCAATAACAACCTGGTTTTTATCATTCTTAAACTGTCCCAATAAATATGGATATTTCTTATGCTCTTTTATGGCTATTTTCGTTTTAAGTTTTGGATATATAGCTTTGATCCTCATAAAAACCATCGCACTTCTAACTAATTTTCTACC
>JAUJGA010000295.1:0-4633 GCA_042095675.1 Gammaproteobacteria bacterium
CTGTGGTCAGACTTGAGCTGTTTTATTAACAAATCAAATTCTTTCTGTGCACCAGAAAAGAATGAAAAATCCTTTGAATCAAGGTATGCTATGTTCATGAGAGGGCTCTTTTTTCAGGTTTATGAATGTCAGATATTTATAAACCTCTAGTTTGAGCTCTCTCTTTTTTATTTTCAAGCCTTAATTGTTGAATTTATTCTATAATTTCGTCATTTCAAAAGATCTGCACCAAAATTTATTTCCCACTCTAGCTTGTCACAGTGATTAGCTATTACGTTTTTTTGCTTTTTTTAGTAGTTTATTGACAGATTTGTATTCCTTACACAGGTTATAGCAGTTTTTACTTTTTTTATCTCTCTTTGCTTCTTTTTTAATTTCTTTTTTTAGAAAATCTTTCTTGTTTTCCAAAGAACTAATCATTTTTTTGAGCTTATTACTTTTGTCCTTTTGTTTTTTCTTAGACAAATCAAAAAAATCATTTATATTTTCCATTAAATCTTTAATCTTCATATTCATCTCCTAATTTCTGGATTTGAAAATCTTTAATCCATAGTGTAACAGCTGAATTCAATAACTTTTTACAAATACTATGTGTAAAGCCTACATCATTAATTAGAGAAGAAGCCATTTTAGGTTCAATCTTATTATCTCTAATCAGTGTATCAATGTCTTTATTAATAATTCGCTCATTATCAATTGATTTTTCTTTAAGGATCTCAATCTGAGTTAAAATCTCAGATTCTTCCCCATCAAATTTACGAATAATCTGAATTTCACGTAAGTTTGTAATTAAATCAGCACGTAATTTATTATATTCATTAATCATATGATTATGTTTTAATTTTTTATAATGATTTAAGTTTTTTTGTAATTCTCTGACATCTTTCACCATTTCAATAATATTTCTAGCCGTAAGCCTCAGTTCATAAACTCTTTGATTACCTTCTTCATCCATGTTATTTTGGGACATTGAGGAGTATTTAATAATTGAGCTATAAAGATTTTTCAGGTCCTCCTGATAAACTTTATCAATATTAATTTCAATTTTATCAGTAGATTTTTCAATCACTACTTCAATTTTAGTATCAGAATAAATCTTATCACGATGTAAGTTCATTGCATGAACAATCGCTTCCAGAGATTTATCATAAAGGTGAATAGTTTCTTTTCTTAGAGCTTCCAGAGCAGATGCCGGTATTTCCATCACTTCCGTAGTTAAATATTTTGGCTGACCTCGACCCAGATGTTTATCTCTAAACAAGGTTTCCAGGAATCGAACTAAGGGTTTGATAAAGGGAACCACAATGACAACACCCAACACATTAAATATGGTATGAAATAGGGCTAATTTCATTGCATCATCGGTTTCAGAAATTGCTAACATCGGTGCCAGAATATCCACCAGATCTTTTAATTGATATATCAATGTAACGGCTACAATACCTGTAATAATATTAAAAATAAAGTGTGCTATAGCAAGTCTCTTACCATTTTTATTGGAGGCTATTGCGCCTAAAACAGCGGTTACAGTAGTACCCATATTGGCACCAATAGCCAGAGATAATGCATTAATATAATCGATCTGTCCTGTGGATAGTGCCGTAATAATAATAGCCATAGTGGCACTACTGGACTGAATCACAACAGTTGCTATTGCACCAAAGAGTATGTAGACAAAGACACCAAAATAGCCTTCCATAGCATACTCAGCTAAATCTAAGCCCTCTTTCATGATTTCAAAACCTTCCTTCATATAGGCAATGCCGAGAAAGATGAAACCTAAGCCAATTAAAATACTCCCCAGGCCTTTATAAACATTAACTCTGGAAAATCCCATAATAACGCCAAAAATAAGCATGGGTAAGGCATACTGTGCTATTTTTATTTTTAAACCAAAGGCTGAAACTAGCCATGCTGTGGCTGTGGTACCAATATTGGAACCAAAGACGACACCAACCGCCGAGGTCAGGCTGATTAATTCAGCAGAAAGAAATGAAATTACAATAACAGAAACTAAAGAGGAGCTCTGCACCACGGCAGTGGCAAGAAAACCCGTACCAATGGCTTTTGGTGTGGTACTGGTAAACTTTTCAATGATAGTTTCCAAGGCTCCACCACTAAAGAGCTTGAAACCATTTTCCATATAGTGCATACCAATAAGAAAAACAGCAATACCGGCAATAATAATCTTCGCATCACTACTGGTCACAATAAACCAGGCAAAGACTAAAAATAATAATGGACTTATAATTCTTTTTAACATGAGAAAAGATGAATCTCTAATTTTTGTTCTAGGCAAGCAATGCTATAAGAATATTCCTAATATAATAAAAATTCAATAAAAATTTCCATAACAACATTCAGTGTAGTGACGAAACTTCATTTATAGGATAATCGTATATCTGTTTAGTAATTTTTTTAAATAAAACAAAGCTATATAATAAATCCTTCCACAACCAAAGAAAGTTTAACAGCATCATACTACCGGCTAACCAAGTCAGTATTGGAATATAAACAGAAAGTATCAATAATAAATATGAACTCCCATGAAGGAATAATTGAATTTTAGAAGATTTAGTCGTGATAATCTTTTTCATATTCGGTATTAAACTGATAGAGCCTGGATATTTCATCGACAGTTGCTGTAAATTCAAATAAATAAGAAATGGGACAATTTTCTGCAGCATTCCTATCATTGCAGAGATAGCCAGTCCATAAATCAGTGAAATAGCCAGAGTCATTTCAAATTGAGAGGCTAAAAATTCATAGTCTCCAGTTAATCCTTGCTTGTAAACCCACCAGATAAATATCGCAGCGCTCAAAGAAATTATAGAAAGGTAAAAAAAATTAATTGTTGTATCAGGTAATTTTCGTTTTCTTTGTCCAATAAGCCTTATGGTATAAATTGAAAAAAACATCAGTTCTGCTGATAACACTATGGACATAAAAGTTGAATTAATAAAATAAATTATACTCAAGGTGAATACTATCAATAAAGATAAAACTTTTAAATAATTGACTGAAAATTCTGGAGTGACATAAAACATCGGTATAATTTGTGAACTAACAGCCATAATTAATAATACGGCCCAGCCTGTTAAGCCCCATAAGGCATGGCTATTAGTATATTGTCTGAAATTAATTTGTAAGTCAGGAAAACTATAGGCTAGAAGAATATATAATCCCAAGCCTATGGTAATTGATAAAACAATAAACAAAATTCTTAACAAAAAAACCATTAAGTGATTTTCTAATTTAGAAATCAATAAAGGAAGTAATGATAGTGCAAATAACAAAATAGCACTTGACAGTGAGACCAAAGCGACTTGATATAATATTCTGTCTTGAATTAGGAAAGCCAGACATAACATTACACTGCCGATGTTCAGAAAAACATGCACAATAGGGGCAATTATTTTACATTTAGGTATTAACTGCCCCATCATCACTGGAATAAACTGATATAAGGCTCCTATCATCACCGTCAACATAAAACCAATAGTTAGAAAATGTGTCAAAGCCAGATTATATGAATGCCATCTGGATTGCCACAATTCAGGACCTGAATAGAGTATTAATATTGCGGCAAGTATGCCAAAGAAAGGGGCAGTTAAAAAAAATCGTAAAGGGATCATTGGCGGTGGAATGGTGTTAAAGGAAATGACTTTATTTTTCATCAAAAACTCTAAAAAAATTATGCACTGAAGGATGCATTACAAAATTCATGTGTGAGCAAATCCTGTTTACTCCAGATAATAATTTCCCATGGCGTTTGCTTTCCAGAAAACATTCTAAAGGAAAAATCATTTTCATCTAACATTTGCAACAAAGTCAGGGGTTGCTTACGATGAAGCATACGAATATATTCACCTTTTTTTAATCGAGCCATTTGAGCTAAAATTATTTCAAAAGGTTTAGGTGCTTCATACTCACTCACATCAATGAGAATTTCCTGTATTAATTTGTCTGTCACTAATTATTGATTCATTTTATCAATAATTGCTGCAACATCAGACATGAAATGATCTATCATGGGATAAAGCATTTGCTCTTCTTTCATATTATGCTGTTGCATAGTCATCATTAAAGTTTCACAAAGACCTAAAAACTGATCGCTGTCTTTATCAACAGTAGACTTATTAATTTCATTGACTAATGCTCGCATCTGTTCATGTTCTATGCGCATCATTTGAGTGGGTCCACCAACCGATCCGGTCTGTGCTTCAATCTCTGGAAATAAAATATTTTCTTCCCGTGAAAAATGCTTTTCTAATTCAGCAGCAAATTCCTGCCATTGATTGAGCCCCTTATCCCAATCACCATTAGCAACCGAAGCTTCAGCTATTGCAAATAATTCATCACATTCCTTATGATGTCCTGCCATAAAAACACTTATAGTACTTGTTAGCAAAATATTTTCCTTCAATTAATCACATTTAGGAGCCTCTTGCAAAACTCCAGAGGCTAAATGTTAAAAATACTCCTGTCACGGAGTGACCGATTTTTTTATGATACTTGTACAGTTTTAACCGTGTTTTCTCATCATACTTACAAAATCATCCATTAGAATCGCATAGGTAAGCCATTTAAAACTAAAAATCTTATAAAACCAAAACTATTTTTTAAGTCTATG
>JAUJGA010000296.1:0-12778 GCA_042095675.1 Gammaproteobacteria bacterium
GAAAAAGCAAAACAATTTTGGTTAGAATACAGAAAATTATTAAGTGAGGCTGAAATTGAATGTCCACCCCCTGATGAAAAAGAGAGAAACTGAAAACGAGGTCGATTGAAACGAAGTAAATCTCATAATTTATTAGAGCGATTGATTAAGTATGATGAGGATACACTGCGTTTTATGGAAAATGCAGAAGTGCCATTTACTAATAATCAAGGTGAACAGGATATTAGAATGACCAAGGTACAACAAAAAATATCAGGGGCTTTCCGTAGTCTGGATGGTGCTAAAATGTTTTGTCGTATTCGAGGTTATTTATCGACTTGTAAAAAACAGGGAGTCACATCTGGCTATGCTATGGATTTACTCTTTAAGGGAAAACTGTCTGATTTTATCAGTTAGTTTTAATATGAAAAAAAAATTACGCTGAATAGTTACAGATATAAAAGGAAAAAAATGAATACGCAGTTTAAATCAATAGTTTCAGTATTGAGTGCTATCATCATGCAATCTTTATTTGTTCAAACTGTTATGGCAAATAAATGTATTGATCTGGTTGAAGAAAATGATTTTTATGGTGCAGCCAATGTTTGTGAAAATTTAGCCAAAAATAATGATCGCAGTGCACAATTTGCCCTGGCGACCCTATATTATGGTGGTAAAGGCGTTATGGAAGATAATGGACAGGCATTAAAATGGTTTCGTAAATCTGCTGAGAATAATCATAGTCAGGCTCAATATAATCTTGCCATCATGCTGGCCAGTGGAATTGGTATTGATGCAGATCTGGTTGAAGCCTATGCCTGGTTGAAAATTTCACAAAGTAATGGCTATGGGCTTGCAACAGATTCTATCAAGCAAATGGGTGCGGAATTATCCTCCAGTGAGAAAAAACAGGCTGATAAAAAGGTCGCAGAGTTAAGGAAAGAATTTAAGCTCCTGGGTTCAACTGATTTATTTAGGTTCAATAGAGTTTTTGTTTCTTCTGGTTCTTTGGTTTGGGAATTTTGACAATACAAGTATCAGATAATATATCTTGTATGCTTCTATTTTTTTTATCCACTAGAACCCATAAAAGTCCTGAAAATCCGATTAGAAATACAGTATATATGTAGGGTGAATCACTATAAGGGGTTTTTAAAAGCTTAGAATAGACAAATAATGAAATTATCCATGGTGTACCAGCAATTAAAAATCGTAATAAAGAACGTGTCCAGTTGATTGCATTTCCCTGTGTAGTTTGCAATCTAAGTGACCAGCTACGTAAGCCTAAAGTCTGACCACCATGAGTCCAGAACCAGGCAAAAAAGAACCAGCTGAAGATAAACATATAAGTGTAAAAGACAGGGCCTGTAAATTCACTACTGCTGAGATTCTCCTTCTGACTGGAGTCAACCTGAACTATCATTTGGGCAGGTATCATATATACAATTCCTAGCAATAACCATACAGTACACAAAAGCATCGTATCATAAAGCCAACAGCCCAGCAAACTTAAAAAAGAAGCAGCTGGATAATTGTTATTAGAAATTTTTTCTTTATTAGTCATATAAAAGTGAATTATCCCAAATATCAATATTGCTTGAAAGTAGACTTACATATTTTACTTTTTTTATCAAATTTTAAATAGTCACTATCTTAACTATTTGTTAAAATATGTAATTATCCATTCTTTATATGAGAGAGACAAATCAATGCTAATTCTGCATGGTAAATCCGCTTTATCTACTTTCCGAATTGAAAAGCTTTTGCGTCAATTGCAGCTAACAATACCTGAAATTAAAGCTGTCACAAGCCAATACATTCATTTTATTGAATCAGAAGAAGTTATCAGTCAGTCAGTTGAGTTGGTATTGGAGCGTATTTTAATTTATGGGGAGCATTCTTCTCTGAACAAATTGAGTACTACTGATAATGAAATTTTAGAAATTCTAGTCATTCCACGCATTGGTACCATTTCACCCTGGTCCAGTAAGGCGACAGATATTGCTCATAATTGCGGGCTGGATAAAGTTTTACGCATTGAACGTGGTATTTTATATCGTATTGCTTTAACTAAAGGGTGCAGAATCAATGATCAGAAAAAACAACAATTACAATCATTATTACATGATCGTATGGTTGAAGTTTGTTTATCTGAATTAGAACAAGCACATGCATTATTTGATGCACATACGCCCAAACCTTTTAAAACTATTGAAATTTTAGAGCAGGGTCGATCAGCTTTAATGGCAGCTAATTCAGAATTAGGCTTAGCCCTGGCAAATGATGAAATTGACTATCTGGTTGAAAGTTTTAAAAACTTAGAACGCAATCCCAGTGATGTTGAACTGATGATGTTTGCACAGGCTAATTCAGAACATTGTCGTCATAAAATTTTTAATGCAGACTGGACAATTGATGGTGAAAAGAAAGAAAAATCACTTTTTTCCATGATTAGAAATACTTACCAGGAAAACTCTAAGGGTATTCTATCAGCCTATAATGATAATTGTGCAGTGATGTGTGGTTTTAATATTCAACATTTCTATCCTGATAGTGTGACGGCACAATATGCCTATACTCAGGAAGACAGTCATATTTTAATGAAGGTTGAAACGCATAATCATCCTACTGCAATTTCCCCATTTCCTGGTGCAGCGACAGGTTCCGGTGGTGAGATTCGAGATGAAGGAGCGACCGGTCAGGGATCTAAACCAAAGGCAGGTTTGTGTGGTTACTCAGTTTCAAATTTAAAAATTGCAGAATCTATGCAGCCCTGGGAGACAGATTATGGTAAACCGGATCGGATTGTTTCAGCATTAGATATTATGCTGGAAGCACCTATTGGTGCAGCGGCATTTAATAATGAATTTGGTCGTCCTAATATTTGCGGTTATTTTAGAACTTTTGAAGAAAAAGTTAAAACTGGTGCAGATACCCAGGAAGTTCGAGGTTATCATAAGCCTATTATGTTGGCGGGTGGTTTGGGTAATATTAAAGCGGAACATGTACTTAAAGGTGAAATTCCAGCCGGTTCAAAGATTGTGGTTTTAGGTGGGCCAGCTATGTTGATAGGTCTGGGTGGGGGTGCTGCATCTTCGATGAATTCAGGCAGTAGTTGTGAAAATCTTGACTTTGCTTCAGTACAACGGGGTAATCCAGAAATGGAGCGTCGCTGCCAGGAAGTGATAGATCGTTGCTGGCAATTAGGCAGTCAAAATCCAATTCTATCTATTCACGATGTGGGAGCTGGGGGGATTTCTAATGCCTTACCCGAATTAGTTAATGATGCCGGAAAGGGTGCTATTTTTGAATTAAGAAAAGTGCCTAATGATGAATATGGTATGTCACCCATGGAAATCTGGAGTAATGAATCACAGGAACGTTATGTGATGGCAGTAGGTGTCGATAAAATAGAACAATTTGAAAATCTTTGTCAACGAGAGCGAGCACCTTATGCCATTCTTGGTGAGGCTACTAAGGAACAATTTTTAAAACTGACAGATGAGTATTTTGATAATACGCCTATTGAGATGCCTCTTGAAGTACTATTAGGTAAGCCACCTAAAATGTCGCGTGATGTTGAGCATGTTAATATTGAACAAAATGAATTTAATATCAGTAATATTGATCTTAATGAAGCCATAGAACGAGTTTTACATCTGCCCAGTGTGGCTGATAAATCCTTTTTAGTCACTATTGGTGATCGTTCTGTGACCGGGCAAGTGGTTCAGGAACAAATGGTAGGTCCATGGCAAATCCCTGTTGCTGATGTTGCTGTGACCTGTAGTGGTTTTCAGGAAAATACTGGTGAGGCAATGTCTATTGGTGAGCGCACTCCTATTGCTCTAATCAATCAGGCAGCTTCTGCAAGGATGGCAGTTGGTGAAGCTTTGACAAATATTTCCGCGGCTGATATTAAACACTTGTCTGACATTGTTTTTTCAGCCAACTGGATGGCACCAGCAGGCCATGATGGTGAAGATGCAGGACTCTACGATGCTGTGCAAACTATTGGCATGGAACTTTGTCCTGAATTGGGTATTACTATCCCGGTGGGTAAAGATTCCATGTCGATGAAATCGGTTTGGAATGATAATGGCGAATATAAATCTGTGACTGCGCCTTTATCTCTTATCTTGTCAGCATTTGCTAGAGTGGAAGATGTACGTCTGACTCTGACACCTGAAATTAGAATGAATCAGGGTGAAACAGAGCTATTGTTAATTGATTTAGGTGCTGGAAAAAACCGCCTGGGCGGTTCTGCTTTGGCTCAGGTTTATAAACAAATAGGTCGTACTTGCCCTGACCTAGATGATACTAAAACTTTCAAATCATTTTTTAATTTCATTCAAACATTAAATAGTCAAAATAAAATTTTATCCTATCATGACCGTTCTGATGGGGGTTTATTTACAAGTTTGGTTGAAATGGCCTTTGCAGGACATTGTGGTTTAAAGATACAACTGGATAAACTTTGTCATGATGAGAATCAAATAGCTAAAATCTTATTTAATGAGGAATTAGGTGCTGTAATTCAAATCAGAAAAGCAGATCATGATGCAGTGTTTGAAATCATTAAGTCTATGGGCTTAGATACCATTGCACATGTTGTGGGAGCTCCACAAAAATCTAAAGCCATTCAATTTTCTCTATCTGATAATATTATTATTGACAAATCACTTGTTGATTTGCATCGTTCCTGGTCTGAAACTTCTTTTCAGATGCAAAAACTAAGAGATAATCCCAAGTGTGCACAACAGGAATATGATACGATTTTAGTTCAGGAAAACTCCGGTCTGCATAACGAATTAACTTTTGATGTAAATAATGATATTAGTGCACCGTATATTAATACAGGTGTGAAGCCAATTATGGCAGTGCTTCGAGAGCAGGGTGTTAATGGGCATGTTGAAATGGCTGCTGCTTTTGTACGGGCCGGTTTTGTGACACAGGATGTGCACATGTCAGATATTATATCTGGTCGTGTTTCTTTGGAAAAAATGAAAGGTATGGTTGCCTGTGGTGGATTTTCTTATGGCGATGTACTCGGTGCCGGGGAAGGCTGGGCAAAATCTATTTTATTTAATCAACAGGCTAGAGATCAGTTTCAGAAGTTCTTTTCTCGAGAGGATACTTTTGGCTTAGGTATTTGTAATGGTTGTCAGATGATGTCTAATTTACATGATTTGATACCTGGCACTTCACATTGGCCTCATTTTGTTAAAAATGAATCTGATCAGTTTGAGGCTCGTACTGTTATGGTGGAAGTGTTGCCATCATCTTCACTATTTTTTAAAGGTATGGAAGGCTCCAGAATACCTATAGCAGTGGCTCATGGTGAGGGAAGAACAGAATTTAATATAGCCAGCTCAGCCACAGAAGTATTACAATCTGGCTTAGTGGCTTTACGTTATGTCAATAATGAAGGAGTAGTTACTGAAAACTATCCTTATAATCCTAATGGCTCTGAGTTGGGTATTACTGGTTTGAGTAGTAAAGACGGACGTTTTACAATTATGATGCCGCATCCTGAACGGGTATTTCGTTCTATACAAAATGCCTGGCAATCAGATCATGTAGCTGAAGATAGTGCCTGGCTCAGAATATTCAGAAATGCCAGAGCCTGGGTGGATTAAGAGTAAATCCATGGGGTTTATTAATTACGCTCAGCTTTTCTTCTATCCAGGCCATGGCGTCTATCAGAATGTATCCCGGATCTATAAATAATGCGCCGGGTTCTTTTTCTTCTTTGTTCTATTCTTCTATCAGTAATGATACCTTCAGGTAATGAAAGTTCTTCTTCTAAAGGGAGAAAGTAACAAATACCACCAAGTTCTTCAATCTCAACAACTCGGTTTAATGCTTCTAGTTGATTTAAGTTAGAATCAAGAATTATTTCATTGCCAGAAAAATATTTTTCGATCTGAGTTTCAGTTAAATCAAAATGATTTTTAAAATTATTTTTTACTGTATCCAAAGTAAATTCTTCATGACATTCACCGTTAAAATATAAACAATAATGGGACATTATTAATTACTCAAAAATAATTTCTATTGTTAATTCATTAACCAGACATTCACTGTTTCAAGATCGGCACGAGCAAGCTCACCTGATGCCTGTTTTAATCTTAGAGTATTTAAAATATAGGTATAACGGGAATTAGAATGCTCTTGCTTAGCACGATAAAGTTCACTTTGTACATTAAGCACATCAACAATGGTACGGGTACCAACTTCAAAACCTGCTTCTGTGGCTTCTAATGCACTTTGATTTGAAATAACCGCCTGTTTCAAAGCATTTACACGACTCACTTCTGATATCACATTTAAGTAACTGCTACGGGTATTTTTTTCTGTTGAATTTTTTACCTGTGCATAACGATCCTGACTGCTTTGATAGTCATATTGTGCCTGACGGGTTCTTGAAACAATGGCATTACCTTCATAAATGGGTACTGATATATTTAGGCCAATAGCACCATCATGAGATTGTGAACTTGATAAATGATTTTTTCCATAGCTATAGGATGCAGATAAACCTAATGTTGGTAAATGTTCAGAACGTTGTAACTCAATATTTTTTTTTTGTGCTGAGGCCTGATTAGTGGCTGCCAGTAATGTGTAGTTGCCCATTAATGCCTGATCCACCCAATGTTGAATTTTTTCTGGAACCGGTGGGTTAAGTGGGATTTTTTCAGCCAGCATAGTCACTTCATCAATATATTTACCAGTGAGTTCACGCAAATTTTCCTTAGCGATTAATAATTCATTTTCAGAAAAAATAACAGTTGCATTCGCACTATCATAACCAGCCTGTGCTTCATGTACATCGGTAATAGCAATAATACCAACTTCGTAGCGCCTTTTGGCCTGATCTAACTGGCGTGAAATTGCCTTACGTTCTGCTTTTGAAAAGCCAACCGTATCAATTGCGGATAGTGTTCTAAAATAGGCATCAGCAGCACGAATAATTAAGTCCTGTTGAGCTGCACTGAGGTTTGCATCAGCCTGACTAATATTTAAATTAGCAATTCTATAATTAACATAGTTACGATTATCAAATATACTTTGATTTAAATTAACATTATAGCTATGCCGGTTGAAGGTATCACTTGATTGACCAGCGTGATCATGATTAGTAGCAACCGTTTCTGCAAAAGCATCAATTTGTGGTAAAAATCTTGCGAAGGCCTGTACTTCAGCCTCACCGATGGATTGTCTATCAGAAACGAATTGTTTTAAAATAGGATCTGTTTCATAGGCCATGGAATAAACCTGAAGCAGGTTTTCAGCATGAGATGCAGTGGCCATAATTAACGCACTGGATATAGTAGAACTAAAAATAAAAAGTGGTTTAGCTATATGTTTAAAACATGTTGTATTTTTCAATGTGGCAGACTCTATTGGTTAGTATTCATAAGTAGTTAATGAATACTAACCTATTTTTAAGAATATTTACACCCCAAGCATCAACAGGTAAGCTAAGTACACTCATCAACAGCATTATTTTTCTAAATCATCTAAATAACGCTCTGCATCCAGAGCTGCCATACAACCGGTGCCTGCTGATGTAATTGCCTGACGATAGATATGATCTGCAACATCACCAGCAGCAAAAACGCCTTCAATACTCGTCATTGTGGCATTTCCCTCAGCACCTTTCTGAGTTTTTAAATAACCATGCGCCATATCCAGTTGATCGATAAACATATCAGTATTAGGCTTATGACCAATAGCGATAAAGACACCCATGGTGTCTAATTCCTTGGTATTGCCATCCTGAGTGTTTTTTAAACGCACGCCAGTAACACCAGCCTTATCGCCTAATACTTGATCAAGAGATGCATTCCATTCAATATTGATATTACCTGTTTTTGATTTTTCTATGAGTTTGTCGGCAAGTATTTTTTCAGAGCTGAATTTTTCACGGCGATGAACAATAGTGACTTCTGAAGCGATATTAGATAAATAAAGAGCTTCTTCAACCGCTGTATTTCCACCACCAACCACAACAACTTTCTGGTTTTTATAGAAAAAACCATCACATGTTGCACAGCCTGAAACCCCGCGACCTTTAAAGGATTCTTCTGATTCAATACCCAGATAACGAGCAGAGGCACCTGTAGCAATAATCAGAGAATCACAGGTATAGCTACCGGAATCTCCACTGAGTTTGAATGGTCTGGTTTTTAAATCTACTTCATTGATATAATCAAAAATAATTTCAGTATTAAAACGCTCTGCATGTTTGCGCATTCTTTCCATTAATTCAGGTCCCTGTAATCCTTCCACATCACCAGGCCAGTTATCTACTTCTGTAGTAGTCATTAACTGACCACCTTGTTCCATACCAGTAATCATTACCGGTTCCAAATTAGCTCTGGATGCATAAACAGCAGCAGTATAGCCAGCAGGTCCGGAACCAAGAATTAATAATTTACAATGTTTAGTATCGCTCATATATTGCTCCAATAATGGGGAAGTAGACTTAGTTGTATTATATCTAATTAATGGGGAGTGATATATAAAAATCCAAGCTATTATAATGATAGTGGAGAAATATTTGATTGTGATTTAAAATACATAGATTATTTATTTCATAGCATAAAGAATTATAAATTTGGCAACTGCAACAAAAAAGAAAAAACTACATCCTAAAAGAACTTCTAAAAAGAGTTCAAAGGATAACTCAGATAAGAAACCACTTTCAGCAAAGGTCATCAGAGGCCTTAAGGAAAGTGCCTTCTTTATGTTTATCGCAATTAGTTTGTATTTGTTCATTGCACTTTTTAGCTACTCGCCACAAGATCCTGGTTGGTCACATAGTATTGCTGAGTCTATTGATCATACAAAGTTACACAATATCAGCGGGAAGTTCGGAGCCTGGTTCTCAGATCTTTTTCTTTATTTATTCGGCTATCTGGGTTTTCTTTTTCCAGCAATGATTTTTTATAGTGGCTGGTTAATTTATCAGGGTAGAAATGAAACCGATGTTTTCCATGCCTGGCATTTTGCCTTAAAAAGTCTTGGTTTTATTATGGCTGTGATTATGGGAACAGCTTTATCTACTATGCACTTCACAGATCCTTCGGTCATTTTTCCGCTTAATGCAGGAGGAATACTTGGACAGGTCATTTCAGAACAACTACAACAATTATTTAGTTTTGTTGGTGCCACTTTATTATCGTTAACACTTTTTCTAATTGGAATTACTCTATTTACCGGTTTGTCCTGGCTCTGGTTAATGGATATTCTGGGTGGTATTAGCCTGCAGTTTAATCAGTGGTTAATCGATCGATGGTATCAATGGCAAGATAATGTGGCCCGAAAAAAAGCGCAACGTGAAAAGATAGAATTATCGGTTATCACTTTTCCAGTGCCTGATAAAAAATCAAAGAGTCTTTTACCTAAAATTAAAAAAGTTATTAAAGAGGAACATGAACTCTCTGATGCACCCTTAAAAATTGAACCAAAATTCACTACTAATGAAAAAAGTAAGCGTGTCAATGAGGACAAGCAAACAAAATTGTTTCATCATGATGCTATTGATGGTTTGCCATCATTGTCTTTATTAGATGATGCCATGCCATCAAAGCATGTCACTTCAGCAGAATCACTACAACAAACATCAAGACTCATTGAAGAAAAACTAGCAGACTATAATATACAGGTGAAAGTTGAGTCTGTTAGTCAGGGACCAGTAATTACCCGTTTCGAATTACAACTGGCTCCTGGGGTTAAAGTCAGCCAGGTGACTAATCTCTCCAAAGATTTAGCACGCGCGATGCTGGTGGTGAGTATTCGCGTGGTAGAAGTGATTGCCGGTAAATCTACGGTTGGTATTGAGATACCAAATGAGCATAAGGAAATTGTTTATTTTAGTGATGTATTAGGATCTAAAGAATTTTCTGATAGTAAGGCAAGTATTCCCTTAGGGCTAGGGCACGATATTTCTGGTCATCCGGTGGTTACTGATTTGGCTAAAATGCCTCATTTACTGGTGGCAGGAACGACAGGTTCGGGTAAATCAGTTGGGGTTAACTCTATGATCCTTAGTATGATATTTCAACTTTCACCCGATCAGCTACGTTTAATTATGGTGGATCCAAAAATGTTGGAATTATCTATTTATGAAGATATTCCACATTTATTGGCACCGGTGGTGACAGATATGAAAGAGGCCGCCAATGCTTTACGTTGGTGTGTGGCTGAAATGGAACGTCGTTATAAATTAATGGCTGCCATGGGGGTTCGTAATCTAGCTGGATTTAATAAAAAAATAGTAGCATCCATTGATGCGGGCGATCCTATTAAGGATCCATTATTTACAGCGAACCCATTAGCACCTGAACAAGAAGCGCAGGAACTTGAAACTCTACCATTTATTGTCATTGTGATTGATGAATTTGCAGATATGATGATGATTGTAGGTAAAAAAGTGGAAGAACTGATTGCTCGCTTAGCACAAAAAGCCAGGGCTGCAGGATTACATCTTATTATTGCCACACAGCGTCCCTCAGTTGATGTCATCACAGGTTTAATTAAAGCCAACGTACCAACTCGTATTGCATTTCAGGTTTCATCCAAAATTGATTCCAGAACTATTCTGGATCAAATGGGAGCAGAGAATTTATTGGGACATGGTGATATGTTATTTTTACCTCCTGGAATGGGCTACCCACAGCGTATTCATGGAGCCTTCGTTTCTGATGAGGAAGTTCATGCAGTTGTTAATGATCTAAAAAGTCGTGGCAAAGCTGAGTATATTGATGAAATTTTGTCAGGGGAAGGTGTAACAACCGGTGGAGTCATACCCGGCGATGCTGATCAGCAAAGTGAAACCGATCCACTTTATGATCAGGCTGTTGCTATAGTCACTGAATCTCGCAGAGCTTCAATTTCCGGCTTACAACGTCGCTTAAAAGTGGGTTATAACCGTGCCGCACGGATGGTTGAAGACATGGAGTTAGCAGGTGTGGTGAGTTCTGTGCAATCCAATGGACAAAGAGAAGTGATAGCTCCACCACCTGTTTAAACATTAATTTTTCAATGGAGTACTTTTTTATCTCCTTAACAACCGTAGGGGACGTTCGGGAATAGTCTTAAAAACGTACTTTGGTGTGTAGCTTGTAACTCAGGAGGACGCTCAAGTACGTCCATGTAACGCTCATCTTCGGCATCCATGCCTCAAAAAGCCTCCTGAGTTACAAGCTACACACCAAATTGCTCTTACGTCATATCCCTCTCTGTGAGTGAAAGAGCCAGAGCCAGAGCCAGAGCCAGAGCCAGAGCCAGAGCCAGAGCAGCATCAAAAGATATAGGCTCAGCTAACCAAAAGTAGGGCACCGAGGGCAAAAATGCGGGAATGACGGAGTTTGTTGCTACTGCTCTTGCTATATGCTCTTTCACATTAAGTGAGGATAAATACAGCGGGAGAGTGTGCAGAGAAGTTGTTGTTATCATTGGGGATTATGAAAATATGGATGTTTTCATATAGCGTGTCAGTGATGGCATTGAGCGTCCCCAATGATGCAAACCACTTCTCTCTGCAATCGTATTCCACAGTATTTATCCGAACGCATACCCCATCTTTTGATCTTTGTCTGTTAAGGCTGTTTTTCTGTCATTTAAAAAGTATGGAGGTACTTGCAAAACTAGCAATTTAAGAGAGTTTCTTAGCTGAAATGCTAATTTTTGAATAAAATCCAAGCCAAATTTGTTATAATATGTTTGCGAACAAAAACAAAAAAGCTTGGAATATTAGTATGTTAAGAGATGCCTTGGCACAGAAATTGGAACAAATACAAGGCTCACTTTTTCCTTGGATAGTAGAAGAGATTGATGAGATAACTTGAAAAAAAATATTTAAACTCTATATTTTTACTATGTTATTTTAAGATAATAGGATTTAAGTATGAATAATAGTATGTTTAAAGAAGTTGTTGAGCTTATTAAGTCTACAAATAGTGAAGATCCTAATCAGGAAAGTGATGGTGAAAAGTCCTGGCCTAAGGAACTGTTATATACTCATAGAATGGCTGAAATGTTAGAACGCTATTCACCTGATGCCGATAATGTCATGAAGCTGGCTATCCAGTCACAGCATATCCAACGTTGGCAATCCCCGCGAAATTCCTACCCCATGAATAAGAAAGGGTACTATCAATGGCGTACCAATTTATATCAATTTCATGCTGATACTCTGGCGACACTTATGCAAAAAGTAGATTGTTCTAAAACAGATATTGATCGTGCAAAACAGGCAGTAGGTAAGAAATCCCTGAAAAATAATCCGGATACGCAATTGTTAGAAGATGTCAGTGCTCTGGTTTTTATTGAACACTATATGCAGCCTTTTGTGGATAAACATCCGGAATATGATGAAAAAAAATGGATTAGCATTATTTTACGTACCTGGAATAAAGTTTCTGAAACAGGGAAGAAGTTTGCATTATCAGGTGCGATTAAATTACCAGAGCCTTTAATTCCCATCATTACAAAAGCGATTAGTTAGACTTTGATATCTATTTCTTAGTCTAACTTACCCCAGTGATTAGTTAGACTTAGCTGAATTCGTATAATAAGTGTATGACCTCTGATAGTAGCTGAGCAAACACCCTGTAAATCAAACAAGACTCAGGGTTGCAATGCCAGGTTACGACACCAACAGCAGAGGCTACAAATGAGCTATAAACACCTGAGTCTTGAAGAAAGACATTATATCGAAATATCACTAAGAAACGAAGAGAGTCATAAAGTAATTGCAGAATCACTTGATCGTTCACAGAGTTCAATTACA
>JAUJGA010000297.1:0-6155 GCA_042095675.1 Gammaproteobacteria bacterium
AGTACATATCGATGTTTTATAACAGTAAACGAATTCATTCATATTTGAACTATATGAGTCCGAATAATTATGAAATGCAAAAATTTGAATTAAAGAAAGCAGCTTAACTGGGGTGTCCGGAAAAGGTTGACCACGTCAGAATTCGATGCTACCACTATAGAATACTATATTCATAGTATACTTCACTTTACCTTAATCCAGCTCAAAAGTATAAAAAATACCCCCGCCGCTTTTTTCTGAACTGCTGGTGCCTTCGAGTTCTATCTGATTGGTTAATTTATATCGGGTAATGAATTCAGTAGCTTCATCCCCCATACCTGCATTCACACCGACACTTAAATCCTCATTAATATTATCGCCGGCATAGATACTGGCTTTATCAAGATTTTCAGTGTTTTGCCCGGTAAGCATCATTGACACAATATCTTTTTCCCGTAATGTATGATCATCTGAAAATGGTATTATTTGTGGTTTTTTTGCTGAGCCTGAAACTTTAATACCGACTTCAGTGTCAGATACTTTTCGTGATGCTGTGAGCTTTATTCCTGGATTATCTAAATAGCCACCTGCATAAAAAATAGTCCCCTCAACAATATTTAAATACTGTCCATAGGCACGAAAAGTCCCTTCTTTAAGATGTAACTCCCCACTGGCGGTCATTAATTGTCTTGGTATTTGTTTGATAGCCAATGAACCAATAACATCAGACTTTAGGCCAAAGGCATCTAATTCAATGTTATCTCCAAGTTCTATACTAATATCGAGATCCAGATTGGCAGGTTTTTTTTCTTCTGTACCAATGATGAAGACATCATCCGAAGTACTGGCGCTTCCCTCAAGGATACCTGAAGGTTCTATAGTAGCTTCGGGGATGATAATTTTACCCTTAATTTTCATTAGGCCATTGTGTTGAGAAAATTGAATATTTGGTGAAATAACTGCATAGGCATCAGGTATATCAATAGCAAGAAAATTTTCACCCTGTATATCCATATGCAGGGGAAAACCTTTTTCTTTGTAAAGTTCAATCTGTCCTTGTACTTTAATCTCACCATCACCTGATTGCATTCCACCACTCAAAGAGAGCTCTTTACCAGCATTATTTCCAATAATATTTAGATTGAGCTTTTTAATTTGCAGACCTGCATCATGAATTTCTACCTGGCTGGCATTTATTTTTGTTTCACCAGCAATTCTTGGTTCTTCAGGAGTGCCTGCAAGTGTTAAATTAGCAAGCATAGTACCTTCTAATAGAGTAATCGCAGGCACCAGAGCACTGATAATGCTAAGCTCTGTAATATCAATATTAATATTGCCTTTTATGGGGGCTGTCATAGGATCTTTGTCCAGAGCTTTTCTAGGTAGGTTTATATTTCCATCCAGAGTATGTGAGCCCATTTCAATATTCCAATTAGCCGTAAGTTCTTTGTTATTATAGTCAGCTTCAATTAAGCCATTTTTGTGGGCTAAGCTTATAGGCTGCTGACCAATAGACTCAACAGTCAGCTCTCCAGGTTGGATATCGGCTTTAATATGGGCAAGTATTTGAGGGGCTAATTCAATATGAGCAAATAGTTCAAATCCTCCGGTGATTTGTTTTATCTCTTCAGGTAGGTAGGGTTTTGCTTTATCAAATGAAAGATTTTTTAAGCTGAGTTCTGCACTACCTTTTGCTGCTGTCCAGTTAACTTGAGTACATAATTCCGCAGTTTTTTCATGAAGGCATAATGGTGAAACTACAATCTTATTCGCACTGCCGGAAATTTTACTGGCTTTATTTTTAGCCCATTTTCCAAAGTCAGTACTATCAATGAGAATTTGTGAGATAGTACCATCCCATGTCCGATGTTCTTCATTAAAATTGCCATTGGCCTGAATAGATAGTTTGGCCATTTTATACTGAGCCATAAAGTTAATCTGATGTTTTTCCAATGGCCCATTAAATATTAAGTGTAATTTTTCAATATTCTGACTATCCAGCTCTAATTCCTGAGCGGTGAGTTTTAAATCAGAACTGATATTGGGATTGCTGTTGAGTGTACATGTTAATGCTGCACTATTTAATTTAATCGTATCATAAATGATATGCTGCAACTTTAAATCAACACTTAATATGGGTTGTAATTGAGAACCACTAATTTGTCCCTGCCCTACAATGCTGCCTTGAGATCGGGGGAGTATATCGGATAACTTAGTCACATCCAGTGACCAGTTTAAGTCCATTTGCTCACCTAGGTGTCCATTGGCTGTTAGTTTTGCATCGGCACTATGCAAATTAAGGTGGTTAATAGTAATATGCTGATTATTAATATCAAATTCACCTCCGCCTGATAGGGGCTTTTGTCTTAATTGGCCATTGATATTATTAAGTATTAAGCTGGCCTTTAGTTGTTCTTCACTTTTCTGGCCACTGCTTTGCAGGTCAATATTAAGTGAACCAGGCCATTCATGGTGAAAATGCTGAGGATTGATATTTTGGGTTTTAACGTTTGCCTGCCAGTTAATGTTATTTTGCCAGTCAATTGTGCTATTGATATCTATAGTACCATCTAATAAGTTACCGTGCATTGATTTGATTTCAATTTGTGAGGCATTACCTTCAGCATCTATCTGCCACTGACCGTCAGGTAATTGAATGCCGGAATGGTCTAGTTTTATGCCTATAGCATAATTATCCATATCCCCCTTTAAGTGAATTTGGGCAGAAATATTTTCACTATTGATTTCTTTGCTATCAATCTCTGCAGTAGTATTTATGTAGTGTGCTAAATCAAATGAATTAATACTCAGATCAGCCTGCCACTCTAATTTATCCAGTAAATTTTCAGCACTGGCATTAAGTGATGCATCTAATAATCCATTGATTTGTTGCTTGATATTGAGCTGTTTTATATCTCCCTGGATTTTTCCGCTTAGTTTAAGTTCATCCTGTTGTGGAATAATGAGAGTGATGTTATTTTGTAATGAAAGTGAGTAATCTTTTAGTAATGTAATTGAACCATTAATATTAGATTGTACTTCAGGCATAGTAAATGCTAACTGATGTAGATTCAGCTGAGAGTTTATTAAATCAGCCTGGAGTTCAATATTATTAATATATATCGCCTCTGTTGCTGGGGAGGAGATAAAATTAATATCACTGAATTGTATTTTTTTTATGATAATATCGACTGGTAAATTAATTTCCGGGAGTTTTATTTGCTCAGATGTTGTGACTGTTTTGGTCTGTTCAGAGGTATCAGTATTCTGTAATTGTTTAAATGTAATACCATCAACTTTAAGATTATTAATATCAATTTTGAAATCCACTACGCTTTTAGGTAACCAGTTTAAATCAAGTTGTTTGATGATGAGTTGTATGGATTTATCATGATATTCTATTTTTGAAATATTTAAATTGTCCAGAAAATTTCCGGAAACTGTAGAAAAAGTAAATGCCTGTGAGCTCAGATCAGAAGCAGATGACAATAAAAAATTAAAGCCTTTATCGGTACCCAGGAGAAAAAATAGTGAACTACTTATTAAAAGAGTCAGACTTATTAATACAATAGATATTGTTTTAATAATTTTTTTTAACCATGTATTTATGTAGTGCAATACAGGATATTTCATAAGGTAACCTCAAAGCCAAAATAAAAAACGAAGTTATCAATAGAAATATCCTTATCATCCGTCAGGGGGAAGCCCAGATCGGTTCGCACCAGACCAATGGGTGAAATATAGCGCAGGCCAAATCCAGTGCCCCAAAAAAGTTTATCAAGAGTGTCATTATACGAATTTCCTGTATCAACAAAGCCGGCAATAGCCCAGCTTTCAGCCACCTTATGATCATATTCTATGGAAGCTGTAAATACGTTCTTTCCACCGGTGACTTCACCATTACTATCTGTAGGTCCCAGAGTTTTCCATTTATAACCTCTGACGCTTTGATCTCCCCCGGCATAAAAACGTAGTGAAGAAGGATATGAATCAAAATCACTGGTAGCTGCCATACCCAATTCACCACGTACATTCAGGCGGCCATTAGTCGCAATGGGAAATAATGCCTGATACTTAAGGTAAATACGGGCATAACTGACATCAGAAATCAATTCCTCAGATGCCAACCTAATTTGTCCGGCAAATTCCCAACCATTGCGTGGAAATAGTGCTTTTTCATAATTGAATTTTTCGGTGGAAAAGCCAAGGCTGAGCAGTTCTGTATCTTGTCTGGGATCATCACCAATAGTAAATCGTTCATACCTATATTCAGTGAACAGAGAAGAATCCCATTTTTGCCACTCAAACCAGTAGCCAACCTGTAGATCAAAAGTATCCCGATCGGTGGTATCTGTATCTTCGGATTCAAATTTGCTGATAATGCCATATTTATCTGTATGAGGATTCCCTGTAGGTATCCAATATGAGCCACGAATATAGTTTTGTTTTGGAGAAAATTTAGAGGTAACATCACTATTGTGACCAAGGCGATTAATACGACGGTTTTTCCAGCGCAAACTCAAATTAGTTTCAATTTGAGTATCATAGCCTAAGCCGATAGCAAATTTATGACGCTTGAATGGTTCTAGAAATATATCAATGGGAATTTGCTGTTCTGCATTCACTTTTTTGTAGTCTGCCTGAACATCGACTTTAGAAAAATAACCGGAAGAAAGTAGAACATCCTGAATTTCTAATAACTTATCCTTGGAATATGAATCCCCGGGTTTAATATTCTGAATATAAGTCATGATAAAATCATCATTTAGAAAGTTCTGGTGAATATTAAATTCGCCCAGATAGTATTTAATGCCACTATCGAATGTTAAATGTATTTCAGCATGATTAGTCTTAAGATCAATGACTACCTTTTTTTGTTGCGTGGAAATTTTAGAATAGCCCATATGTGCAATAGACATAATCAAATCAGACTTGGCATTTTCATAAGTTTCATGAACCAGGATGTCACCAGCTTTTATTGAAAAATTATCAATGACCTGTATGACTTCAGTATCATCTTTTGCCGGGCCGATAATGACAATGTTAATGAGATTAATTGTAACAGCCTTACATTTGTTCACCGTATAGGTCGCTAACCAGTTATTATCATCATTTTGTTCGATAGTGCTTGTCACTATGGCATGATAATAACCAAAGGGCTGTAATGCATCACTTATGTTTTTATGGGCTTTTTTATGTAGTTTTTTAAGCCATGCTAGGGAGAAATGTGGATTATCCATGCTTTTTTTCAACTCAATATAGGCCATGGCATTAGTCTTTAGTTCATCATCAAGACCATTAATCTTAATTTCAACTTTGGGCGTATGATGAGAGTTTTTTACTGTTTGCAGTCTTGTACTTGGTTCGTTTGATGTGTTGCTTTCTGCAATTGCACTATGATTCATAGCTGTCATAAGGCAGATAAAAATTGTAAGAAAAAGCTGTTTTGAAATATATTTCATCTGTTAGATTATATAATTTTAGATAATCTTATAGCAATATGTTAATGTCTCCATTTCAGTTAATAAAAATAATAAAAATGTCACTTATGAGTAGTTCAAGTTTTCTAGCAATGCCCGATAGCAATGGTTTTTTTGATGAATATGGTGGTCAGCAATTACCACCTGAACTCAAGGCAATCATGGATAATATCAATGATGCCTATCTTGAAATAAAAGATACAGATGCTTTTAAAAATGAATTAGCTGAATTGTTAACGCATTTTGTCGGCCGAACCAGTACCATTTATCATGCCAATAATTATAATGATCCCTTAAATTAAAACCAATTATAGAAAATTTATTATTCCAAATGTTACAATTTACTAAAAATAACAGGTGGATAAAATGAGTAAAAAACGAACAAGATATAGTGCGAAATTTAAATCAAAATTGGTTATCGAACTTTTTGAAGGAGGAGAAACTTTAAATCAAATTGCGAGTAAATATGAGATGTTTCCCAAAAATCTGATAAACTGGAAGAAACAGTTTTTAGAAAATATGAATTTGGCCTTTGATAAAAGTAGTGTTGTCAAAGAATATAAAGAAAAGATCGTAGAATTAGAAACTGAAGGCGATCAACGGGCTAAAAAATTAGGAAAAGTGATTATAGAGAGGGATTGGGCTGTAGGAAAGCTTGGACTTATCGACTAAAAAAGCAATATTAGATCGAAAAGA
>JAUJGA010000298.1:0-11904 GCA_042095675.1 Gammaproteobacteria bacterium
GTACAGCGTTAGAATATGGTCTGCCTATTGCAATTGGTGTGATTGAAGGTGCTTGTCGTCACCTGATTAATGATCGACTTGATATTACAGAGGCACGTTGGAGTTTACAGGGAGCAGAATCGATATTGAAATTTCGATCACTTAAATCCAGTGGTGACTTTGAAAATCACTGGACATTTTACAAGAAAATGTCCAAGGCAAGAAATTATAATTTTTTAAAAAATAACAATTTCGGGTGATGAAGTTCGTCGAAGCAAAAGAACTACACCCATAAAATAATGTGGTTTTCATTATTAAAAAGGATTAAACGAGTTAAAAATCAGTATCAATTCAGAGTAAATTTCAATTATAATTTGTACTTATTATCTCATAACCGAAAATTAGCAGGACTAAATGCCTCAACGTATAGAGCAAATAAAAAAATGGCTTGAAAATAAACTTCTGGCTGAAATAAAAACTTTTGAGCTTGCATCATCAGATGCCAGTTTCAGGCGTTATTTTCGTGTTTTATTTAATAATAAAGTAATGGGACAGATAGCAGGGCAGTCCTTTATTATTATGGATGCACCACCTGAAAAAGAAAATATTGATCCCTTTATTGATATTGCACAAAATCTTAGAAAAACTGGTGTTAATGTGCCTGAACTTTATGCTGTCAATAAAATTAATGGCTTTATTTTAATGTCTGATTTGGGTTCAGAGGCTTATCTGTCATCATTAAATTCAGATATAAATACATCAGATTATCTTTATTCTGATGCCATGAATGCATTAGTAAACATACAAAAAGAATTTGCTGTAAAAAATCCTGATATGCAACAAAAACTACCAGCCTATGATGAATATTTGTTAAAAACCGAAATGGACTTATTACCTGACTGGTATATCAAAGTACATTGTCAGAAAAGTTTAACATACAAGGATCAGTTTACTTTGGATCAAGCAATGAAACTTCTGATTATTTCAGCTCAGAATCAACCCCAGGTCTTTGTACATCGTGATTATCACTCACGTAACTTGATGGTATGTGATAAAATGCAGGGTGGTAATCCGGGCATTATTGACTTTCAGGATGCTGTGATAGGTCCTATTACTTATGATTTGGTTTCCTTATTAAGAGACAGCTATATTGTCTGGCCTGATGAAAAAGTCTATACATGGGTAGAACAATATCGTCAAATGCTATTAGCTTCTCAGCTACTAGATACAGATAATAAAGAGCAATTTGTTTGCTGGTTTGACTGGATGGGTATTCAAAGACAATTAAAAGTGGTGGGTATCTTCTGTCGTTTAAATTATCGTGATGGAAAAAATAATTATCTCAATGATATTCCACAAACCCTGAATTATTTATTTAAGGTTTGCTCCCGCTATACGGAATTTAATGATTTGCTGATATTATTAAAACGCTTAGATAAGGAATCAAAAACTTAATGAAAGCAATAATACTTGCTGCCGGTAGGGGAGAGCGTATGCGTCCTCTTACAGATACTCTGCCCAAGCCCTTATTAAAAGTAGCAGGAAAGAGTTTAATTGAATACCATATTGAAGCTCTGGTCAAAGTTGGAGTCACTGAGTTAGTGATTAACCATGCATGGCTTGGTGAAATGATTGAAGCACAATTAGGTGATGGTTCTCGATATGGTGCAGAAATTATATATAGTAAAGAAGATCAGGCTTTGGAAACTGCAGGGGGAATAATCAAGGCACTTGGTTTACTTGGAGAAGAGCCTTTTATTGTAGTGAATGGTGATATTTTTACTGATTATTCTTTTGTAAATCAAGCTGATTTGTCAGGTGATATAAGGGCTCATTTAATTTTAGTACCAAATCCTGAACATCATAAACAGGGTGATTTTTATTGTAATGAACATATTCTTTCTGCTCAGGATGATAATAATAAAGGACAACGTTTTACTTTCAGTGGTATTGCTTACTATAATGCTGAATTTTTTAAAAATATAGCTGCGGGGAAGCAAGCTCTTGCACCATTACTACGCTCTGCCATGTCTACACAACAAGTGAGTGGTGAAATCTATGGTGGATTTTGGTGTGATATCGGGACGCCGGAACTATTAGCAGAGATAAACAAAAAATGCCTGCTAGAGTAATCTATCAGGCATTTTAGTCTCTTAATGAAAATATTTAATAACCATATACAAAGAAATAAATATTGAATATAAGAGACTTATCCTGCTCTTGCTTCTCAGGGTTAAAAGCTTAAAATAATAAATTTAAGTTTCAGCTTTTTCCATTAACTCATGGATGCGTGGTGCTAAAATAAGCTCCATGGCAAAGCCCATTTTACTGCCTGGAACAACCATATTATTACGACGAGACATAAATGAATTTGGAATCATGTTCAATAAGTAAGGGAAGTCAACTGAATCAAGATCGTTGAAGCGAATAACAATAAAACTTTCATCTGGTGTTGGAATATCACGTGAAATAAAAGGATTTGAGGTGTCAACAGTTGGTACACGCTGGAAGTTTATATCAGTACGTGAAAACTGTGGTGTTATATAATTAACATAGTCAGGCATACGACGTAAGATTGTATCAACAGTTGCTTCTGCTGAATAACCACGCTGTGCATTATCACGGTGAATTTTTTGAATCCACTCAAGGTTTACAATGGGTACAACACCTACTAATAGGTCAACATTTGCTGATACATCATCATCGCCATCTTTAGCTCCGCCATGCAAGCCTTCATAAAATAATAAGTCTGTATCAGAAGGAATAGTTTCCCAGTCAGTAAACTGTCCTGGAGTTAAAGGCGCATAAGGTGCTGCTTCTTTATCACTATGTAAATAATAGCGACGTTTACACATACCTGTTTCACCATATTCTTTAAATGTGTCAGATAATATACCAAAGTGATTTGCTTCAGGTCCGAAATGACTGAAAGTATCACCTTTTTCTTCAATCGCTTTTTTCATGGCTACACGATCATAACGGTGATAGCTATCACCTTCAATAATCGCAGGATTGATGTTTTCACGAAAGAAAATGTGTTCGAAAGCATCTTTTACTGTCGTAGTACCCGCACCAGAAGAACCGGTTACTGCAACCACTGGATGTTTAGTAGACATAATGTATTCCTGTTAGTTAAAAACTTAATTAAATTTTTGAATTGGATGATATTAACCTATTTTGTATATTGTTACAAATACCTATGTCAAGACTTATAGATGTTAAACATTTTTTGCTTGCTCTCTGGCAACGGCTCGATAACCAATATCAGTGCGGTAAAAGCAGTCTTTCCAGTGAATTTTTTTCACTTTATCATAGGCTAATGCCTGTGCTTCACTGACTGAATTTCCTAGGGCTACCATGCAGAGAACTCGGCCCCCACTAGTCACCACATTATCATCATTGAGTGTAGTTCCAGCATGGAAAACTTTTGTGTTTTCACTATCAACCAGATCCAGCCCTTCAATAATATGGCTTTTTTCATAACTATCAGGATAACCACCGGCAGTTATAACAATACCAATGGATGCGCGATTATCCCATTGTGCAGTAACGCTATCCAGTTTATGAGCAATAGCAACCTGGCATAATTCCACTATATCAGATTGTAGACGCATCATAATCGGCTGGGTTTCAGGATCTCCAAAGCGACAATTATATTCCAGAACTTTTAAATCGCCATTGGGAGAAATCATTAAGCCAGCATAAAGAAAACCAGAGTATTCATTACCTTCAGCAGCCATTCCCTTAATGGTTGGTTCAATAACAGTCTTCATCACTTTTTGAGTAATTTCATCTGTCACCACAGGGGCAGGAGAATAAGCGCCCATACCACCGGTATTAGGACCTTTATCACCATTATCTTTAGCCTTATGATCCTGTGAAGTAGCTAGAGGCAGGATATTTTTTCCATCAGCCATGACAATAAAGCTGGCTTCTTCACCCTCTAAAAATTCTTCTACCACCACTCGATGCCCGGCTTCACCAAAACGATTACCAGCCAGCATATCTTCAATGGCAGTAATGGCTTCCGGAACATTCTGAGCGATAATAACGCCTTTTCCTGCAGCCAAACCATCTGCCTTAATGACGATAGGTGTACCCTGTTGCTTAACATAGGCAATAGCAGGTTCAATTTCAGTAAAGTTCTCATAAGCGGCAGTGGGAATTTTGTGACGAGCAAGAAAATCTTTGGTGAAGGCCTTAGAGCCTTCTAATTGAGCAGCGCCCTGAGTGGGACCGAATATTGGCAGATTGTGCTGATTAAAGGTATCCACGATACCTTCAACTAGAGGAGCTTCAGGACCAACAATAGTCAGTTCAATATTATTTTGTTTGACGAAGTCTACCAGAGTAGAAATATCTGTTACACTAATATCGACATTAGTTAGCATTGGTTCATGATAAGTGCCGGCATTACCGGGTGCGACAAAGACCTCATCTACTTGTGGGGATTGAGCCGCTTTCCATGCTAGAGCATGTTCACGACCGCCATTACCAATAATTAGAACTTTCATGATAGACCTTTTTTATAAAATATTTATTCAAGCTCTCTATTTTATCATGTAAGTTATCTTGTATCTATTGAGAAAAACCATAATAAAAGCCCGTTACAGATAACTGTAACGGGCTTTTATAATATTAATTTACCTGTTTGTCAGGTTAAACCATATTACTTAGCAACAGGAGCTGTTGGAGCTTGTGTAGACCATTGCTTCATTCTTTCTTCGTATGCTTTACGAGCAGCTGCCATTTGAGCTTGCTGTTGTTTTTGCATTTCCTGCATACGCTTTTGTTGAGCTTCAAAACGTGCTTTAGCTTCTGGGCTAGGAGCAGCTTGAGGAGCCATCATAGGACGACCATAACTACCGTATTCACGATTTTCATTCTGGTAGCTGTTATAACTATTACCACGGTAATCCATGTTGTTATTACCATTGTAGTTGCTATTACCGCTTCCGTAAGCAGAACCACGAGTGTTACCTTTACCGCGTCCACGTCCACGTCCCTTAATAGTGATTTCAACATCACCATCCATGTCTGCATCACCAGAACCGTCACCCCAGCCATTACCATAACCATTGCCATAAGCATTGTTATTCATGTTGTTATAGCCAGTACCATTCCAGTTAGTATTACTATTTCCATCATCCCAAAATGCATTGGCAGACATAGAAACAGTAGTAGCAGCGATTGCAGCAGCAATTAATAATTTTTTCATCGAAAACTCTCCAAAATTTTTGTAGTTAAATATGTGTTTTTGAATTGATAAAAACAAAATGTCTTTTCAATTTCTTAGTTAGTGAAACTAGTATATAGAGATTATTTAATATAAGCAAGTATTAATATAGATTTTTTGTATTATTTTTTCTTTTCTGTATCCTGTTCATCGTCGTCATCACTTTCTATAGCATCGAGTTCTGCTTCCATTTCTTCATCAGTCATGGGCTTATAGCGAGCTACATCATCAGTATCTGTTGATGTTGTGGAGGATGATTGTTCTTCTTCAGATGAAGAGGTATTATTTGATTTGTCAACTTTATCATTGTTGATAGTATCACTTGCAGCTTCTTCTCTGGCTTTTCTATTACCAATTATACGAGAGAAGACTATCCCTAATTCAAATAATAACCAGACGGGAATAGCTAATAAAGTTTGTGAAATAATATCGGGCGGTGTTAATAACATTCCGACTACAAAGGAACCAACAATAACATAAGGACGTTTTTTTTTCAGCTTATCAGCATTAGTTGCCCCTGTTAATGTGAGTACGATGGTCACAATCGGAACTTCAAAGGCGATACCAAAAGCAAAAAACATTTTTAAAATAAAGTCTAAATACTGACTAATGTCCGTCATCATTGCCACGCCTTCCGGAGTAGTGGCGGTAAAAAATGCAAACATCAGAGGAAATACAATATAGAAAGAAAATAGAATACCACCATAAAATAGAATGATACTGGATGCTAAAAGGGGTAAAGCCAGACGTTTTTCATGATTGTATAAGCCTGGCGCAACAAAGGTCCAGAACTGATAGAAAATAAAGGGTATGGCAATAAAAATTGAGGCTACCAGGCTGAGTTTGAATGGGGTTAAAAATGGCGCGGCAACTCCGGTGGCAATCATAGTGCTACCATCAGGCAGTTGTTCTAATAGCGGCTCTGCAACAATATGGTATAGATCATTAGCAAAGAAAAATAACACCATAAAAATGGCTAATACAACCATAACAATACGTAGAACCCTATCACGCAGTTCAATTAAATGAGCCATGAATGGTTGTTCATGTTCCATTTTTTGATTATCTTGAGTTTGATCTATATTATCACTCATGTTTTATCTTTTTCTGTTGAGGTTTTTTCTACTGAGTGATCAGAATTGCTTTTGGATGCTTCTTTTTTGTCTGTTTCATCGATGACTAATAAATCATCGACCTGAACTTGTTCACGAAGAGAGTCGGTTTCTGATTCTATAGATGATTTCATGGAATTTGAAGCGGATTTGAATTCATCAGCCAGTTTTTGCTGTTCTAACAGGATATTTTTAAGATCCTCATCTTTGAGTTCTTTGTTGATATCATCTTTAATATTAGAGACAAAACGATTAGCACGACCTACCCATTTACCTACCGTTCTGGCCACTGCAGGCATGCGCTCAGGACCAATAACAAGTAAGCCAACAATTCCAATCAGGGATAGTTCCCAGAATCCAATATCAAACATAATAAAAAATCAGTCCAGATATACTCTATTTTCCATGTAATAATATGAAAAATAAATTCAATTAATTAACAAGAAGTCTAAGTTAAGAAGTCTAAAATTAAACTTGTTCTTTTGTTTTTTCAACGCTGCTATCAATAGTTGCATCTGATTTTTCATCTAGCTTACTTTGTGATTCATCAGTACCTAAAGGTGAATCAAAAGTGCTGTCAGCTGAATTGTTCTCTTCTTCTTTCATTGATGATTTAAAGTTTTTAATGGCTCCACCTAAATCACCACCAATATTACGTAGTTTTTTTGCACCAAACAAAACTAAAACAATTCCTAATATAATAAATAATTCTAAGGGACCCGGCATCATAGTATTTCTCTCCGTTGTTAAATAAATTAAAAGCCTGCTAGGTTTTTTCCACCAAGCAAATGGATATGAAGATGAAAAACAACTTGACCACCTTCTTTTCCAGTATTAATAATAGTTCTAAAACCACCTGATAATCCTTGAGACTTGGCAATTTCAGGTAATTTCAACATCATATAAGAAATAAGTTCATTATGTACGGGCGTCATTTCAGCTAGACTCTCAATATGAAGTTTGGGTATCATGAGTAGATGCACTTCTGCTTTTGGATAAAGATCTTTAAAAACTAAAATCTTATCATCCTGATAAATGATATCACCCGGAATATCACCAGCAATAATTTTACAGAAAAGACAGTCGCTCATTGTTTATTTCTTCCTTCCAGCTTTTTCTTCTATACCTGATAGGCCAAAACGTCTGGCTAATTCATTGAGTACATCATCGGGACCTAGATCATGATAAGAAAGCATCACCATACTATGAAACCATAAATCCGCTGTTTCATAAATAATTTCTTCTTTTTTTCCGCCCTTGGATGCAATCACAGTTTCAGTAGCTTCTTCGCCCACTTTTTTCAGGATAGTATCTTGTCCTTTTTGGTGCAGTTTTGCAACATAAGAAGTATCTGGATCAGCTTTTTTTCTTTCTTCTAGTGTTTGGGCAAGTTGTTGTAAAATATCATTAGGCATCTTATTTATAGATCTCATCGGGATTTTTGATAACCGGCTCAACTGCTTTCCAGTAGTGTTCAGTTGTAATGGGGTTATTTACTTGCTTTTCAAGGCCAGTATTTGACTCACTTTCTTCTAAATTAAAGTAGAAACAACTTTCTCTACCTGTATGACAGGCGATACCGCCAATTTGTTCAATGCTGAGTAATATAACATCTTTATCACAATCCACACGAATGGATTTGATCTTTTGTACATGACCTGATTCTTCACCCTTGGCCCAGATTTTTGCACGGGAACGTGACCAGTAAACAGCACGTCCCATCTCTATACTCATAGATAAAGATTCACGGTTCATCCAGGCAAACATTACTACTTTACCTGTTGCTTGATCCTGAGCAATGGCAGGAATCAAACCCTTGTCATCCCATTTTAACTCATCAAGCCAACTCATAGTCTAACCTCAATCCCTTGCTTTGCCATATGTTGCTTTGCTTCAGCAATACTATATTCAGCAAAATGAAAAATACTGGCAGCTAATACTGCATCAGCATGTCCCTGAATAACCCCTTCAGCTAAGTGATCTAAATTTCCCACGCCGCCGGAAGCAATCACAGGTACTTCAACATTATCACTTATCATTCGGGTTAAGGGTAGATCAAAGCCATTTTTAACCCCGTCATTATCCATACTGGTAACCAGTAATTCACCAGCACCATAGGACACCATTTTTTTTGACCACTCAATGGCATCAATACCTGTAGGCTTACGCCCTCCATGGGTGAATATTTCCCAACGAGACTGGCCATCCCGCTCTTCTACCTGCTTGGCATCAATGGCCACAACAATACACTGATTGCCAAATTTTTCAGCCGCTTCCAGTACAAAATCAGGATTGGCCACAGCAGCAGAGTTAATAGCTACTTTATCTGCTCCGGCATTGAGCATTAAACGCACATCATCGACAGTACGAATCCCACCACCCACAGTGAGAGGAATAAAAATTTCCCCTGCCACTTCTTCAACAACATGAACAATTGTATCCCGCCCTTCATGAGTGGCAGTGATATCCAAAAAAGTCAGTTCATCAGCCCCCTCACTATTGTAACGTCGGGCTACCTCAACCGGATCTCCGGCATCACGAATATCGACAAATTGTACGCCTTTCACCACCCTCCCTTTATCAACATCAAGACAGGGTATAATTCGTTTTGCTAGTGCCATTTTAATTCTCTGTTCGTATGATTTAAACCGTGTTAAGGAGTATGATTCATCTTTGTGGGGAAGCTCAATGCCATCCATGGCACGCTTAGCTTCGCCATCCATGGCTCAGCAAACCCCATAAAGATGAATCATACTCCTTAACACTACTTTGGTTATTTGAATTAAGGTTTTTTTAAATTGGTGTCCAAAATATATCTTGATTACCCATAAAGCTCCACTATAATTTCAGAGTACGATGTAAAAAGTATGGTGTGCAGATAGAGCCATGCCCACCCTACATTAATTGCTTAAGATGGCGGAAAATTATAAGTAATCAATAAGTGTATCTTTTCTTTTGCTCTGGGACAGCAATTGAACAAACAAAGTATACAGTGAGCAATGAAGTGATGCTGTTTACTGCACTGGGGTTTAGAAAAACATGGACGTTTTTCTTAAAGCGTTACATGGATGTACTTGAGCGTCCCCAGGGTAGTGAATGGCATTACTTTAGTGCGTATTATTAACTATCAATGTTTGATAAGAGTATCCTGAACTGTTTATTTTAAAAGCTTATCTGCTAACTGCTGCCCCTCAGCAAAATCTAATGTACCTTCATAAATAGCACGACCTGTGATCGCACCTGAAATTCCATGATGTGCTACTTTACAAATTGCTTCTACATCACCTAAATCATGAATACCACCTGAGGCGATAACCGGGATGCTGATAGCTTGTGCCAGAGCTGCAGTGTTTTCTACATTTGCACCCTGCATCATTCCATCACGACTGATATCCGTATAAATAATAGCATCTACACCATCATCTTCAAAACGCTTTGACAGATCAAACAAATCTACATCACAGACTTCAGCCCATCCTTTGATAGCTACTTTTCCATCCAGAGCATCCATGCCCACAATAATATGGCCGGGGAATTTCTTACATAATTCTGTTACAAACTTAGGATCTTCTACTGCTTTGGTACCAATAATGGCATATTCAATGCCAGCTTCTAAATATGCCTCTACAGTTTTTACTGTGCGAATACCGCCACCGATTTCCACCGGGAGATCAGGATAGGTTTTAGTAATTTCCTGGATGATTTCACCATTGACTGGTTTGCCTTCAAAAGCACCATTGAGATCGACTAAGTGTAATCTTCTTGCTCCAGCACTATGCCACTTACCAGCCATTTCAACAGGATTATCAGAGAAAACTGTATCATCTTCCATACGTCCCTGACGTAGTCTGACACATTGGCCGTCTTTTAGATCAATTGCAGGTATTAATATCATATTTATTTCTCAGTAGAAGCTTTAAGGATTGTAAGAGCCATTCCAGTCAATAAAATTGGCAAATAATTGTAGGCCGGCATCCGCACTTTTTTCCGGATGAAATTGCGTGGCAAAAATGTTTTCCTGAGACAGGGCAACACATAAAGGATGACCATAAGTGGTTGAACCAGCAATGGGCTCAGGTGTTTTAGGAATAACGAAGTAACTATGCACAAAATAAAAGCGCTGATTTTGTGGAATGTTGTGCCATAAAGGGTGTTTAATTTGTTGATTAACCTGATTCCAACCCATGTGCGGAATCTTTAGACGATCAAAAGTTAAGCGTTCATTTGAAGCTGTTGCATCACTCAGGTTTTCTGCAAAGCGCTCTACATCTCCAGGGATAATATCAAGGCAATCCACACCATTATTCTCATCACTATGGGTGAGTAATGCCTGCATGCCGATACATACACCCAAAAAAGGTTTGTTTGCGGCCGATTCTTTGATAGCATCAATTAACTCCAGACGCTGCATTTCGCCCATACAATCACGCATGGCACCAACACCAGGTAGTACGACCCGATCGGCATTATGGATTTGCTGTTTATCAGCAGTTACTATGACTTTGACTGATGTATTTTCAGTAAAGCCGGTTGCATGCTCTAGAGCTTTAGCAACAGAATGTAAATTGCCCATGCCGTAATCAATAACGGCGACGGTTGTGTGTTTGCTCATAAATGATATCTATTGATGATTTAAAAAGATGAAACTCCAGTGCAGAATCCTGGCAGGCAGTATTATAAACTACCCTTGGTTGAAGGGATAGTGCCTTGCATCCTTTGATCGGGGGTAATTGCCATACGCACAGCACGACCAAATGCTTTAAAAATGGTTTCTGCAATATGGTGGCTATTACGACCACGTATATTGTCGATATGTAATGTAACCAACGCGTGATTGACAAAACCCTGAAAAAACTCATGGAATAATTCAGTGTCAAAGTTCCCCACAGTTTCACGATTGTAATCTACGTGGTGTTCTATACCGGGACGACCTGAGAAATCAATTACAACTCTTGATAAAGCTTCATCAAGAGGCACATAAGCATGCCCGTAACGGGTAATGCCTTTTTTATCTCCTAAAGCTTTTTTAATGGCCATTCCTAAAGTAATGCCAATATCTTCTGCGCTATGGTGTGCATCGATATCCAGATCACCTTTTGCCTTGATATTAATATCTATCATACCGTGACGGGCAATTTGATCTATCATGTGCTCTAAAAAGGGGATACCAGTATTAAAATCAACCTGACCACTTCCATCCAGATTGATAGTTACTTCAATCTGAGTTTCATTGGTACGACGTTTGATTGTTGCGCGTCTTTCTGATGCTTTCTTTGGCATGACAAATCTTACTCCGAAAATAAATTCCTAAATTTGTTATTTACTATAAGTATTATATGTTTATCTTAAATATTAGCAATAACTAAAATAATAGTATTTTTTATCAAGTTTTTGTTATAAAATTGATATTTATCAATTTATTACCTGATTACCCATAAAGCTCAGCTACCTCTTGGAGGTAATATATCTACCGAAGCCAATAACTACGGTAAAGCGGATTTATTGCACTAAGACAAACAGGTCATTTTTTCTCTAAGATTGTATATAATTTCTTATTATTCAAAATTTTCATCTATA
>JAUJGA010000299.1:0-5417 GCA_042095675.1 Gammaproteobacteria bacterium
ATCAGCTCCATTTGCTTAGAAAAATACTGCCTTAATAAACCATTAGCATTTTCATTTTGTCCTCGTTCCCATGAGTGGTAAGGCTTTGCAAAATACGTTTTACAGTTCAATGTAGTGGCTATTTCTTTGTGGTACGCAAAATCTTTACCATTATCAAATGTTACTGTTTTTATAAATTTTTCAATGGGAGAAAATAAACTTTTTATTGCATCAATGACGGAACGAGCAGATTTTGTTCCAGTTGGCATAGCCAGTCGTAATTTTGATTTTCTTTCATCCAGTGTGACTATCGCCCCACGATGATTTTTACCAATAATGGTATCTGCTTCCAAATCACCAACACGCTCTCTGCTATTGACAACATCTGGCCTTTCATCAATATCAACCATATCAGGGATACCGTTCTTACTGCGCTTATTAGAAGAGCCATAGCGCTTTCTATAGGTCTTCTTTTGATGCATTAAATGCTTATACAAAACACCCCCAACAGCCTTATCTGATAAAACATATTGATAAATTGTTTCATGACATACTGTCTTCTTTTTTTAGCCAGCCAGATACTTGTTCTGGACTCCAGTCCTTTGTAAGTAAATCACTGATTGTGTCCTTGACTTGATTTGTGACTTTTACGGCTTTAAATTTGTTCTGATGGCGCTCTATGGTATTTTTATGGGCTTGTTTATGCCGATACCCTCTCAAGCCTATATTACGTGCAATTTCTCTTGTAATTGAACTCTGTGAACGATCAAGTGATTCTACAATTACTTCATGACTCTCTTCGTTTCTTAGTGATATTTCGATATAATGTCTTTCTTCAAGACTCAGGTGTTTATAGCTCATTTGTAGCCTCTGCTGTTGATGTCGTAACATGGCATTGTAACCCTGAGTCTTGTTTAATTTACAGGGTGTTTGCTCAGCTACTATCAGAGGTCATGCACTTATTATACGAATTCAGCTCACAATAAAAAAGTTTTTTTCACTATTATTATCTACTATTTGCACTAAGCTTGTACACTATTTTATCAATATCAGAGGGAATATCCACGGCTAATGAACCCTCTGCCACCTCGACCATGTTAACCGCAATTCCTTCTTCTAAAAATCTTAAAATCTCAATATCTTCAACCTGTTCCAGTGGAGTTTTTTCATGCATAGCATGAAATAGTTCAAGATGTTGTTTGGAAAAAGCATAAATACAAACCTGTTTGTAGGCAAAATGAAATTGACCATTTTTTGCTAAAGGTATACCGGCTCTGCTCATATAGAGTAAGGATAAGTTTTTATCACAAACCACCTTTGGTACATTAAGTGATTCAAATTCTTCTTGAGATTTTATTTTACACATGGCATTAATGACTCTATTAGGATGACGTAGATATTCATTGATAATAGTGAGTATGTCATCAGGATTAATTAATGGCTCATCACCTTGAACATTAACGATAAAGTCACAATTTAACTGTTTGTTGGCTTCAGCGAGACGATCTGTTCCTGTTAAGCAGGTGTCAGAGGTTAAGAGGATTTGACCGCCGAATCTGGTGACAGCGTTGGCAATGGTGTCATCATCGGTTGCTATATATACTTTGTCAGCACCAACAGCAGTACAGCACAATTTCCAAACATGCTGAATCATAGGTTTGCCGCAAATATCAGCCAGTGGCTTTCCGGGAAATCGTGATGATTTGTAGCGTGCCGGAATAATCACTGCATAATTGAGATCATCAAGATATGGTTTAGCAGAGGTATGCATAATACGTATTTTCCTAAAAAGAATTAATGACTTTAAAATGGTGGGTTTTGGACATTGCCAGCATTTTATCTTTTACATTTGAATAATGAGAATAAAAAATATAATCAATCTTATTATCCATGGCTGCATTATAATCAGCAACTGCATCACCAATGAATAAGATACTGCTCCCGGGGTGTTGTTGGATGATAGTGTTTACATTATTTGATTTAGTCTCAGGACTGCCAAAAATCCCCTTAAAGTAATGATTGAGAGTTCTTGTGTTAAAAATGCGAATTAATTGCTTTTCTTCTGAACCAGAGGAGATATAAAGACTTTTGTTTTTTAGTGACTTTAATAAGGCTAAAGAGCCACTGGTCATAGCTACATTTAAGTACTCATCTTCCACAGCTTGTGAGTAGTGAGCAAGTATAAGCTTTTGTAAATCAGTACTTCTTTTTCCATGCAGTCCCAGTAAGATTGTAACAAAATACTGGCAGTTATATTGGCGACTTTTACCAAAATTATTCAAAAAAGCATCGATTGCCAAATCTACCAGTTCAGCAGGATAGTGAGAATTTATTAGCGCTACCCGCATTGCTGTTACTTTCATATTATTAGAATCTAAAATAACACCATCACAATCAAATATAATGACATCATAGTGCTCAAAGCATGGAATACACTGATCCTTTATTTATCGGATAGGTAGTTGGTGTAATGGCTAGCATATCTACTTTATGATTATTTTCCTGTATTAATTGAAATAAGTGAATCATTTCATGTTGCCGTTTGTCTGTCGCTTTATAACCATCAAAGCCTGCAAGAAGAATTCTCTTGGCTTGTCCTTTGATAGCAACTGAAATAGCATAAGAAATTGTTAAATCATAAGGAATTTCACAAAAATTGGTATCAGGATTAAAGCTGTTTTGTTCAATTGTTACACCATAATCAATTGAATCAGGCAAGGCGTTGAGCTGGCTTTTTTCATCTTCTTTAAAACGATGTTTAGGGTAAATTAAAGGTTTGCTCAATTGTTGGTAATGCTTGTAATCAGAGAGAAATTTTAAATTATGAGAGATGCAAAAAAAGTCAAATAGAGATTCATTAATTTTGTCTACCAGGTTTATCCCAATAACAACAGGATGATATTTTTTAATATACAGTTCAAGGGCAAATTTGTGCTGTGCTGTTCCCGGTGCATTAGCAATAATCAAAACATCCTTTTGTTTAAACTGGGGAGCTAAAGTCTGTCCTTTTACTTCACTTGTCGTGTTACTGAGAGATAGTGCTGTTTCCAGTAGTTTTCCGTCGTATTGATTGGTACCATTCTGGTTAATTAAAAATTTAATTGAGCCAATAAGTTCCTCTTTGCCTAAATGGCTGTTAGAGAGCATGTTTTGAATGTACATAGGATGGACATCATGTTGTGCGCCCAGAAAATAAAGTAAGTGATCACCCCAGCCATATTTTTTTTTCAATGTTTCAAAGTGTCTTATGACAAGTTCATATACTGGAAAAGGAAGAAAATACTCATGGTTATTAGTTAAACTGGCTAGTAATTTTTCAGTGGCAGTATTGCCGGCACCACGTCCCATGCCGGTCACAGTAGAATCAATCCACTTAACACCATGGTCAATAGCCAGCAAACTATTATCCAGCGCTCTACCCATATTATTATGAGTATGAATACCCAGATCTTTATGCCATTTAGTACGTAATGCTGTAATGACACGCTTGACTTCCCGGGGATTCATATTACCTAATGAATCTGCAAAATATAGTATATCAATAACATTCCATGAGGCTATTAATTGAGCTGTTTGACGGATCAGTTCAGAAGACTTTCCGTTAGCCTGCATTAAATTAAAAGCAACGGTATAGCCTAGTTTTTTTAACTCAATCGCAATGGCCATTGATGATTCAACTTCCTGAAAATAAGCGGCGATTCTAACCAGTGAAATTTTACTCTTGTTTTTTTCTGTAAATAATTGTTGGACGGCATCGTGAATGCTCTTGCCTGAAGACAATATTGTTTTAGCATCCAGCATAACACCATAGGTTAAATTTTCAGGAAGTTCTAAAGCATTGAGATAGTTATCAGATGTGTAGGCAAAAGCACCCAAAAAGGTCTGTTTGGAAAAATTCCTCAGACCCAACTCAATATGGCTAATCCCAGATTGACTGATAGCTGTTAAATAGTCCTTGACCAGCTCTTCAGAAAAATTCCAGGAATTATAATAGCCGCCATCACGTAAAGTACAATCGAGTATTTTCAATGGAATATCCTATCAAATAAACTGTTCAGAAAAGTAAATTATGTCATAATAATGCATTTCAATACAGACAATCGGGTACAATGATGGTTTTATCATTAAGTCATAAATTTCAGGAACTGAGGACATATCAAAAGACAGCCTCTCTTATCTTATTTTTAGGCATGTTGTGTTTTCTCACAGGGTTTTTCTGGCAGGTTAAGTATTCTCGCCTCCATACGGTTTATTTTATTCTGGTTGTGTTACCTTCTCTGGTTTTAATTCCTCTATTTATTAAAGAGCAATTGCATAAAAACAAATTGTTACTCATGATTGCTCTTTTTTGTTTTTATTCACTAATATCTATCTTCTGGGCCGAGAATTTTCAACCTGCATTTTTTGTTACCTACTTTAAAAGAGCGGCTGTGTTAATGATTCTATTTTATGCCGTTTATCATATCTGCTTATATTATCCGTTAAGTGAAAAACTTATCTTTGTACTTTTGATGCTCAATGGTTTTGTGCTTGCTTGTTTTTCTTTCTGGATGTATTTTTCCAGTGGTTATACAGAACGGCTGGTTCTCTGGGGTGGTTTGAATGATGTGATATCCAGTGCCACTGTTTATGGTGCTTTATTCTTGCTTTCTGCTGGAGCTTATCTTAAAGAAAAGAACAAAACCCTGTTATTTGTTTATTTGTGTCTTTGTCTTATTTTTGCTCTGGAAATATTGCTGACCAAAAGTCGGGGGCCGCAAATAGCATTACTGCTGTCCGTACCATTACTTTTTTTAGTCATAAAAGCCGTTGATTATAAACGTATTTATTATCCGTTATTATTGTTGATAATAGTCATTCTGTTTGTTGCTATTATGACCAGTTTTTTTGATACTACGTTCTCCCGTGGTTTTGATGTTTCTTATAGAGGTATTATCTGGAAAGATTCGGTTAACTTGTCATTAGAAAACCCTTTCTTTGGGTATGGACTGAGTACGGAATTTAAGTTTAATACATCTGCAAATAGAATGGTATCGCATAGTCATAATTTTCTTTTATCAACCTGGTTATATAGTGGGGTTATTGGTGTTGCACTAATTTTAACTATTATTTATTATGCCTTATCGGTGTGTTTTAGCAGAAAAAAAGAAAACTTTTCGATTTTAGGTGTAATCATGGTGTTTGGCATAATTTGTCTGTTAAGTAATGGTTCATATCCTATATCAAGAGCTAATGAGCGCTGGTTTGTTTTTTGGATACCTCTTGCTTTCATTGTTGCATTCTCAGTGCAGCGAAAAAAATCAGTAACAATAATATTAGAAAAATGAGCTGAATGAAAATATATTCTATGGAGGTGCTTGCAAAACTAACAATTTAAGAGAGTTTCTTAGCTGAATTGCTAGTTTTTGAATAAAACCCAAGCCAAATTTGTTTGCGAA
>JAUJGA010000300.1:0-8965 GCA_042095675.1 Gammaproteobacteria bacterium
AGGCCAGATGTTGTCAATAGCAGAGAGCATGTTGGTGATTGGAAAGCAGATACCATTATAGGTAAAAATCATCATGGGGCGATAGTAACACTGGATGAAAGAAAATCCAAATTACGACTGGCTATGCCAACTGGAACAAAACCTGCTCGTTCAGTCACTGATGCAATAAAAAGTTTATTTTCTCCCATTGAAAATTTTATAAAAACTGTAACATATGATAATGGTAAAGAGTTTGCGTACCATAAAGAAATAGCCACTACATTGAACTGTAAAACGTATTTTGCAAAGCATTACCACTCATGGGACGAGGACAAAATGAAAATGCTAATGGTTTATTAAGGCAGTATTTCCCTAAGAAAATGGAGCTGATTGATGTTACTAAAAAAGAAGTTTATGATACTGTTCACAAGTTCAATAGTCGGCCACGAAAGTGTCTGGGATACAAAACTCCTTATGAAGTTTTTGAAGAGTTAACCGGTCATGCACTTATTACTTGAATTCAGGTTTGTTAATATTAGCCTTAATATTTATAACGCCTGTTTATGCTGCTGATGAAGAGGATGAAGCTATTGATAATACAGAGTATTATGAACTTTCTCCTCCTTTTTTGTCGTCAATTTAAAAACAGATGAACGTAGAATGCGTTTTCTCCAGGTTCGTATTCAGCTTCTTGTCTCACCAGAAGCTATTGCAGCAGTAACCAAGCATAATGCCCCATTAAGAGATATCATTATTACAGGGCTTTCATCACAAACCCGAGACGGTATTAATACCCCTAAGAAGAAAAAAGCCCTGCAGGTAAAAACACAAAAGGAAGTGAAAACACTTTTAGAATAATTGACAGATGTAGCACAAATAGAAGGCCTGTATTTCACCAACTTTGTCATTCAATAATATTAGCTAAATCTTTATGGAACATACAAAATTAACTCACTATCTTGAATTCCTCTGTCAGAGTGGTTGTGAAACCGTTAATGCTACTATTATAGCAATGGAAAAGAATCAGCCCATTAGTTTTATAGAAGAACTTAATACAAAAGAACAAAGCATAGTGCTCAAAGAACTTAAAGCAATTATGTCTGTTTACGCTCATTGACTCTATTTTTGAGCACACAGAAAAAATAAAGGAATAACATGGATATTACCAAATTTCTACAATTAATGGTCGCTGAAGAAGCATCCGATCTTTTTTTCAGTACTAATGCCAGTGCATCAATGAAAGTCCAGGGTGTTATACGCCCAGTTAGTAAGCAAAAACTCAATGCTGAACAATTAGAATCTATTTTAGAAAACTTAGTTGATGAAGAAAAATTACAGGAGTTTCATGATACTCTGGAGCTTAATTTTGCCATTGACATAGAAGGTGTTGGACGCTATCGTGCCAATGCATTTAGGCAGCGTGGTGATATAGCATTAGTCATCCGCCATATTATTACAGAAATACCTAAAGTTGAGGATATGAATCTTCCCATTACCTTGAAGGATATTGTCTCCCATAAAAATGGTCTGGTGATGGTGGTAGGAGCAACCGGCTCAGGAAAATCAACCAGTTTGGCAGCAATGATTGGACATCGTAATACCAATATTGGTGGACACATTCTTACCATTGAAGACCCTGTTGAATTTATTCATTCTCATAAAAAAGCCATCGTCAATCAGCGTGAAATTGGATTAGATACTCTGAGTTATGAAAATGCTCTTAAAAATGCCATGCGTGAAGCCCCTGATGTAATTTTAATTGGTGAGGTACGTGATGCAAACACTATGGAACATGCTCTAGCATACTCAGATACCGGGCATCTTTGTCTCACCACTCTACACGCAAGCAATGCCATCCATGCTCTAGACAGAATTTTTAACTTTTTTCCAAAAAGTGAACATAAACAATTATCTGAAGATCTCTCGCGTAATCTCAGAGCCATTATTGCTCAGCGTCTAATCCCCGGAAAAGATGGTAGTCGCTACCCTGCTGTAGAAATTATGATTAATACACCCTATATCACAGAACTCTTACAACAACAGAAAATGGAAAAATTACCTGAAGCGATGGAACAAGGTAAGAAATATGGAATGCAGACCTTTGATGATGTTTTATATAATATGTATAAAACTGGAATAATTGAGTTAAAAACAGCTCTTGAATATGCTGATTCGTATAATAACTTACAATTGAAGGTTCGTATGAGTGAGGGAAATGCAGGTGGTATGGATGAACTCTCAGATATTAAATTCTAAGATCACTCGGCCAATGAATTTTTCGCCGCTGTTGCTTTGCAAACATTTTTATCTGCAAAGAGGCAGTGGTGACAAATTCATGTTTGATGAGAGCCGACAGCCCAATTTATAAAAACTGATTCCAAGCAATAGAATGATCGCCAAAAACAAAAAAGTCTGGATTCAGCAAGGAATCTTTTGTGTTGTAACGTAATTTTTGCATTTTTGTATCCGTAATCAAGCCCCCCGCCTCTTCTACAATACATTGTGCAGCAGCAGTATCCCATTCTGAAGTGGGTCCGAGGCGAGCATAAACATCTGCAATACCTTCTGCGACCATACAGGATTTTAGTGAGCTCCCCATAAATTTAATTTCATAAGAATTAAATGTTTTTTCTAAATTACATAGAAATCCTTGTAAAATATGGCTCTGAGCAGATTTTTCTGTGCCTGCAACAATGATTTTTTCCTGACATTTTTCTCGAACCTGGATACTTTTTGCCTGGTTATCATCATCCAGATAAAAAGCTCCATTTCCCTTACAGGCATAGAAACTACTTTTTTTTACCGGGCTAAAAATAACTCCGAGAATTGGATAGTTCTGATGAATTAAAGCGATATTCACACTGAATTCGTCTGTTTTATCAATAAATGCTCTGGTGCCATCCAGAGGATCAACCAGCCAATAAGTTTCCCATTGTGAACGTTGTTCATAGGGTATAGATAAAGATTCTTCTGATAATATAGGAATGGCAGAGTTAATTTGTGCTAATTTTTCCACAATTAAGTCATTAGCAGCTAAATCAGCACAGGTTACCGGAGTATTATCTGATTTATTCTTCACTTTAAAATCAGACTCATAAATACCCATAATCACTTGTCCAGCCTGTATGGCAACATCAATGACCTGTGGCAATAAATTACGTAAATCCTGCTGTGAATACATACAAAACCTTATCTTTTATCCAGCAGAGCCTTTACTATATAAGCCGCCGCTATTGTTCTAGCCTCACTAACATCTTCCTGCATGGCCAAATTGTCTATCTCATCCAAACGCCATTGAACCACTTCCAATGGTTCAGGCTCATCACCTTCCAGGCTGGCAGGATACAAGTCCTCTGCCAGCACTACATGGGTCAATTGTCCCATATAACCGGGTGCCAGAGTCATAGATTTAATTAAAGTCAGTTTCCTGGCAGCATAGCCTACTTCTTCCTGAAGTTCACGATTAGCGGCATCTTCTATGGGCTCATCATTTTCTATACGCCCCTTGGGGAACATCAATTCATGGCGTTCAACACCTACTCCATATTCTCTAACCATTAAGAGTGTATCTTTATCCAGTAAAGCAACCACTAAAACACCGCCGCGATTAGAACCTCGAAGACGCTCATATTCTACTTTTGTACCATTACTAAAAGTAAGATCAACCTGTTCTATCCGAAATAAACGGCTTTGAGCAACTACTTTGCAGTCTGTTATCAGGGGTTTAATTGTTTGTTTCGGTGTCACTATAATTACTTTTATGTAGCTTAATCAGAGTGCTATAATAGCAGTTTTTCAAATGATTAAACAGACTTCTTGAAGGTAAAAAAGTATGTTGGACTGGAATCAGATAGAGAGTGTTTTTCTTGATATGGATGGCACTTTATTAGATCTACATTTTGATAATCATTTTTGGTTGAAACATGTTCCCCTGCGTTATGCAGAAAAAAATGGACTCACTACACAGCAAGCTCTGGATGAACTCGTTCCTCGCTTTAAATCGATTGAAGGCTCAATGAACTGGTATTGTGTTGATTTCTGGTCTAAGGAATTAGACCTGGATATAGCTCTGCTTAAAGCAGAAGTTAAACATCTTATTCAGGTTCACCCCTATGTCCTGGAATTTCTAGAAAACCTGGAAAAATGCGGAAAACTCAGGGTTCTGGTAACTAATGCCCACCAAAAGAGTTTGTCTCTTAAAATGGAAAACACTCCATTATCATGCTTATTAGATAGAATAATCTGTGCTCATGATTTAGGTATTCCCAAGGAAGAAGTTCAATTTTGGGATAAATTACAGAGTTTAGAAAGTTACGATCCTAAACGTACACTACTAATTGATGATAACCTCAATGCTCTGGGCTCAGCTCAGAAATATGGTATTAAACATCTACTGGCAATCTATGAACCTGATAGTAAGGCTGGAAAAAAAGATGTTGAACAGTTTCAGGCAATTCATTCTTTTAATGAAATAATGCCTTTCAAATAAAACTAACAGGTACCCTTATTTTAATCTTTGTCCGTTGTGATTGTTTAAAAGATAAATCACTGGGATAAATTAGAGTAATAGATGTTTCAACTATAACTAAAAGTACGTAATAATGTGGGCTAAGAAATTAAACAATGAGTAATAAAATATACTATCTGGTGAGTGCTCCTTTTGAATCTGCTTGTCAGATTAATATTCTGCCGAAAGGACATCCTGCGGCTCGACTTCATGGGCATAGCTATCAAGCTTCGGTGAGAATTCCCTTAAGTGTTTTAAGCAATGAAAGCAGTTTTAATGACAAAAAAATGGACGCTGTGAGTTTCCTGAAAAATCATTTAGAAAAAACTATTGAGCCACTGAATTATACTTTCTTGAATCAGCAAATTGATATTCCAACAGATGAAAATCTGGCACGTTGGATTCATAAAAAAATGACTTCTTCAGGGATACCGTCTTTAGGAGTGAATAGCTCAGGCATTGATAGGGTGGGCATTCAAAGTACACATGACTCAGGTGTTGATCTGGATGAGCATGAACAAGCCCATATCTGGCGTCGTTATCGTTTTGAAGCTGCGCATCAGCTTCCCAACGTTGCGGCAGGACACCCCTGTGGTCGTATGCATGGACATGGTTTTGAAGTGATATTACATGCCAATCAGAACCTCAAGCATGATTCTATAAATGATGATATGGGTATAGATTTTTCTATAATTGACGAATATTGGCAGGTCTTACACGAGCAATTGGATTATACTTGTCTAAATGATATTGAGGGGCTGGAAAATCCCACATCTGAAGTTTTAGCACATTGGATTTGGCAGCAATTAAAGCCTGAATTTTCTCAGTTATCATGGGTAACAGTATATGAAACACATACCTCAGGTTGTCATTATAATGGCAGACACTATCGTATTTGGAAAGAACAGCGGTTTGAAAGTGCTTTAAAACTTTCTAATGTCGATGCTGATAATAAGCGTAGAAGATTACATGGACATAGTTATTTAATTCGCCTACATCTCACTGCAGAATTAGATAAGGTAATGGGCTGGACGGTGGATTATGGTGATGTAAAAAATCAGTTCAAGGATGTTTATGAACAACTTGATCATCATCAGCTGGACTTATTGGATGGACTGAAAGAAGCTGATGTGACTCATTTACTTTATTGGATTAAAGATAGAATGGCGGATGCACTCCCGCAATTAGATCGTATTGATCTATTTGAAACACCAGGTTGCGGAGCTACTCTTTGCTGGGGTGATGAAGGCTCGGCATTACCTGATTAAGCTGACTTTTATTCATCGGTAGTTGTTGATGCAAGTTCTGGCTAAGCATCATTTGAGTGATTGTTTTTCAATTGCTCTACTAGTGAATCCAGTAAAGAAGATGACTCTTCTTTTAATTGCTCCATTTCATCAGCATGCAGTAATTGATTCATTTCTTTTAGTAAGCCGCCAATACCTTCTTCAGGCTGATTAAATTTATGCATGACAAAAGGATTCTGGAATACTTTATCGAGCTCATTGATAAAGCTACTCATATCTTTCAATGCACGGGGATCAAATTGTTGTTGTCCCGGAGTAGTATCCCGACCATAAGCATGTCCTTGTCCTGGGTGTTGTCTGATCGCCTCTCTATCTGGCTGTGCCTGAACATTATTATAGGTACTAATAGCTACCTGACGAGTTTCCTGATAATCCATATTCAGTGAAAAACGGGTCAGATCTTCACTATCAAAATCCATTTTTACAGCCATATCAAAGGCATTTTGTACTTTACCAGAGAAAAAACTATCTGATACCCTGGCGACATCTTTTAATAAGTCATCAATAGCTTTTTGCTCATTATCATCCAGGTCGCCCTGAATCTGATAAGATAAGCCGGTGCTAGCAGAAATATTTCGAGTTTCACTATAGCCATTCCTTCATCATTGCGGGAGTAACTATTTTGCATGGATGCCTGTTGTACTTGTCACGATGCTTCTTTTTTTGTTTCAAGTTCATTGCTGACAACACCATTTATTTGATCTTCTAAGCGACCCAGCCCCTGTTGTATGAGATCATAAGTTGAGCTAATATCATCTTTTACTCTACTATTGAGTACACCCAGACTCTCTAAAATTTCCTTAGCTTCATCAGAGCCGTGTTCAATGCCTTCTCTGGCCTGAGACATGAGTGTTGTCTGCTTACCTTTATCTTGCTCAGATAAAATACGTCCGGAAACAAAGCCCAGGATCCGCTCAGACACTTTTTCAGGAGTAAAATCTTGTGCCTGCAAGCCCTGCAGTTTAATGCATTCTTCGCCAAAACGTTTTTCCAGTTTTTCAGCTATTTGGCTATTCAGTAGTGCCTGCGTTTTTCTGGAGTCCAAATACCAATAGAGACATCATCACCTGATTTTGTAATAGATGAGCTAATCATATTGTTTTGCTTTGGATGAATATCAGAATAAAAAGTGTTATTATTTAAATAATTTAATAGCTCACTTGTTCCGGAAACGGCGGTACTCATTACTGGCTCCTAATATGTTATCAATATAAGCTATGCTCATGCTGTACCCTCTTGGGGTAATCTTAGCCTTATTAGCGTATAAAATTTATAATTCTTTATTTTTTTTCTTCTATGACTGTTCATTCTATCTAAAATGAGATATATTAACCAACTTTAATATATCCTAGATTTTCAATTTATTGAGGTTAACAATGCGTCGTCGTATAGACATTAAAACCCTGCCTTGTCGTGTGCAGCAAATGAATCTTCTTGCTGATGATGTGATGCAGTTATTAATCAAGTTACCCTCTTCAGAACGTCTGCAGTTTCTGGCGGGTCAGTATATTGATATTCTACTTGAAGATGGTCGTCACCGTAGTTTTTCTATTGCCAATGCACCTCATAATGATGAGTTTTTAGAATTACATATTCGCCATATTGAAGATGGTTTGTTTACTCCAAAAGTATTTAATTCTATGCAGGAAAAAGATTTGCTGCGTATTGAAGGGCCTCATGGTAGCTTCTTCTACCAGGAAGATTCTCAGAGAGAGATTATCTTAATGGCTGGTGGTACAGGATTTGCACCAATTAAAGGTATTATTGAACATCTACTAGAAGAAAAGGAAACGCGTCACATCCATCTTTATTGGGGAGCTCGTTCTGAATCAGATTTATATTTGAATAAAATGGCTGAAACATGGGCTGCTGAAAATGAAAATATTCATTATACGCCAGTATTATCTGAGGCTGACGACAGCTGGTCAGGAAAAAAAGGCTATGTTCATGAAACTGTTTTAAATGATTTTGCTGATTTAAACCCTTACGATATTTATGTTTGTGGCCCTCCAGCTATGATAATGGCTGCTAAAGATCAGTTTCAGACAAAGTGTATGGATATAGGGAGTTTTTATTTTGACTCATTTGATTTTGCAGGCGATCATTAGAGACTGTTTTGAACGAATCATGTTTTAGCTGCCTGCCATTTAAAAATACCTTTTAGGAAGGCATCATTACTGGATTTATCAGCAATAACAATATCACTTTTAAAGCCTAAATTTTGTGCGTTTAGACGCATTTTTTTCGTGACAACAATTAATGGGCTTAATAATAACTGCTCATAGGCGTATTGATTAGACGAATTTGCAAATATTTCAACAAGGTTATTCAAACCCTCATTACTGCTTAGGCTAATAATGCGAGATGTTGTTTCTTTACGAGTTGACTCTTGCAATAAGGCGTTAATTTCATTATCGCTTACTATTGGTTTTAAACGTTGATAAACTTCAACATAATAGATAATTGCACCTCTTTCTTTCAGGGTATCTGCCAATAATTCGCGTCCACCACGACCTCTAAAAATAATGAATTCTTGATTTTTTATTGTATTATGGCTTAAACCTTTATGTGCTAATAGTGCTTCACTATTATAATAATCTATAGGGGAAATATCGGGAGTTCTACCAGTCATTTGTTGAAGTTTCTGTGCACTGGCCTGACCGATCGTGACTAACTTTAAGTGTGCCGGTATTTCTCCATATTTAAGAAGTTCTGTCACACCGTATGTAACAGCATTAGGACTAACAAATACAATATAATCTATGCTTTCAAGTTGCTTTAAAAGATCACTATTGTTTGTTGTCAGAGCAATAGCTTGTATTGTAATGACAGGAAATTGAATAAGCTGTCCACCATGATCCAGAATCATTTTGCTTAGTATTTTTGCCTGTTGTACAGGGCGTGTCACCCAAACCTGCAGATTATTTAAATTTTTTTCTTGTTGCATGGTAGTTTTTGGCCAAATTAAGTCAATCTATAGAGCCTCTTGCAAAATTTCAGAGGCTAAATGTTAAAAATACTCCTGTCACGAAGTGACCGATTTTTTTATGATACTTGTACAGTTTTAACCGTGTTTTCTCATCATACTTACAAAATCATCCATTAGAATCGCATAGGTAAGCCATTTAAAACTAAAAATCTTATAAAACCAAAACTATTTTTTAAGTCTATG
>JAUJGA010000301.1:0-8101 GCA_042095675.1 Gammaproteobacteria bacterium
TTTTCATCGCCACGCATAAAAACCTTGGCATCATGTCTTTTAAGTTAAAGCGTCTATTAAATCGATAACAAAATTCTGCAAGATACCGAGGCAAGTGTTTTGAGTTAATGGAGTGATAGCTACCCTTCATAGAGTTTTTGATATTACCTATTATAGTGTTAACCCAGATAAACTCAATTTTATCAACACTGGTTGCACCACCACCCGTGACTAATGAAACATGCTTACAGTCAGCTTCTTTAACCGCAGGAAAGCAATTTAAACCATCCGAGTAAACAGTGCTTCCATGTGTTAAGTGAGCCTGTGCCCATCGTTTTATTTCACTGGACTTAAACCCTTTGAGCACATTTAATTTCATTGCAATCGGGGGTCACTCTTCATTAGTAGAAACGGCTGCAACGAAAGGTGTTTTATTTTCTGAATCACGACCTCTGGAACCACCTCTGTGCTCACCATCCCAGTAGACATCATCAATTTGAATGATACCAGATAAATGTTTACTGTCATCACGCTCTTTCATAACCTGCATGATTTTTTGTTTCATACTCCAGGCTGTGGTATAGCTTACCTTAAGCTGTCTCTTTAATTCTAACACTGAAACAGCTGTCTTCAATTGAGTCATAAGATGAATTGCTAAAAACCACTTAGATAAAGGCAGTTTTGTACTATCAAATATTGTCCCACAGGTTGTTGATGTCTGATGATGACAATGGTGGCACTGATAAAGGTGACGTTTTTTTAAAGTGCAAAATGTTTTATTGCCATACTCTGGACAAATAAATCCATCAGGAAACTTCCATTAAAATAAGGCTTGTCGGCACTGTTCGTCAGTGCCATAATCATTAAAAAGCTCAAATAAACTGTAGCCTTCCTAGAACTGAATTTTATTTTTTGCCATCATTGTACTCCCCACATAATTTATATTTTAATTATAGTACAATTATCAAAATATAGAGGAGCCTTGTGGGTAATCAAGTAGACTTAAAAAATAGTTTTAGTTTTATAAGATTTATAGTTTTAAATGGCTTACCTATATGAGTCTAATGGATAATTTTCTAAGTATGATGAGAAAATACGGTTAAAAATGTACAAGTATCATAAAAAAATCGGTCACTCCGTGATAGGAGTATTTTTAACATTTAGCCTCTGGAATTTTGCAAGAGGCTCTAATAATTAGTAATTAAATAAGGTAATAAACTATATTTTATATGGTTATTCCTTGTTTGATTAATTTGTGACTATAAAAAAGAGACTATTGTAGATATACAATTACCTGATTACTTACAAAGCTCAGCCATATTCAGAAAATATAATATTTGTAAAAACAATATGTTATAGATGAAAATTTTGAATAATAAGAAATTATATACAATCTTAGAGAAAAATGACCTGTTTGTATTAGTGCAATAAATTAGCTTTACCGTAGTTATTGGCTTCGGTAGATATATTACCTCCAAGAGGTAGCTGAGCTTTGTGGGTAATCAGGTACAGTTATATACAAAAAAACTGTTTTAATTCAAACTATAAAGCTTCTTAATTCAATCTCGAATGACAAGATTTGCTCTGATTGAGACAAGTGAAAAGGCGTTGATAAACGAAAAAATCACGATTCAAAATTGTCTCTATTTGATAAAATTCCTTGATGGAAAAATTTAGGCGAGTGGCAGATTTGGGAAGCGGAATAACTATTAAAGGGTGATAGGCTACATAAGAATCTGGCTATGTTCCTTAATAATCAATGGATTTATGATTTTTATTTGGCTCTTAATCTTGCTCTTTAACATCAAAAGTGAGGATAAGTACAGTGGGAGAGTGTGCAGAGAAGTAGTTTGAAATCATTTTCCAAAGTATTTATCCGAATGCATACCCCATCTTTTGTTCTTTGTTTGTTAAGACAGAGAAGAACAATAACCGGTTTTACCGCCTTCTTTTTCTAATAAGCGTACATTGCTCATTATCATGCCTCTATCAACGGCCTTGCACATATCATAAATGGTGAGTAAGGCAATTTGTGTTGCTGCTAATGCTTCCATCTCAACGCCTGTTTTGCCATCTGTTTCAACAGTGCAACGGCACATGACTTTGTTTTCAGGCTCGTTTACATCAAGTTCAAGGTCAACATGTGTGAGTGCAAGAGGATGGCATAGGGGAATAAGATTAGCAGTTTGCTTGGCAGCCATAATGCCCGCGATACGAGCAATACCCAGAACATCCCCTTTTTTATGTGTTCCCTGGACGATTAGTGCCAGAGTTTCAGCATGCATAATGATTTCACCACCAGTTACAGCACGCCTGTGAGTGATAGATTTTGCCCCCACATCCACCATATGGGCTTCACCCTTATTATTAAAATGTGATAATTTACTCATAAAATTCACTTATTGCTATGCGTTGAAAGAAAAATTGTTTTATAGTAGTTTTGTTGGTTGATTATACGTTTAAATAAGATAAAATTCAGCATTCAATTATAAACCTGGGAAACGCAATAGCCTAGGATAAAAGAGCGAGAGGTCAGAGTGAGTATAGAAGTTAAATTTTTTGCTAGTATGCGTGATTTAATCGGAGAAGATTGTGAAGTAGACAGTGAAACTCTAAAAGAATATTCTATTTCTACTGTGAATGATATCTGGGAGCATTGTGCCGGGGGTAAGACACGGCCTGAGAATGTACTTATTGCAGTGAATATGGATTATGTAGATGGAAAAGCACCGGTGAAAGAGGGAGATGAAGTAGCTTTCTTTCCCCCGGTTACGGGAGGTTAAAATGACCATTATTATTGATTCAGAAGCGTTTGACCCATGGAAAGTCATAGATGATTACCAGCAAAATATGCTTCATTTAGAAGGTCAGTATGGGGCAACCGCAGTTTTTGTAGGCACTATGCGTGATTTTAATGAAGGCGATAATGTTTCAGAGATGTTTTTAGAGCATTATCCAGGTATGACAGAACGGCATCTGGAGAATATATGCCAGCAGGCAACCGGAGAGTATCAATTATTAGAAAGTTTGGTGGTGCATCGTGTTGGTGCTATTAAGCCCAATGATCCTATTGTATTAGTAGCAGTCTGGACAGTACATCGTAAACAGGCTTTTGAGGCCTGCCGGGAAATTATGGAAGATTTAAAATCAAAAGCACCTTTTTGGAAAAAAGAGCAGTTAAAAGATGGTCAGGATCGCTGGGTAGAGAAAAATACTAGAGGCTATTAAAGTTGGGCGTTAGGAAATGTATTGGTATCCGTAATTGGTGAGGTGTCGTTACTATTGCTTGGGACGCTCAAGCACATCCATGTGACGCTCTGCCTCGGCATCCATGCCTCGAAAAGCACCAGCAATAGTAACAACATCTCACCAATCACTACCCGCACTATGTTCCTCACTTATGGGTGTGAAGAGCAAAAGAGAAGAGCTGTTATAGTTGTGCAAATGTGACTCTTGGGTGATGATTGAGGTCATTTATGGTGGTGATTTTATTAAATGAATGTGTTTTTAATAGTATTTGAACTTCACCTGCCTGTGTATGTCCATGTTCAAAAAATAACCAGCCTTCTGGTTTTAAGTAATGGACTGAATTTTTTATAATCTGCTTGATATCATTTAAACCCTTATCATTTGAAATGAGTGCCTGTGTGGGTTCATATCTTCTTACATTATCCTCTAAAAGTGGGTCATTTTCTGCGATATAGGGTGGGTTTGAAATGATTATATCAAATCTTTCTATATCTGAATTTGCAATAATGGCATCAAACCAATGTGATTGTAGAAAATTAATATTTGTTAGTCTTAGATTGCTGGCATTTTTTTCAGCTATTTCTAAAGCTGCATGACTAATGTCTGTGGCAAGCACTTGTGATTGTGGCCTTTCTGATGCAATGGCCAGTGCAATTGCTCCGGAACCTGTACCTAAATCCAGTATATGAGTTTCTTCTGTGTTTGATATTTTTTCTAAGGCAGATTCGACTAACAATTCAGTTTCAGGTCGGGGGATTAAGGTATGGGAATTGACTTCAAGGCTAAATTTCCAGAAGCATTTTGTGCCAGTGATATATGCAATAGGCATGCCTGATTCGCGTAGATTCAGAGAGTGATTGTATTGTTGAGTTTGTTTTTCTGTGAGTGTTTTTTCCGGCCAGGTTAATAGCCAGGTTTTTGTGATTGTAGGCTGTGCAGTCTTATTTAAAACCTGGAGTAATAATATTTCACTATCGAGTTTTGCTGTATCACTTAAATGGAGTTGTTTAATAGCTGCATCTAATGTTTCAGCAATGGATAATGAGTTTTCAGGCATTATTCTTCAGACATAGATGCCAGTAATTCAGCCTGATATTCACTTAATAAGGGATCAATAATTGAGCCTAAATCACCATTAATGACTTCTTCTAGTTTATACAGGGTTAAACTAATACGATGATCAGTGACACGTCCCTGAGGGTAGTTATAGGTTCTGATGCGCTCACTACGATCGCCACTGCCTACTTGTAGTTTTCGATTAGCCGCTTGTTCTGAATGTTGTTTTTCTTGATCAGCAGCTAAGATACGCGAGGTAAGCATTGATAAAGCTTTGGCTTTGTTTTTATGCTGTGAGCGTTCTTCCTGACATTCCACGACAACACCTGTTGGCAGGTGGGTCAGGCGAATGGCGGAGTCAGTTTTATTAACGTGCTGTCCACCAGCTCCGGATGCTCTGAATGTATCAATGCGTAGATCTTTAGGATTAATATCTATAGCTTCCACTGCATCCACTTCGGGAATTATAGCAACGGTACAGGCGGAAGTATGAACACGGCCTTGAGATTCTGTTTCCGGTACTCTTTGTACACGATGTGCACCGGATTCAAATTTAAGTTTTGAATAAGCACCTTGACCTACAATACGTGCAACAATTTCTTTATAGCCACCATGATCACCACAGTTTTCAGACATGATTTCTACAGTCCACTTCTGTGTTTCAGCATAACGGCTATACATTTTAAACAGATCACCAGAAAAAATAGCCGCTTCATCACCCCCGGTTCCGGCACGAACTTCCAGAAAGATATTGCTATTATCATTGGGATCTTTGGGTAATAACATTTTTTGCAATTCAAGTGAAAAACGTTCCTGATCCTGCATGGCTCCTTTGATTTCTTCATTGGCCATTTCTTTCATTTCAGGATCGCTGTCTGAGAGCATCTCATTGGCGGCTTCAATGGTTTCAATGGTTTCATTATATTGGGCAAAACATTCAACAACAGGACGAAGTTCAGCATATTCTTTGGAGAGATCACGAAATTGATTCTGATCTGCCATGACTTCCTGTTGTGATAGCAGGATGGCGATTTCTTCGTATCTCTCGGTGAGGATTTCGAGTTTATTGCTTATGGAGGATTTCATAATGTTCTGTGTCAGGTGTTAAGTTTAATTACTTTGAGGTTAGTTTTTAATTTCAATCTTTTATTTCAAGGTCAAATAATTCAATTGCCGCATCAACGAGCTCGGTACGACCATCCATACCAGCCTGTTTTATTTGTATACAGGGCTGGTGGATTAGTTTATTGGTTAGCTGGTGGGCCAGGTACTCAAGGACTTCATCAACTGACTGGCCATTATTAAGTTGTTTTTTAGCATGTTTAATAGCCTGTTCACAAATATCACCTGCTTTGTTGCGATATTGGCACATGGTGGTGATTGAATTCAGTGAACGTAGCCAGTTCATAAAGTGACTGACTTCCACATCAATAATTTCTTCTGCCTTAAGGGCAGCTTCCTGACGGGATTTTAGGCCTTCGTCAATAATTTCTTTCAGATCATCTACGGTATATAAAAATACATCTTCCAGCTCACTAACCTGTTCTTCAATATCTCTTGGGACGGCAATATCCACCATGAAAATAGGTTTGTGCTTGCGCTTTTTGATGGCAGACTCTACTGTGCCCTTGCCTAAAATAGGTAATTGACTGGCTGTGGAGCTAATCACAATATCCGCTTCAGCTAAATGTGCTGGAATTTCATTTAAGGCAATAGCATAACCATCAAACTCATGAGCCAGTAGATGTGCTTTTTCCAGAGTTCTATTGGCGATGATAATTCGGCCAATGCCGGACTCTTTTAAATGACGAGCCACCAGTTCAATAGTTTCACCTGCACCGATTAATAAGGCAGTATGTTCATGGAAATCACTAAATATTTGTTTGGCCAGGCTGACTGAGGCAAAAGCAACAGAGACTGCACTGGCACCAATTGCAGTATCAGTACGAACTTGCTTGGCACAGCTGAATGTATGCTGAAAAAGTTTATTGAGCATTTGCTGAACAGTATTATTTTTTCGTGCCACAGCAAAAGCAGATTTTAATTGTCCCAGAATTTGTGGTTCGCCTAAGACTAAAGAATCTAAACCACTGGCAACGCGTAACATATGTCTGACAGCATCTTTGTTGGGATGTAGATAAAGGTATTCTGAAATATCAATATCATCTAACTGGTGGAAATTTTTAAGCCATTGCACTAAGGCTTCAGTAGCTACAGAAGCATCTTCATCTTCGCAATTAAGCTGACAATAAATTTCAGTACGGTTACAGGTGGATAAGATAACTGCTTCATTAACAGCTTCTTGAGAGACTAAGTCTATTAAAGCATCGGTCACAGTATCAGGGGCAAACGAAAGTTGCTCTCTGATTTTTACCGGTGCAGTTTTATGATTAATACCAAGTGCAAGCAAGGACATAGATAAAGTGTATCGTCAGTTTTTTATTAGTAGTGAAGAACTCACGTTCTTATAATTATTCTTAAAACAGAACATTTTGCGTAAATTTTAACTAAAACTCAAGTGATCTCTCGTTTTATTATGAATTTAAGACATAATTTATCTGATTTATGATATAAAGAGTTTTTTTATTGAATGCTAGGGGCTGATATGCTTTCAGAAGTGCAAAAACAATTTATTTTTAAACGTATATTATTTCAGAAAATATCTGGTTTTCTGACCTGGGGTATTGGCTGTTCTTCTGCAATTTCCTGGGCATTGATCTATTGGCTTAAACCGGAAATGGTCGATCCTCAGACCGTTTTGCAACTTTTAAAAGAAAAAAAGGCAAGTGGTATAGATTTGAGTCAGTTAACTGATATTTCTATTTTAGCAGTCACCGGAGTGACTGCTATTTCAGCTTTATTTTTTATGATGATTGTATTGGCTTTATTGATGTATTCATGGAATAAAAAGGAAAAGCAATATCTGGATATTATTAATAGTCTGGAAAAATAAGTCTGAAAAAATTATTTGTCACAGCCCAAAATACGCCCAAATTCAGTAAAACTTTTAGCTACTTCTGTGGTATCTATTTCCAGGCCTAATAGTTTACTTAATACACTTATTGAGAAAATTCCGCGGATTTGATAAGCATCAGGATTGCTATTATCTAACACCAGTGAATGTTGTCTATGTAATTTTTCCATAGTCATAAAAACATCCCCAACCTTGGCATGTTCAACTGCAGACCATTCCATTGCATCGATAGTACCAATGCCGGTCATAATGTCTAACACACAAATTTCTGAGCGTGGCACACCATTACTTTGTTGAAATAATATGGGGCGTTCACCCTGTAGATCACTATAAGTAATCAGGCCAATAATTATTTCCTTGGTATCAGTCACAAATAATAACTTAATTTTCTTTTCTGTCATTAAGTCATTGGCTTCAATTAGGCTGGAAGAAGGGGAAATTGTCACAGCGACAACTTCGGTTAAATCAGTCATGACTTTGGTGGCAGGGTCTTCTAATTTAATGATATTACTTTGTGAATAAAGGCTGGGAGAACATAACATAGTAGCAACTTGTAGTGGCTTTACTTCTAGTTCTTGATAATTACAAGGCATTATATTTCCTTTTAGGTTTCTCTGTTGTATTGCTTAATTTTAAAGTAGTCATAAAAGTGATTAAAAGCAAGAAAAAAATAAAAAAATTATGTAATGAGTTATTTTAGTCATATATACCGCTGATCAATGAAGGTGCTTGATTTATAAAAATATAAGGATCATTATATACCTTATGAAAGAAATAAGGTTAACACCAGAACAAAAAGTTGATTTAGATGCACTTCATGATGCCAGTCGTGATAAGCGTGTT
>JAUJGA010000302.1:0-8060 GCA_042095675.1 Gammaproteobacteria bacterium
TTTTAGTTTTTCTTGATCCATTATTCTGCTCATTAGTTATTACCTTTTGGTATATTAACAAAAATGAACAGTTACACACTTATTTTTACACCCTCATCTTATTTTTTAACTGACTTGTCTTGACGATAGGGTCCACTTTAGTCCACTATAATGTTTAGCCAATACCGTAAAAAAAGTTTCATGGTCATAGACTTTAGTAAGTTTATCTTCCATAGTTTTATAAACATTCTATGATGATTGATTTAAGTGTCTGAACAGGATTATCAGCAGCAGTAATCGGACGACCAATAACAAGATAATCTGAGCCTGCAGATAAAGCCTGAGCCGGTGTCATAATACGTTGCTGATCGCCAGTATCTGAACCTACTGGTCTAACACCAGGCGTCACCAGAATAAAATCTTTGCTAAATTCCTGCTTTAAAGTTTGTACTTCAAGTGGTGAGCAAACCACGCCATCTAAACCTGATTCTTTTGCTAACTTTGCTAAACGTAATACTTGTTCAGCTGGTTGAATATCTAAACCAATTTCTGCTATATCACTACGAGAAAGACTGGTCAGTATTGTCACTCCAATAAGCAAAGGCTTATGTGCCGACTGTTCAATAGCTTCGCGAGCAGCCATCATCATATTCCGACCACCAGAGGCATGTACATTAACCATCCAAACCCCCATATCAGTAGCAGCCTGACATGCTGCAGCTACAGTATTAGGGATATCATGGAATTTTAAATCAAGAAAAACATCAAAGCCCTTATGAATTAATTTTTCAACTAAACTAGGGCCACAATGAACAAATAATTCCTTACCCACTTTTAAACGGCAAAGTGATGGTTCAAGTTGATCAACTAAAGCCATAGTTGAGGCTTCATCCTTATAATCCAGAGCAATAATAATCTTAGAATTCATTAAATAATCCAGGTTGTCGTTCGAAAAATGGTTTGGGGTGTAAAAGCCGTGATTGGTGAGGTGCTGATAGTTTGTTCAGAGGACGCTTAAAACTCATCCATGAGTCGCTCATCCTCGACATCCATGTCTCGAAAAGCCTCTGAAAAACTATCAACACCTCACCAACCACTACCGACTCAGTTTTTCTCACTGGGAGCGGAAGAGTAAAAGATATTTCATACAAGCCGTTACTACATTATTTGTAATCTATTTATTTATTGAAAAAAATTATAGGGCAGAATTAATAGACTATCCCAATGGTACTTCAAAATGCATGATTTATTGTAGAGACGACAGTAACAAGTTACCCACAAGGGGATTCGCCTGCTCTTATTTTATCTCTTGCTCTTCCACCCTCTAGTGAGGCAAATGATACTGGTAGTGCTTGGGGTGGTGTCTTGTTTTAATCAGGGGGTTTCTAAGCCATGGATGGCGAAGTTAAGCGGGCCATGGATGGCCTTGAAGCGTCCCATGATTAAAACAAGACACCATCCCAAGCACGGATTACATCCCCCAATTTCCGAACGCCTCCTTTTATTCTCCTTCAATCCCCTGAATTGGTTTAATTGAGCCCCAAGACTTACAGCCCGGACAATGCCAAAACATTGAGTTACCTTTAAAGCCACATTGTGTACATTTATAAACAGGCTTATCATCCATTAACTTATTAGTAATTTCCTGTAAAATTAATAAATTCTTATGTGCTGAACCTTTGGTAAAATCAAGACTAATATTAATTAAGTAATTTAGTCCACGAATAGAAGACTTTTGTCTTAATGATTCAACCACAAATAAGGCCGCTGGTTTATTGCCTGAAGCCATACGTATTTGTTCGGCATAAAGTAAAACTGATGTAACATTACCAAATTTTTCTAAGGTATGTTCAAGATAAGCGGTAATTTCCTGAGTATTTTCAAGCTCCTTATAACAGTGAATCAGTGAATCAAGCACTTCTGAAATTAATAAAGGATCTTGTTGCTCAACACGTCTGAAAGCTCTGCTTGCTTCTTTATAGTGACCTAATTGCTGTTGTATATCACCTTCTATAATACTTGCTCTAGCAGATTGTTTGTCTGCACCCAGTGCTTTTTTTGTCAAATTTAAAGCTTCATCTCTCTGCCCTATTTTTTGTTTAAGCAATGAAAGTTCACAATAAAAATGGGCAATTTGATGACAGTATGTTTTATTTTCTGCTGCTTCTAGCTTTTTAGCGGTAATAATTGCCGCATCCCAATCATGTTCCTGTTGATAAATAGATAACAAATAGTTTAAAGCTGATTTGACATGGGATTGCTTTTCAATTAATTCATTAAGTAAATCTTCAGCACGATCTAATAAACCAGCATTCATAAAGTCCCTGGCTAGTTCATATAGAGCATCATTACGATTATTAACACTAAGAGAAGACTGAGAAATAATATTTTGATGAACTTTTATGGCTTTTTCTACCTCACCACGTTTTCTGTAAATATTGCCCAGAGAGATATGCGTATCAAAAGTATCTTCCCCAACTTCTAATAAGCGTATAAATACATCAATGGCTTTATCGGTTTGTTCATTAAGAAGATAATTCAGGCCTTTAAAGTAATCAGAGCAGAGCGCATAACTAGAGGAGCTATTATCATTTTTATATTTTTTTCGGCCTAAAGCATGGCCTAATAAGAAAGCCAGCACAATAAAAGGTAATACAAAAAGCAGTAATGTATTATCTATCATATAGGCTGGCCTAATATTTATTGGGTCTTAAAAACTGGTAAAAATAATTATAAGTACTGATTAAAGTTTATTTAAGGACTTATAATTATTAAAATTATTTGCTACGAGTCTTATTAACCCGTTCACGTAATTCTTTTCCAGGTTTAAAATGCGGTACATGCTTGGGTGCTAATATAACGGCATCTCCAGTTTTTGGATTTCTACCTGTTCTTGGTGGGCGATAGTGTAAAGAAAAACTACCAAAGCCACGAATTTCAATACGTTCACCTAATGCAAGCGTTTGTGCCATGTGAGCTAATATCTCTTTCACAGCAAGCTCTACGTCTTTGTATGCTAATTGTGATTGTTTTTGAGCAAGTGCTTCAATCAATTCAGATTTTGTCATTCTTAAAAATATCCTTGTATTGTAAGTATAAGAATTAAAATAACTTTAATTCTTATACTAGACACTACTTCTAACCAACTTATACAAATTTAAATTATAAGTTAGCTAAAGGCTATATTACATTTAAATACAATTACTTCTTAGCAAGCTGATCTTTTAATAAATCACCTAAAGAAGTGGTCGCTGTAGTTGCACCTTTATATTCCTGCATTACTTCAGCTTCTTCTGCTACGTCTTTAGCTTTGATAGAAAGATTAATTGTACGACTCTTACGATCAACACCAATGAACTTAGCTTCAAGTGCTTCACCAACTTTTAATACTGTGCTGGCATCTTCTACTCTTTCACGAGAAAGTTCAGAAACGCGTAAATAAGCATCAACACCATCGATAAGCTCTATAACAGCACCCTGTGCATCAACTTCTTTAACAGTACCGTTAACAATTGTACCCTTAGGGTTTGCAGCAACATAAGATGAGAATGGGTCCTGATCCATTTGCTTAACACCTAATGAAATACGCTCACGCTCTGGATCAACCGCTAGAACAACCGCTTCTAATTCATCGCCTTTCTTGAAATCTGTAATTTCATCTTCGCCATTACTCTTCCAGGAAATATCAGAAAGATGGATTAAACCATCAATTCCACCTTCAAGACCAATGAAGATACCAAAGTCTGTGATAGATTTAATATTACCGCTAACTTTGTCACCCTTATTGTGTAGAGCTGAGAAAACTTCCCATGGATTTTGTGAACATTGCTTCATACCAAGAGAAATACGACGACGCTCTGGATCAATATCTAAAACAACCACTTCAACTTCATCACCAACATTACAAACTTTTGATGGGTGGATATTCTTGTTTGTCCAGTCCATTTCAGAAACGTGTACTAAACCTTCAACACCTTCTTCAATCTCAACAAAACAACCATAATCAGCAAGATTAGTAACCTTACCTTTCAGACGTGTGTCTTCACCATAACGCTCTTTAATAAGAATCCATGGATCATCGCCAGTCTGCTTAAGTCCAAGAGATACACGTGAACGTTCACGATCAAACTTAAGAACTTTAACATCAATTTCATCACCAATAGCAACAATCTCACTTGGGTGCTTAACACGTTTCCATGCCATATCAGTAATATGTAGTAATCCGTCAACACCACCTAAGTCAATAAAGGCACCATAGTCTGTTAAGTTCTTAACAATACCCTTAACTGTATGACCTTCTTCAAGATTTTCAAGTAATTGTTCACGCTCAGCAGAATTTTCAATTTCTACAACGGCACGACGTGAAACAACGACGTTATTGCGTTTTTGATCAAGCTTGATAACTTTAAATTCTAATTCTTTACCTTCAAGGTAAGTTGTATCGCGTACGGGACGTACATCAACTAATGAACCAGGTAAGAAGGCACGAATATCACCAAGTTCTACAGTGAAACCACCCTTAACCTTATCAATAATAGTACCGGTAACTGTTTCTTCAGCGTCGAAGGACTTATCAAGACGAATCCATGCAGCAGCACGTTTCGCTTTTTCACGTGACAGGCAAGTTTCGCCATATCCATTTTCAACAGTATCCAGAGAAACTTCAATCTCGTCACCGACATTAATTTCGCCATCAGTGGAAAATTGTTCTAGTGGAATAACACCCTCAGACTTCAGTCCAGCATTGACTACTACAAAGTCATTATCAATGCTTACAATCACACCAGTAACCAGTGCGCCGGGTTTCATTTCAGTCTTTAATAGACTCTCTTCAAATAATTCAGCAAAGCTTTCGCTCATTGGTGATACATCCCTAACCAAATAAATCTGGTTATAAAGTTATGGTAAAACTATTGTTTTACAGTTTAATAAAGTTTAAATTCTATCTTTGAATAAAAAAATAGAATTTAAACAGCTATTTGTTGGTGCAAACACAAAACTTCTTTATAAACCTCATCAATGGATAATTGTGAAGTATCGATGGTTTGTGCATCCTGTGCTGCTATCAATGGGGAGGCTGAACGGTTTGTATCCCGATCATCACGCTGTTGAATCTCAACAACAAGGTCGGGCATTCTAACAGTGATTTCTTTTTCAATCAACTGCTTATAACGTCTTTTTGCTCTTTCTTCGGCTGATGCCGTTAAAAAAATCTTTAAAAGAGCCTGAGGAAATACTGTTGTACCCATATCACGACCATCTGCAACCAAGCCGGGTGCTTGAAAAAAGTTTTTCTGGCGTTGTAATAAGGCCTCACGCACTTTTGTAATTACAGCCACTTTAGAAGCATTATAACCGGCTGACTCCGTGCGTATCAGGGCCTCAACTTCATTATCTTCCAATAAAACTCCTCCCTGAGGTAAGAATTTAACATCTAATGTACGCGCAATTTCAGCAATTTTATTTTCTGTATCATTATTAATGTTATCCAGGGAAATTTCTTTTTGTATACAGGCTAAAGCGGTTAAACGGTATAAAGCTCCGCTATCTAAATAATTCCAGCCTAATTTTTCCGCCAATAAGGCTGATATGGTTCCTTTACCAACACCACTGGGACCATCAATAGTAATTAATCCAATTGAGTCTGCCATTTAAGCTTCTTCTTCTGGAATTTTATCAGTTTCTTCACTAGAAACACCAAGTCCACAAGATTTTGCTAATTTTACAAAATCAGGGAAAGATGTATTAACATTGGCACAATCTAAAATATTAATCTTATCAGAGGAACGTAGCGCTGCCATAGCAAATGACATGGCAATACGATGATCACCGAGGCTATCAACAGTTCCAGATGTTAGTTGCCCACCATTAATAATCATACCATCTGCTGTTCCCTCACAATCTATACCCAGGATTTGCAGACCATCAACCATTGCCTGAATTCGATCACTCTCTTTCACTCGTAATTCTTCTGCTCCGGTTAATATTGTTTGCCCCTGAGCACAAGCAGCTGCAATAGAAATAGCAGGAAATTCATCAATCGCAATCGGCACCTGATCTTCGGGAATATGAATGCCTTTTAGTTGTGCAGAACGTATACGAATATCAGCTACGGGTTCACCACCTACAACTTTTTCATTGGATAAAACAATATTTGCACCCATTTTCTGTAAAATATTGATAATTCCAATTCTGGTTGGGTTTATGCCAACATGTTTTAAAGTTAAATCTGAACCTTCAGCAATACTGGCTCCAACCATAAAAAATGCACTTGATGAAATATCTGCAGGGACATCAATATCACATGCAGTTAATTTACCTCCCCCTTGCAGACAAATACGGCTACGTTGTTCGTCCAACTTCTCTACTTCCAATTGATAACCAAAGCCCTGCAGCATACGTTCTGTATGATCACGCGTTGGTGCTGGCTCTGTCACACAGGTTTTACCCTGAGCATATAAACCTGCTAATAAAACACAGGATTTAACCTGTGCACTGGCCATAGGCAAAGTATATTCAATGGCATTGAGTTGAGAGCTTGCATTACTCTTAATTTTTAATGGTGCAGTACCATTATCCATTGTTTCAATAATTGCACCCATTTGTATCACCGGGTCAGTTACACGTTTCATAGGCCTTGAGGATAAAGAATGATCACCACTTAATGTTAAATCAAAGCCCTGAGAAGCTAGAAATCCTGTTAATAAACGCATGGAAGTACCTGAATTTCCAAGATCTAATTCAGTTTTAGGCTTTTCTAAACCCTGCATACCAACACCATGAATAATAACCTGACCTTGTTCATCAGGTCCTTCAATATGCACACCCATGGCTTTAAATGCCTTCAAAGTGGCCAGTGAATCTTCACCCTGTAAAAAACCTTTAATGGTTGTTTTACCTTCACTGAGAGAACCCAGCATAATAGAACGGTGTGAAATAGATTTATCACCAGGGACACGAATATTGCCTGATAAAGAACCACCATGCTGGGCTACATAAGTAATAAAAGCTTCGTTTGACATAGTTATCCAGATAGATTATTTGATATCGAGCTAGTAGTGTACAAATAAAATCACTAAGTGCAAGGTTTAATTAGCAGGAAAAGAATATGAAAATAAATAGAAATGGTGCGGATGGAGAGACTCGAACTCTCACGACTTTCGCCACTGGTACCTAAAACCAGCGTGTATACCAATTTCACCACATCCGCATAATAAAGATGATTAGTTTAACAAAAAAGATATGGGGTGAACGAAGGGGTTCGAACCCTCGACCGCAGGAGTCACAATCCTGAGCTCTACCAACTGAGCTACGCTCACCACAGTTTTAAGTGTTATCTTTTGCTTTACTAATTGTAACAATCCAACTAGGCTTGAATGGTGCACCCGGCAGGACTCGAACCTATATATTCACCAAAACAAACTCTTTTTTGAATGAGTGAGATAATATAGATTCCAGACATCTAAAACAAATGTAAATTTCTTTTAATTTGTTCTTATATAAGAATAAAAGAACATATAAGGAAATAAACCAGCAATTATTTAGATTGTGCGTATGATAATAATATAAAAATATTTTGTCAACTATTAGCATTGTCCAATGTGAAATGAGTCTGAACAAAAGGTTTCATTCCAACGTGAAATGAGTCTGAAGTAGCGTAATTTATTGTTTCAGTCCGCTAGCCAAAACTATGCACTTTAGTGCAAGGCTTTAGCTGCTACACATTTTAAAAGGCAAATGTTAGTCTATGACTTATGAAAGGACATAGAAGAAATGGGCATAACATAAGTATCTTAATTGGTAACTATTCAGCGTAATTTTTTATTCATATAAAACTAACTGATAAAATCAGGCAGTTTTCCCTTAAAGAGTAAATCCATAGCATAGCCAGATGTGACTCCCTGTTTTTTACACGTCGATAAATAACCACGAATACGACAAAACATTTTAGCACCATCCAGACTACGGGAAGCACCTGATATTTTTTGTTGTACCTTGGTTATTCTAATATCCCGTTCACCTTGATTATTAGTAAATGGCACTTCTGAATTTTCCATAAAACGCAGTGTATCCTCATCATA
>JAUJGA010000303.1:0-6364 GCA_042095675.1 Gammaproteobacteria bacterium
GCTTGTGTGTTTATATCTACAGCTTTTTCGTAGATAGTGATGGAGAAGAAGCTTCTGCTTAATGATTTACTTTAATTAAGTAGAACTTCCTTTCATCAGGAAGAAAAGGGCGAGATTATTATAATCTCGCCCTTTTTTTTGTCTTGTCCTTAATATATTCGTGGAAAGTGCGTAATGTGGAAGAATAATATACTGTAAATTTTTTAATGATATTGACATTTAAATGCCTCAAGAGTTTAAATTTGATAGAATACCTGACATGAATTTATCTGAATTTAATTTTGACTTACCTGAGGAGCTTATTGCTCAATATCCACTAGCACAAAGAAGTGAAAGCCGCTTGCTTTGTCTCAATGGAGAAGATGGTTCTTTAAGTGATCGTAATTTTACAGACTTGCCAAAACTATTAAACTCAGGAGATCTTCTGGTTTTTAATAATACACAGGTGATTTCTGCTCGTTTATTCGGTCATAAAAGTACGGGTGGTAAACTCGAAGTTTTAGTGGAGCGAGTGTTAAGTGATGAATCTTTTCTTGCTCAAATCCGTGTGAGTAAATCACCTAAAGTTGGGGCAATATTAACCCTGGGTACTGATAAGGGGATGGGTTTTCAGGTAATTATGCATGAACGTCAGGGTGACTTATTTTATTTAAAGCTTATTGAAAGTGATAATATTGGCTCAGAAAATAAGACAGTATTTAATTTATTAGAGAAGTTTGGTCATATCCCTTTACCGCCCTATGTAGAGCGAGCAGATGATGAGAGTGATTTAGAACGCTATCAGACGGTCTATGCAAAAGAAAAAGGAGCAATTGCAGCTCCTACAGCAGGTTTACACTTTGATGAAGCACTTTTAGCAGTGATACAGAAAAAAGGTATTGAACTGGCCTGGGTGACTTTACATGTGGGTGCAGGTACTTTTCAGCCGGTTAGGGTTGATAATATTCTTGAACATAAAATGCATTCAGAATATGTGGATGTAGCATCGGAAACTGTTGAGAAAATTAATCGAACCCATGCTCGTGGTAATCGGGTTATTGCTATTGGCACAACAGCAATGAGAAGTTTGGAAAGTGCTGCAACTTTTGGTGAAAATCCAGGTGAGATTGAAGAATATCATGCTGATACGGATATTTTTATTTACCCTGGGTATCAATTTAAAATAGTTGATGCCATGGTGACCAACTTCCATTTACCTGAGAGTACATTAATTATGTTGATCAGTGCATTTGCAGGTTTAGAAAATGTTAAGCATGCCTATCAACATGCCATCGATAATAAATACCGATTTTTTAGTTATGGTGATGCAATGTTCATTTTCCCATCAACCTGATACTTTAACTTAAGCTAAAAAAATTATTATGAAATTTGATTTATTAAATACCGATGGTGTTGTGCGTAGAGGGATGATGAGTTTCCCTCGTGGCACGATTCAGACTCCTGCCTTTATGCCTGTGGGCACAGTTGCCACAGTAAAATCTCTAACACCGGATGAGGTGAAATCCGTTGGGGCTGAGATCATCCTGGGTAATACTTTCCATCTAATGCTCAGGCCGGGAATGGAAGTTATTGAAGCACATCAGGGATTACATAATTTCATGCACTGGGATAAACCTATTTTAACAGATTCAGGTGGCTTTCAGGTTTTTAGTCTGGGTGAACTACGTAAAATCACAGAAAAAGGTGTGACTTTTTCCTCTCCCATTGATGGACGTAAGGTATTTATGGGACCAGAAGAGTCGATGCAGGTACAGCGTACTCTTGGTTCAGATATTGTGATGATTTTTGATGAGTGTACACCATATCCTGTCACTTATGATGAAGCTCAAAGCTCAATGGAACTCTCTCTGCGTTGGGCTGAGCGTTCCAGAAAGTCTTTTGATCAACTTTCTCCGGGGGAAGATGATGGCAGTGCCTTATTTGGTATTATACAGGGCGGTATGTATCCTGAATTGCGCGATATTTCTTTGCAAGGTCTCAATGATATTGGTTTTGATGGCTATGCGATTGGGGGTCTATCAGTTGGAGAGCCAAAGGATGGGATGATCAAAATTCTCAATCATACAACAGCTCAAATGCCTGAAAATAAACCTCGTTATCTGATGGGGGTTGGTCGGCCCGAAGATATAGTTGAAGCTGTAAAACGTGGTATTGATATGTTTGATTGTGTGATGCCCACTAGAAATGCCCGTAATGGACATTTATTTACCCATCAGGGTGTGGTAAAAATTCGTAATCAGAAGCATCAATTTGATACCCGTCCACTGGATGATAACTGCACATGTTATACCTGTCAGAATTATTCACGTTCTTACTTACGTCATCTTGATAAAACCAATGAAATGTTAGGACCTAGACTCAATACGCTACACAATTTACATTATTATCAGGAATTGATGCAAGGCATTAGAAAATCCATCGAAAATCATCAGTTCGAGGCTTTTGTAGAAGAATTTTATGATAAAAGAAACTAACTATCACAAGCACCTTGAAATTGTGGCATAATAGCGCCACTTTTATTACGGATAAGCTCTTTAGGTATGATTAGAGTTGCTTTTATATATAAACAAAATACTGAACAAAAAAGGATAAAGAATGAGTTTTTTTATTGAAGACGCTCTTGCTGAGGGTGGGGTTACAGCAGCTGCTCCAGATATTATTTCACAGTTAATGGTTTTTGGTGGTATTTTTCTAATTTTTTATTTGTTGTTTATTCGTCCGCAAAATAAAAAAATGAAAGAACATCAGGCGATGATTAGTGAGCTTGCCAAGGGTGATGAAGTTATCACTAATGGTGGAGTTTTAGGTAAGGTTGTGGCCTTGCATGAAGGTTTCGTGACCATTGAAGTTTCTACAGATATGACCTTGAATGTACAGCGTTCAGCTGTTGCCACTATCCAACCTAAGGGTACAATCAAAGGGATTAAAAAGTAAACATGCTTAATCATTACCCACTGTGGAAGTATATTCTGATTCTGTTCATTATTGCAATGAGTGCATTTTATGCCTTGCCTAATATCTATGGTGAGGATCCTGCACTACAAATTGCAGCTTCAGCACGAAATGTAAATATAGATGAAAAAACTTTAAATCGAATGTCTAAAACTTTTGAAAAAGAAGGTGTGCATTATCGTAATGCAAAGTTATCAGAGACTGGATTGTTTTTTCGTTTTAAAAATGAAGCGATACAGCTTAAGGCTAAAAACATAGCAGAAAAAGAATTAGGTAATGATTATGCAGTGGCATTAAACCTGGCACCTGCCACACCAAAATGGCTAAGAGATATGGGTGCAGAACCCATGTATTTAGGTCTGGATTTACGTGGTGGTGTTTATTTCTTAATGCAAGTAGATATGGAAGCGGCTATTACAAAATCAGTGAATACATTTGTCAGTGATTCACGTACTATTTTACGTAAGGCAAAAATTCGCTATCTGGGTAGCAAGAAAGATAAAAATAATGTTGTTATTCGTTTTAAAACTGAAGAACTGCGTGAACATGGCTTAACTATCCTTAATAATGAGATGCGAGAAGTCAGTTTTAAAGAAAAAGAAGATGGTAAAAGTTTTTTGCTTTATGGTTATATCAGTGAAGCAAACATTAAAGAGTTAAAAATGTTTGCCCTAAAGCAAAATATCTCGACTTTAAGAAAACGTATTGATGAAAAGTTTCATGGCTTAGTTGAACCAATCATCCAGCAGCAGGGTGAAGATAGAATTGTGATTCAATTACCCGGGATTCAGGATACTGCTGGAGCAAAGGATATTTTAGGAGCTACAGCAACCTTAGAATATAGAGCTGTTGATGAAGAACATACAGTTGAACAGGCGCTCAGTGGTCGGGTTCCAGCTGGTTCAAGAATTTATTATACCCGGGAAAGACAAGAGGGAAGTCGTATTATTCCTTCTGTACCGGTATTGTTAAAAAAACGCGTTATCACCACAGGTGAGCATGTGACTAATGCCCAGGCAGGTATTGATCCTGATACTGGTGGTGCAAAAGTAAATGTGTCCCTAGATGGTTATGGTGGTAAACGTATGGGGGCATTTACCAAGGGTAATGTAGGTCAACGTATGGCAGTGGTATACCTTGAAACTAAGCAGGAAACTGTATTGGATAAAAAAGGTAATATCCTAAGAGATAAAAAAGGTAATCCGGTATTAAAACGTCATACTGTGGAAGAAGTGATCAGTAATGCTGTAATTCGTGGACATTTCTCTAATCGTTTTGAAACCACCGGCCTAGATAGCGTACAGGAAGCCAATGATTTATCCTTATTATTAAGAGCAGGTGCATTAGCAGCACCTGTTTATATTATTGAAGAGCGTACTATTGGTCCTAGCTTAGGTCAGGATAATATTGACAAGGGCTTTAACTCAGTGATGATTGGCTTTATTGCAGTATTGTTTTTTATGGCCTTCTGGTATCGCAAGTTTGGCTTAATTGCCAACCTGGCTCTGGCTTTAAATCTGGTAATTATCGTCGCAGTTTTATCCTTATTACAAGCCACTTTAACCCTGCCTGGTATTGCTGGTATTGTATTAACCGTTGGTATGGCCGTAGATGCCAATGTGTTGATCTTTGAACGAATTCGAGAAGAATTGCGTAATGGGAATTCGCCACAAAATAGTATTAACTCAGGTTATGAAAAAGCATTATCAACTATTGCTGATGCAAATATTACAACCTTGATTGCGGCCTTTGTATTATTTGTTGTAGGAACAGGCCCAATTAAAGGCTTTGCGGTGACACTCTCAATTGGTATTATTACTTCAATGTTTACTGCCATTATGGTGACCAGAGCTGTTGTTAACTATAGCTCTGGATCAAAACGTTCATTAAAAGAACTCTCTATATAAATTAGAAGTACTCCATTCCAACCTCCCTCCAAAAATACAGGAGGAAGGTGACTTAATTATTAAAGATTAAAATTATGCAAATATTAACTGATACACATATCAAATTTATGTCACAGCGCAAAATAGCGATGATATTTTCTGCTGTGCTTATTATCATTTCTCTGGTTTCACTCACAACCAGAGGTCTGCAGTTTGGTTTAGACTTCACGGGGGGAACTCTGATAGAAGTTGCCTACCCTGAATTTGTTGAGCTAAAGCCCATACGGTCAAAATTACATGATAATGGCTTTGATGATGCAATCGTACAGCACTTTGGTGCAGCCAATGAAGTTTTAGTGCGCGTGGCACCTCAGGAAGGAATATCTAATGCAGATATTTCAACACGCATGTTTGAATTGTTACGTGCTCAGAATGCTGCCGTTGAAAATCGTCGCGTAGAATTTGTCGGACCTCAGGTAGGTGAAGAATTAACAGAAACCGGTGGTATTGCCATGTTAGCAGCACTGGCATGTATTCTAGTCTATGTTGCCTTACGTTTTGAATATCGTTTTGCACTGGGTTCAGTAGCGGCATTGGCACATGATGTTATTGTTGTATTAGGTTTATTTTCATTATTTGCTATTGAGTTTGATTTGACTGTTCTAGCGGCTATTCTGGCGGTAATAGGATATTCACTCAATGATACGATTGTCGTATTTGACCGAATTCGTGAAAACTTCCGTAAGATCAGGAAAGGTGATGCCATTGAAGTCATTGATGCATCACTTAATCAAACTCTGGCAAGAACCATCATGACTTCTTTCACTACACTTTTAGTTTTAATTGCCTTATTTCTTTTTGGTGGTGAATTAATTAATGGCTTTGCCACAGCCTTATTAACCGGTGTTGTTATTGGTACTTATTCATCAGTCTATGTTGCCAGTTCAGTCTTAGTCGCCATGGGTATCAGCAAGGAAGATTTAGCCACAGTTAAAAGTGAAGGTGCTCAGGAAGAAGAAGTATACGAAGAAGTCTAGAAGCTCTTTTAGTCTTCTTTTTGGAGTAGTAGCATCAGCATGATTCATGGGAATAATAAAGCTAAAGATTGCACCACATTGAGGATGATTTTCAGCCCATGTTTTACCATGGTGCAGTTCAATTATTTCTCTACTAATTGTATTTGAAAATTGTTTATTATGCTGATATTAGTAATAAAGAATAGGAAAATTTAGATTATCCTAAATAAATCAGTTGAACCTACTGCGAGCGTCCAATGAACAGAATCCTCAAGACTTTACAGAACATTTTAGGCTCACCCGTAGGATGACTATCTCGATGCCAGCTTTTGGGTACGAATAAACCTAAAATAATCCATAAATCATTGAATTATAGTGGACCCCAAGATTTGGACAATAGGTTAAGATATAAGACCTAACCAAATGGGAAACCTAAAAATGAGTAAAAAGAGAAAATCATTCAGCAATGAATTTAAAGCAAAAGTGGCCATTGAAGCCATCAAAGGTCAG
>JAUJGA010000304.1:0-5845 GCA_042095675.1 Gammaproteobacteria bacterium
CCTCTTTCATCAGCTTTCTTGTCTTATCACGACTTACTGGAAACCCCAGAGCATTGAGTACTTCTTTAATTCTACGGCTTCCATACGTATAACTATAGCTTCTACCAATATTCTTTACCCAGTACAACATATCCAGACGTAAGTCATCATTTTTGCTTTTTTTCTGAAATGCATAATAACCACTGCGTTTCACACCCAAAACCTGACACTGCAGGCTAATTGGCCAGGTATTCTTATTTTTGGTAACAAACGAATACTTCACTTCGTTTCTGCTGCAAAGAATACCGTCGCCTTTTTTAGGATGTCTTTCTCTATTTAAAGACGTTTTACTTGTTGTTTGAGTTTTTTTATTTCTGTTTGTTCTGGTGTTAATTTACCATTACCCCGAAAATCCTGACCATTATCAGATTGTTGATGCTCTATTACCCAACGTCCTAGCATGGTAGGATTTCTTTCCAAGCTTCTAGCAGCTTCTACACGGCTATAACACTGTTCCAGAACCAGACTTATAGCATCCAGTTTGTATTCTTTTGAATATTTTTTTCGTATTGTCATTTTTCACCTCAGTTAAGTTAATTATGCTTAACTGAGGTGTCCATGTCTATTAGACCTTGTCACTCATTCATTCTTTATATGGTTGGATGGAAGGGATTGATCGTGAATTAATCTATTCTAAAGCAATGTTACCGCTATTAACCCAGGTTATTGAACAAATACAGGCCTATTATGGAGTGGATGATGTGGTCATAGGTGAATGAATTGATTAAAAAATAATACGATCATAAGTCCAGTAAAAACCTATCAATGCAATAATTAAAGATCCTGGAATAACCACAACTTTTCGATATTGCTTATCATCAGCCAAATGACGACGCAATCCATAGCCTAAAAACAAGTTGGCTATTAAGATAATAGCCAATTGTGCAATCTCAACACCAATATTAAAACTGATTAAAGCCGTGGCAAAATCATTTGCCGGCATGCCAAAATCAGTCAATACACTGGCAAAGCCTAAACCATGTAATAAACCAAAAGCAAAAACTATGAACAAACGACTCTTATGTAATTTTGGCGATAGGATATTTTCTATAGCAATAAAAGCTATGGATAAGGCAATCAATGGTTCAACTATATTAGCAGGTAAATTGATCAGCCCATTCATGGAAAGGCCTAAAGTAATCGTATGAGCAATGGTGAACATCGTCACTTGCCATAATAAGGGGCGTAAATGAATACTAAGTAGAAAAATACCCAGAATAAATAAAATATGATCCAGTCCCTTGGGCAGAATATGTTCAAAGCCTGAAACCAGATAGGTTGAAATAATTTCTGATAGACTTTGCTGAGTAAAAACTTCAGTGAGAGAGAAAGGCTGACTCGCCTTATCCTCTCTCAGCCATTGCCAAGCAGACCAATGCCATTTTTCATTAGTCTCATCAATTTGCCTGACTCTGACGGCATTATCGCCAAAACTCATGGGATAATACCAGCTCAGTAATTTTGCTGTTATAGGTGCTTCACCTGTCAAACTAATCACACTAATTCTTGGGACTTTTACATAACCGGGTTCTGGAATTTTTACCGCAGTAATTTTAAATGCTGTGGGTTGTTGGTCAAATGACAATTTTATCTGCTGATAAAACTGTTTTTCAAATTTCTGAAAAGAAGCTAATAGTTGTTTCTTAGGTAAGGCTCTTAATTCATCATAAGCCTGGGCATTGGGCGCATCCTTGGTATTCTTATAGCGACTATTAATACCCGTTAATAGTGCTTCAATACTGGCACGCACTTCAATACTAAAACTGCCATTCGTATTAACACTAATTTCAACTAAGGCCGGTTTAACAACATCTGCATGGCTGGAAAATGAAACTGAGATCAGTAAAAAAAATATTAAAAGATAATAATGAATCCGCCTAAACATAATAGTACTCGTTGGTAAAAATATCATTACTATAAAAATTACAAGGTATTATTTCCATAATGAGGATACTGCCACACCTTGAGCAGTGGCATGTTTAGCATCATTTAAATCAGTCACCTGCATTCCACCCAAGGAAACTCACTTGTTTGATCATTTGACTAAATTGCTGCCAGCCAATACCTTCTAACTCAGGATGACTGGAATTTGCCTTAACTGGCAAAAATAAAATGATATCAGCAGAAAACTTTTCCGGCAGTTTCATTTCTTCAAGTGTATTGCATGAGATAGATAATAATTTATTTATAGCAACAGGACGTTCCAGGTGATTAGATAGGGCATGACTACTTAAATGCAGACCATTTTTATTAGTTTGTTGAAAAATGTCAACAGAGGCCGCCAATAATAAAATCGCATTAAACTGCAGACAAACTGAGTTTGCAATATTGGCTAATTTTAAATATTCATCAGAGTCTATAATACCTTTACTTTTAAGTTGAACGATTTTATTACCCTGAGAAAGAGTATCGCTTAACTTATTTTTAAAGTCATTATGATCACTAAACTTACCCGTCATCATATAAAATTCAGCTAATGTATCATTTATCATATAAATTTACCCTAAATATGGATATTTCAAAAAACGTTTGTATCCGGCCAGAACAACAGCAATGGAGAGATAGCATAGGTGTTTTAAGGGTTATATCACTGCATGAATTTGACACTAAAAGCACTGCATTAGTATTTTGGCTGAAAAATGAGGTTTCCAAGCCACGTACACATTGGGGTGAACATTATACTCGATTCGAAGAAGAAAGCCTGATTTTAGTAAAAGTCGGACACTTATAAAAAACTACAAATATTATTTTTGTTTATGTTTTTTTAACTCCAATTAATTCAATTTCATAACCATCAGGATCTTTTACAAAAGCAATGATGGTATTGCCTGCATTCATTGGGCCTGCATCACGTATTATTTCACCACCCTTACTTCTAATTTGTTCAGTTGCTCGATAAACATCATCCACTTCAATGGCAAGATGACCAAAGCCAGTTCCTTGCTCATAATGATCAGTATCCCAATTGTGTGTCAGCTCAATCACGGTATTATTGCTTTCATCACCATATCCTAGAAATGCCAGTGAAAAACGTCCATCAGGATATTCTTTTTGATGTAATAGAGTCATTTCTAAAATATTTGTATAAAAATCAATTGAACGCTGTAAATGAGCAACTCGGATCATGGTGTGAAGAATTCGCATAAAAAAATCCTTTTTTAAATATTAATCAATAAAACTGATCAGTAAGTTACTTAGAATGATAAATTTTATTAGTGGCATTATTTAAAAGTCTATTACTCATTTAGATATTAATATGTAGCAAATATTATTTTTTACTTTGTTGAATAAGACCTAAAAGACGTTGCGCAGGAACATAGCCTGGTAAGCTCGTACCATCTTCCAGAAACATCGATGGTGTACCATTCACACCCAATGCCTGACCTAACTGAAATTGTTGTGCAACAGGGTTATCACAGGTTTTATCTGCAATACTCTGTTTTTCCTTAGCATCACCCATAGCTTTTTTTGGATTATCCGAACACCACACATTCACTGCTTTTTTATATGAATCCGAACCAATACCAGCTCTTGGGTAAGCCATATATTTAATAGTAATTCCAGCATCATTATAATCCGCCATTTCACGATGCAATTTCACACAATAAGGACAGTCTATATCTGTAAAGACTGTTACTTTTGCTGTTTCATTTTTAGCAGGATAAGCAATCATTTTACTTTCATCCATAGACTTTAACAAAGCTGATCTTGCTTCACCGCGTTTCTTTTCCGTTAAGTTTTCGCGACTACTCACATCAATTAAATCACCACGAAACATAATCGAAGCATCTTTATTGAAATATAAAACAGTTGAACCATAACTGACTTCATATAATCCAGGTACTGCTGTTTCATCAATACTGCTTGGCTGAATACTCGGCATTAGGTTTGTCAGAGCCGTGTTTAATTCAGGTGTTGATTTTGCAAAAGTAATGCTAGTGATTATCAAGCCACCTACGGTTAGAACAATTGCAATTGTTGGTATTAATTTAGACATATTTATCCTATTTATTATGGTTGTAATTGATACTGAATTAATTTTAATCTCTAAAGTTTGTATATTGTAAGGCGACCGGAAAATCCAGCTCTCTCAACATAGCCATTACTACCTGTAAATCATCACGTTTTTTCCCTGTGACACGTACTTGCTCACCTTGAATAGATGACTGTACTTTTAATTTTTTATCTTTAATTAATTTTACAATTTTTCGGCTAGTATCATTATCAACACATTGTTTAATCAAAAGTTTTTGTTGGACTTGTTTACCCAAAGGCAACAAATTTCCTTCTTCAAGACTTTTTATATCCACCTTGCGACGCACTAATTCCTTATGCATAATATCTAAAACCTGTTGTACCTGAAACTCACTTTCACTACTAAGAATCACTTCTTCTTTATTTTGCTTCACACCGGTGTCAGTACCTTTAAAGTCATAGCGTTGTTTAATTGCACGATTAGCATTATCTACAGCATTACTGAGTTCATGTAAATCCACTTCTGAGACAATATCAAATGATGGCATTTTAAATTCCTAGGGCTAAACAAGAATAGTCTATTAATAATATAGGGATAATTTAATTAAAAACAACGACTTTCCATTTTAATTAACTAATTATATTTGTCAATCATCTAGCCTCTGGGATGGTGCTGTGAATGTAATTCTTTTAAACGTTCTTTGGCAACATGAGTATAAATTTGCGTGGTCGACAAATCACTATGTCCCAATAGCATTTGTACAACTCTAAGATCTGCACCATTGTTTAATAGATGGGTAGCAAAAGCATGGCGTAAAACATGTGGTGATAGAGTGAGTGAAATACTGGCCTGTCGGGCATAGCGTTTAACTACATACCAGAAAGTTTGTCTGGTCATTCCACCACCTCGACGTGTCACAAATAACTTATCAGATACTGATAAGTTTAATAAATCAGCACGGGCATATTTCAGATAACTGGCTATCCAGCTTAATGCTTCTTCACCCATAGGAACCAGACGCTCTTTTTCACCTTTGCCCACAACGCGAACCACACCTTGTTGCAAGTTAATACCATGCATATCCAGCCCCACTAATTCTGAAACTCGTAACCCGGTCGCATAAATAAGCTCTAACATCGCCCTATCACGTAAGCCTAGAGGATCATCAACATCCGGTGCTTCCAATAAGGCTTCTACTTCACGTTCTGATAAAATTTTGGGTAATGAACGTCCCAGCTTGGGAGATTCTAATAAAGCAGAGGGATCATTAACCAGTCTATTTTCCCGTATAAGATATTGATAAAAACGCCGTAAGGTTGAAAGTAGACGAGCAGTAGAACGTGCTTTAATACCTTTTTGATGGCGATGAGCAAGATACATTTGCAAGTGAGTTTTCTGTAAACTTATCAAAGAACCAGCATTAGTATCTGTTGCTGCCCACTTTGCCAGACTTTTTAAATCAGTTTGATAGGCATTGAGAGTATGCTTACTTAAGCCTTGCTCCATCCAGAGTGCATCCATAAAAAATTCAATCAGTTGTTGATCAGCTTCAAACTGCTGCTCATTAAAAATCTGCTCTTTCATGTGTCAATAGTCACTTTTTTATTGCAAGAAAATTAATATCCGTATTTTGTCGTGTCAGTGTATCACCTTAATAATCTCCAATACTAGAAGCAGAAACAATTCGGTGACAATATATAGTGGACCCCAAGATTTGGACAATAGGTTAAGATATAAGACCTAACCAAATGGGAAACCTAAAAATGAGTAAAAAGAGAAAATCATTCAGCAATGAATTTAAAGCAAAAGTGGCCATTGAAGCCATCAAAG
>JAUJGA010000305.1:0-3052 GCA_042095675.1 Gammaproteobacteria bacterium
CCTTTTAGTCTCTTCATAAAATCACTTATCGATAATTTTGCAGGGTATTCAATATGCATGTGAATATGATCTTTACTAACAACACCTTTCAATATCTGAACATCATCAGAATCACAGATTTGCATCAGCAATTTTCAACACCTTATTTGTACATCACCTTGTAGCACTGAGTATCTGTATTTTGTCACCCAAACTAGATGAGCCATTAAGATACTTATGTTATGCCCATTTCTTCTATGTTCTTTCATAAATCATAGACTAACATTTGCCTTTTAAAATGTGTAGCAGCTAAAGCCTTGCACTAAAGTGCATAGTTTTGACTAGCGAACTGAAACAATAAAATAATATCAGAGACACGCCCTGCAAGTCAGCGTGGTGGTAAAGCTAAGCAGAGAGTGCTTTTTAAAGAATAAGTTTGTGTTTTAGTTGCGAGAGATCGAATTGGTAGCATAACAGATTATATGGTTGTTAGAGGCAATATTAGTGCTTCTTCAGTGGAAAAATATTTGGAGTAATCTATTGATAAAGATGCATTTCTTATTAGTGATAAAAACCATGCCTACCAGAAATTCTCAAGAGAAAACAATGTTACACATATCGGGCTCAAAAGTGGTATGCCAGATAAAAGAATAGCGCTTATCATATTCAGAACATCAATTCATATCACAGCCGTTTGAAGGGATGGATGCAAAGATTTAATGGGGTTGCTACAAAATATTTAGATCATTATCTTGGGTGGCAAAGCTCATTGGATCAGTTTAAAAATCTAACACCTGAACAAATACTCTTTAGCTCAGCAGGAGCTTACCAACACTTAACGTGAACAGAGCCTTATCTTTTAACTAACAAAAAAAAGCCCTGCTGTCACCAGCGGGCTTAAAATTTTTATTACTTAATTTATACTACACATTAAAAGTATAAATTATTAACACTGAATACTCTAGAAGTACTCATAACAAAATCAAACAATACAATATTAGGAGAGTAAGCTTACTGCTCAATCTGATTAGTTGATATTATAAAAGCATTTTATATGCCAACATTACAATATTGTTATATTGTAATTAAAAAACAATGTATTACATAGCATGGCATAGTTATTGATATTTAACTAAGATGTGAAATATCATCTCAGAGATGATATTTCACTCTGATTTTCGTGCTCTAAAATAATTTTTGTTATTATAATACTCAGGATCCTCATTATCTTCCGACCAACCGGGAACTCCTAAGATAGGCAATGGAGAAAGATAGCTAGAATCTGATAGTGACTGCTTGTTTTCAATATCACTATAGAGTAATTCATCCAAAATAGCATATTGCTTCAATTTATCCTGCTGATAAAATTCATCATCCACAAGCAAACAATAAGCCTTGGCTGTAAAACCGATAAAAGGTTTAAAGGCTTTTTCATACATCCCATGACCAAATATAAAGGCACCAATATCCTGCCACCATCTATGACGCTGCTGCACAAATAATTCACTCCATTGATGCGTTTTAAGCATTTTAAGCAACGCCTCATCAGAGCTGGCAATAATCACTCCAGACTCATCTAAATGCGTAATGGCATCACGTGCAGCTGTTCTTTTCTTACCCGACTGTATTTCTAACTCATGTATATGTAATGCATTGAGTAATTTTTTAGTTTTTGGAAAGAACAGCCAGATCAAAGCATTGAAGAGATCGTGCCAGTTTTTTTCACGGGTACTGATAATCCCCTTTTTATAGACCCTCTCCTCATAAACCATTTCAGGGAAAGGCAGTGTTTCATCTTGAGGCTTCATATCCAGCAATTGTCCACTAGAGAGGTAAACAGGATTCTGCAATAAGTTCAGCAGCCCCTGACAACCTGGCCAGCTATCAAGATGAGTATTTTTAAGTAGAATTTTTAAATCATAAAATATCAACGATAACTCAAGAAATTCGGGATCCCATTGATTAATAATATTCTTAGCCATAATAACTATAACCCTAACTCAAGGATGAAAAGTAAATTAATTAAACATCCCTATATTTATACTACTTTTTAAGTATAACGACACTTTCTAAAAAATCTACCTGCAATAAAATATTTTTATTGATAAACACAAAGGTAGCTGGTATCACTAACCATTTTTACATCAAAGGACAGATTAGCTTCAACTCGAAAAGTTTCACCACTGTGTACTGTACTCCAATCACTACTACCAGGTAATTTAACTTGCATCTGCCCCGAGGTTACAGTCATCAGCTCAATAGAAGCTGTTGAAAATGTATATTCTCCTGCAGCCATAACACCAATAGTGGCATTATCTTCATTATGTTTAAAAGCAATAGACTTTACTTTTCCATCAAAATATTCATTTACTCTAAACATAAAATTTCCTTAACTTGATTAATTAAGCTCTAGAGCCTCTTGCAAAACTCCAGAGTCTAAATGTTAAAAATACTCCTGTCACGGAGTGACCGATTTTTTTATGATACTTGTACAGTTTTAACAGTATTTTCTCATCATACTTACAAAATTATCCATTAGACTCGCATAGGTAAGCGCTTTAAAACTAGAAATTTTATAAAACTAAAACTATTTTAAGTCTATGTGACAAATTTTAGTAATTTATCGGCAGTTAAAGCCAATACTCCAAACATTAGCTGACACATGACTTTCTTTGGACCTCGTACTCTGATCATTCGTCCATTAAATTCATCTTTGAGCCGACCATTAACTCTTTCTACGGTTGAGCGTTCATTGTATCGTACTGCCTTGGCTGTTTTATAACCAGCATAACGACAAGCTTTCAATTCATCTTCAGTTGAAATTTCAGCTCTTTGTTACGTCGAGCATTTTTGTCAATTATTGGTATATACCTCACTTTTTTACTATGCTCATGAATTTCTGGTACATCATAAGCTGCATCCATTAAATAATACAGGCTGTTTACTCTATTGTGACTCATTTCTGCCAAGGGTATTGACGCTTGACTGTCATGCATTGATGCTGATGTTAATAAACAGCTAATAGGAATACCACCATCTGCTGCATCAATATGTAATTTGTAACCTATCCAAT
>JAUJGA010000306.1:0-17038 GCA_042095675.1 Gammaproteobacteria bacterium
CTTACCACCTTACAGTCCAAATTTAAATCCGATAGAGCGGCTTTGGGAAAGTAATGAATGAACATGTGAGAAATAATAAATATTTTTCTACAGCACAAGAATTTCGACAGACAATTGATGATTTATTTGACAAAAAACTCCCTCAGATTGGTGATAGTTTAGGAAGTAGAGTTAATGATAATTTTAAGGTGCTAATTTCTGCATCTTGAAGTGTAATGGGTATACATCCTCGTTAGACACCATTTACAAATCGCTGAAGGCAGTAGAAGCATCATGGTATGCAAAGCGAATATTCGTCACTTAGGGAGAGTAAGGCATGCATGAAATCATCTGCCCACACTGCGATAAAGCATTTAAAATCGACGAAGCCGGGTATGCAGATATTATAAAGCAGGTTCGCGACAGTGAGTTTGATCAGCAGTTGCACGAGCGGCTTGAGCTGGCCGAGAAGGACAAACTCAATGCTGTAAAGCTCGCCAAGAGCGAAATCGGTAGTGAAATGCTAAAGGCTGCCACAGCTAAGGATACCGAAATTCAAGAATTAAAGTCCAAATTAGATACTGGTGAAGTCACGAAAAAACTCGCTGTAACCGAGGCTTTGGGCGACGTTAAAAAAGAAAGGGATGTCCTGGCTAACGAGCTTGAACAGACTAAACGGGATAAGCAAGCAGCTTCCGAACTTGCAGATGCGAAACTTGCCAAAGAATTACAGGAAACTGCTGCCACAAAAGATAAAGAAATTCAGGCGTTAAAAGCCAAGCTCGACACCTCTCAGGTTGAGCAGAAGGTCGCGATCACCAGCGCAGTAAACGCGGTCGAGAAGGAGCGCGATGAATTGAAGAACAGCCTTAAGCATGCTGAGCTTGAAAAGCAACTAGCCGAAACGTCGCTCAAGGACAAGTACGAGACACAGATTAAAGATCGCGACGATGCTATTGAGCGGCTCCGGGATATGAAGGCTCGCTTGTCGACCAAGATGATTGGCGAAACTCTCGAACAGCATTGTGATACTGAGTTCAACCGTATTCGAGCAACAGCGTTTCCGAGGGCATATTTCGAAAAAGATAATGATGCACGTGCCGGAAGCAAGGGCGACTACATTTTTCGTGACTCGGACGAAGAAGGCACTGAGATTGTTTCGATCATGTTTGAAATGAAGAACGAAATCGACACAACTGCAACTAAAAAAAAGAACGAAGATTTTTTAAAGGAGCTCGATAAAGATCGCACAGAGAAAGGGTGCGAGTACGCCGTCTTGGTGTCCCTTCTAGAACCCTACAGTGAACTCTACAACTCTGGGATCGTCGATGTGTTTCACCGCTTCCCGAAGATGTACATCGTTCGGCCGCAGTTTTTTCTTCCAATAATCACACTGCTGCGCAATGCAGCGATGAAGTCACTTGAATACAAGAAGGAGCTTGCGCTTGTTAAAGCGCAGAGCGTAGACATAACAAACTTCGAAAATGACCTCGATAAATTCAAGACCGCATTCGCTAAGAATTATGACCTTGCCTCCAAGAAATTTCAAACAGCCATCGATGAGATTGATAAGTCTATAGACCATCTGCAGAAAACGAAGGACGCTTTGCTTAGTACGGATAGGAACCTTCGTCTTGCCAATGACAAGTCACAGAATGTAACGATTAAGAAGCTGACTCGGCGCAACTCCACTATGGCAGCCAAGTTCGATGAATTAAATGATGAAAGTTCTCCGGGTGCTGAATGATGCGGTGGAGTCATGCCTTAAATCAAAAGGGTCAAAGCACTTTAAAAATTAGAAAAGCGGGGATACATCTGGAAATTTATTATCCAAAAATAAGTTAGGGCGTCAGTTATTAATGAAGGTAGGACAGGAGAATGCTGTCGTTAAAAATTGTAAATGGCTGGCTCTCTTTTTGGTCTGAAAGAACGAATGTCTGTACAGATTGTGATTAAGATAATGAGTGGCATTGGGTTAGCAAACTGGATAAACGATATGAGTTGTTAAGTAGTTAATCTTTTATAAATTTATCACATTTTTTAGCCATCTGGATAATTGATTATTCTTCATTAATTAATAATATCCACACTCCCTATCTACATTTAGCAATGGTCTTTATTCTTTCTATTATTATCTCTTTAACGGGCATGTACGCCATAGAAAAGAAGATAAAAAATTACAGGTTTAATTTATTTGAATCCATTAGGGGATAACATCATTCATTTTTAGTAACCTTTTTCTTTGCTTTATGATATATTTTTTCACTTCAGTGCTGAATTTTATATTTAAACCCTGCTGCTTTTTAAGGCTGATTTTTTGTAATTTAATGGCTTGTACCATTTGTTTTGTTCGTTTCGCAGCACACTCATGTTTTAAATGGTAGTGTGTATTGAGAAAACATTTTTCTGTAAAGTGACTGTTCTGAAAATCGCCAATAAATTGAAAACCCTGCTGAGTCACCAGTTCTTTTATATCCTGTGCAAAATTACTGACATTATTAAAATGTTCAAGATCCACATAACATTTGCTTAATTGATGATCGACTGTTGCAGGCCAGGTAAAATAAATATCAATATCTTTATCGCGCAACCTTTTTAGAAGTTTTAAGTTTTTTTTAAATTCAGAGCTAATTTCAAAACCATTATGAAATAAATATTTCTTACAGGTATTATTTATCGGTGGAATAACTCTTGACTCAGGACCATTATTGCTAGAATTACCCCAGGATTCTGCCGAGTTTTTTTGAAGTCTGAGCATAAATGTCTTGAGATGTGTAAGGTCTTGCAGTATTATTTTTTGTTTGTCTCTCTCATATTTTAGTGATTGAACAACTTGATTCAAGGGGTATTGATTCAGTATAAAGTAAACTCTTTCCATATATGGAAGGCTATTATAATAATATTCCAATCTCAACTTTTGATCAGCTAATAAATTAATAAAATCTTTTGATAAGTCCTTTTTGTAAGTATAATACAGCCATTCTAAGGGGAATATAATTATGTCCCCCTTTTGTGCATATTTTTCCAAATTAAAAATTTTGAACCTTAGGGGATAACTAGCATTATCTGCAATGTTGATTACGGGACGATTAAAGGTTTTTGATAAAAGTATCGAATCAATTCCATGTACAGAATTAGAGCCAGAATCTATGATGATTTTACCTTTTATTGCTGTACTGCTTTCTAATAAAAATTGTTTATAGCTAAAAGGAATTTCTCGTTGAATAAATACCAGTTGATCAACAATGATTAAGTAAATTATAAGTATTAATATTAAACTTGAAAAGCTATACCCTAAGAATTTTTTAGCTGATATCATTTTTTATTATTTAAAAGTTAAAATAAAGAAAAGTTGAAGAAGTCGACGTTATGACAAATACTATTGATAAAAATAGTGTCAACCCCACAAACAAACTATCTTTTATTGTGTATTGTAATTTAGTCAACCCAATCTGCAAAGAATTTCTTGCAATAAAAGCAATGTTCCCAAACAGAATTATAAATAACATGGTATTACCCGAAGTATGAATTTGTTCAAAGCTAACGCCATTAAAACCCAGCATGGACTGTATCATCTTCATTGCAGTGGGCATGTCTTCTGCTCTAAAAAATATCCAGCTGAAATGAACAAATAGAAAGGTGATCAACCATGCAACAAAGGGTTTAAGTTTAATACCAGTTTGCTGCCATACTCGATGTATAATAATAGCACAGCCATGCAAGGCTCCCCACAAAATAAATGTCCATGCTGAACCATGCCACAGGCCACCAACAACAAAGGTCAACATCAGATTGAAGTAAGTGAAATATTCACCCTTGCGATTGCCTCCTAATGGAATGTAAATATAGTTTTTCAACCACCTTGAAAGTGTCATATGCCATCTGCGCCAGAAATCCTGAATATCCAGTGCTTTATAGGGAGAGTTAAAGTTGATAGGTAGGAGAATATTAAACATTAAAGCTGCCCCAATAGCCATATCACTATAGGCTGAGAAATCATAATAAAGCTGAAAGGTATAGCTCAGGCTGGTTCCCCATGCATCCAGAAAACTTAAAGCAGTATGACTATCCAGCATTAAACTGTCATAGCCCTTGTTCGCCCAGATGGCAAAGGTATCGGCAATGGCTACCTTTTTAAACAGGCCAATGGAAAAAATAAAGCTGCCTTTTGCCATATTATTGATATTAAACACACTATTTTTTATATTATAAAACTGCGGCATCATTTCTTTATGATGCACAATGGGACCTGCAATTAATTGTGGGAAAAAAGTAACAAATAGACAGTAGTTCAGCAGGTTATATTCCTGTGTATCCATTTTATAACAATCCACAAGGTAGGCTATTTGCTGAAAGGTAAAAAAGCTGATTGCCAATGGTAATAATAGATTGAGCATGGGTAAATCGGCTGCAAATAAAGCATTGATATTAGCTATCATGAAGTCGCTGTATTTGTAGTAGGTAAGCAGACCGATATTAAATGAAATACCAATGATGAGTGTGAATTTTCTATGCAGTTGTTTATGCCGGTGTTCTCCTTGTCTTGTTTTATGCAGCATTTTCCCTATAAAAAAATTGAAAGATATAGAGCCTATAATCAAAACAAGGTAATTAATATTCCAATAGCCATAAAAAAAGAGTGAGGCTATAACTACCCAGATTTTAGCCAGAGTAGTATGAGAAAAATGATTCAATACAAAATAGATAAGCACTGTAATGGGCAGAAAGACAAAGATATAGTAGGGAGAATTAAATAACATTTTTTATTAAATCAGCTTTTCTGAAATTCTTGAAATAGTAGGCTTATTTTGAGTTAATTCCAGTTCATTCAAATGAAAATAGACTTTTTTGAGTATTCTTTGTTTGGTTTTATTACGACTTTGTTTTTCTAATACAGACATATAGTTTGCTATATATTCATCATAATCCCATTTGTTTTTGATATATTGATTTAATAATTTTTGCTGTTTTTTAAAATATTTAATACCACTTAAATCAACTGTTAGATATTTTTTAAGACGATTGCTCAAATCTTCCACTAAAGTCTCACTGGATACTTTATCAATCCATTCCGGCAACTCACTATACCACCCAACATCGCTGACAATAGGTAATTTATTTAACTGCAGAGCCTGCATGACCACAGCAGAAGTTTCACCAGCGGTCGGTTCGCGCAGAGCGATCAATAAGTCAATATTATTTAATAATTGAAAAAATTCTTTTTTATCAACTCTATGATGGATGCTGACCTTATCTGCAATACCCAGCTTTTCAGGTAGTTCAATGATGTGCTTACATTCTTCACAAAAAGCACCCACAATGATGAGTTCAAATTTTATTTTCTGCTCACTATGATAGATCTCAGCTAATACTTTAATGATACTATCTACTTTTCGATTATTTTCAATCCCACCAAAAATACCAAGTTTAAGGGAATTATGAGCAGATTTCTGAGACTTTAACTGCTCTCTTTCAGGAGAAAACTGTTTATTTTTAATATTGTATAGTTGAGGTACTTTATTAATTAATAGGCCGGGAATTTTATTATTAATCTGATGATAAGCAAAGTTTGAATGCACAATACAGGCATCAGAAAATCTCAGATAGGCTTCAAAACAGGGTAATAGATATGCGTATTCTGTTTGCCATAATGGATACTCTTTATCCATAAGTTGATTGACATAGGAATATATTTTACTGCCATATTCACGCTGAATGACATGCAGGTAGTCTTGTCGATTAAATATAGATACACGTGTTTCACTGGCTAATAATTGTTGTAGAACCAGATCATGCAGATGAACAATTCCACCAAACTTTTTCAATATTGGTAGCATATAAGTATGAAACTCACCATTGTTGCCCAGATGATAGAGAATTTGATCATATTGATTAAAATCATGTGTCTCCATAATAGGTGCATGAACACTATCTAAGGTATTAATCACTTCAATGGTTTTTATGTGACTGAAACAATGACTGTCTATTATGGTAAAAATTCTGATATGAATATTGACCAGCTGTGATAGTCCAATAATCAAATCATAGGTATAATTTGCAATACCAGTTGCCTGTGGCGAGATAGGGGTAAATATTGCCAGCTTCATTGTGTGTTATCCAGCACCAGTTTTTGCAAGACATTCTTCCAATTGATTTGCGAAGCAAATTGATAGCCGTTTTCTGCCAGTTTTTCTAACTGCTGTTCATTGAGCTGATAAATTTTATCAATATTTTCTGCAATCTCAGTGGCTTGTGGGGAGCAGACAAAACCACTACCGGTTTGTTTAACTAAAGTCGCGATTTCGCCACTATCATGACAAGTCAATACGGGTTTTTTAGCTAAAAAGGCTTCTATAGTGGCATAGCCATAATCTTCATCATAGGGGGCATAAAACAGTGCGCGGCAATTGGCTAAAAAGTCGATTAATTCATCATTTTCTACATAACCTGTTAACTGACATTGTTCTTGCAAACCTAATTTATTGATGTTTTCTTGTATTATTTCCATGTCATCTCCTTTGCCAACAATGATCAACTTGACCTTTTCTCGACATTGTGCAGCGGCTTCCACCAGCAGTTTGACTCTTTTGATACGTTCTACTCTTCCTATATAAACAATATAGTCACCATAGGAACCACTGATAATACTGTCACAGAGGGGGGCTGGTGGATAAAGTGTGATAGAATCGATATTATTATATTTTTTAAGTCTATCATTGACATTTTGTGCAATACTATATCGAGGATTACATTCTTTAATCATCTTGCTATCTAACTGTCTTACCGTATCTCTTACATCCTGTATATCAGGACAATGCGTCACGTCATCATATTCAGAAAATTGTAAATCATAAAAATAACGATGTTGATGTACCAGCCATAATACTTTTTTAGGATGTCGTGCTACATAGGATGGAAATTTTGTGGCAATTATCAAATCCACCTTTTTTCCATTGGACTCTGTTAAATCCAACATTCTCCAGGCTAGAATATCATCAATAAGTTGTTCTTCCGGATACCATTTATAGGGTAACTGAACCAGTTCTGCCTGATATCCCTCCAGTTTATTTATTTCACTGACCAGCGTTTCATTGAGTAGTTCTGCACCACCGCTGATAAAGGGAACCTGGGCACCTAAAACTAATATGTATTTCATTAAAACATTCTACCCCTTTTAAAAATTAGTTTTAACTATCTTTATAGGCTATGATGGCGTAATCCATAGCATTATAAAAGTGATCATTTTTAAAGTTGCAGCTTTCTTCTAATTCCAGACCTATTTTTAGAGCAGCATCTGCATAAGGATGTAAACGCTTTATTTCTATTTGCTGAAAGCCGATATAGTTAAAAATAAATGCCATTGTTTCTGGTACCAATGGATTATTATGAGTCGGATCTCTGTAGAAAAAATGTGCCCCAACAAAGACATTTTCTGGATTAGGCGTTTCAAATATAATAATGCCTTTAGGCTTAAGCACTCTTATACTTTCCTGTAATAATCTGATCATAATCTCGAAGGAAAGATGTTCTATAATATGAATACCGGTAATTGCTGATAAAGAATTTTTCGGGCATTGTTTTAAATAAGCCAGTGCATCGTATACTTTTACATTATGTCCTGCATCCTGAGCTTTAGAGATCATCACTGTATTGAGATCAATGCCGCTGGCAGGAATTTTATTTTCTGCTAATAACTCCAACAATTCGCAACGTCCACAACCTATGTCCAACACAGGCTTTGAGAACTCAATAGCCTGCATGATGTAAGGGAGATAAACAGACATTTGTTCTTTTATTTGTTCTCTGGAACCTCTAAAACGATCTTCAAAAGCAATATACATTAAATCAAAAAAATGCTTTTGATACTGACTTATGGGGGCTTCAAACTGTTGATTATTTTCTGTTGAACTACTGGTGTTCCATTGGGAATTTTTCTGCTCAACAAGATCAATTATGTTATTTTGAATGCTTTTAATGGAGAGATTGTTTCTTGATAATTCTTTACTTAGTTGAAACTTGTCCCTTTCCAGTTTCTTACATGCATCCTGTAGTTTTAACTCATTTTGTATAGACTGCTGAAAGTGAAGTTCATAATCATTGAACTTTTTAATTAGAGATGAAAGGTTAAATAGAGTCTCAAACCAACAGACAATACAGTGGAGCTTTATTAATGTATTGTTATTATAAAAAAGATTAAGAAGATGATATCTATACAGTCCACCTGTAATCGTAATATTTTTTTCTTTTCCTTCATCAGAATAGCGGAGCAGGGCAATAATACATTTCTTACTTCTTTTTCCATTACGCAGTATCTGCAGATAGGATTCACTACATGATTTATCAGGTATTCTCTTTAAAATCGCCCAGAATGCTTTTTCTATAAACTCTTCATCATAAAATTGACAAAGCTCTTCCAGTATATAGTGATCTTTGTCTTCAAATAATGGCTCAACATAATCGACAATTTGAGCCACTAGATCATCAGCACGATTAATTTCATGATCAATTTTCTGCAAAATATCATCAACACTTATTTCTTTATTTGCCATACTGTTTTCCAGAATAAATTTTTAAGGGCATAGGATGATTAAACGAATTCATTCACCTAATCTATGTAAACTATATTGTGAATCAAATCTGCAAATTCCGGAAAAATTATATCCTATTATTCCAGCAACCTCAAAGTTTATCACATTATCAATCCAATGATAACACTCATCTATATGGTTTTCCTGACTATGTAATGCAATAGTAATAGTATATTTACCAGGCGTGATATCCATAACAAAGGTAAAAACAGACTGGTAATGCTGAGATTTTTTTATTTCATGTTTACTGCCTAAATGGTGGCTATTAGTACCAAAGATATCTTGTCCAAAACGATCTCTTATCATAAAACCAACAGTCAAATCATCTATATCCTGAAACGCAGAAATATTAATCGTTAGCATTACTTTTTCTCCACTACTAACAATGCTACTTTTAGATTCAAGGCCTATTAATTTGGCACTGCTAATATTTGCTTTTTGATTACCAAAGTTTTGTTCCAGACTATTTTGTTCAGGTGATAAACTATCATGCTCATCAAGATCTGCTATAATTTGATTATAATGGTTAACTGCCCTTTCTGGAGTCCCTTCAGCAACTATCATTCCCTGATCTAAAACAATAGCACGATCACAAATTATTTTAACCGCATTTAAATCATGAGAAACAAAAATTATTGCTCCGCCTGCTTGTCTGAATTCTTTTATACGACGTATACATTTTTGCTGGAAATGGGCATCTCCCACAGAAAGTGCCTCATCAATAACAAAACACTCCGGATTAGCATGAATACCAATAGAAAAAGCCAGACGCACTATCATTCCAGAAGAATATGTTCTCACAGGTTCATTTATATAATCACCCAATTCCGAGAAAGTAATAATTGCATCCCGTTGTTGTTCAATTTCTTCATTACTCATTCCAATAAGTAAACCATTGGTGACAATATTTTTTAAACCACTTAATTCACTATCAAACCCTGTCCCCAACTCTAATAGACCAGTAATCTTTCCATCTATATGAAAAGTTCCTGAACTGGGCATTAAAATTCCGGTTAAAATTTTTAATAAGGTTGACTTCCCTGCACCATTTTTACCAAGAATACCTATGGTTTCTCCCTCTTTCACTGTCAATGATATGTCTTTCAATACCTCATGGCTATGATGATAAGTTTTTTTTGAAAAACCCTGAAAAAAAATTTCCTTAAGGCGATCTGAGGCTGTATTATAGATTTTAAATTTTTTATAAAGATTGGAAACTTGAATCATTGTTCATTTCACCCCTAAATAATGTCCCGTATTTCTTTTTCTACTTTAACAAATAGGTATTGTGATAGGAATAACAATAATAGAGAGACTATTAGTAAAATGCCCAGACTATCATATTGTGGAAATTGATGATAAATAATAATATCACGATAGGCATTCATGATATGCAGCATAGGGTTAAACTGAAAAAATATCTGCAGATTTTCTGGTAAGATAGTGATGATATAAATAATAGGTGTAAACCAGAACCAAAGTTGTAGAATCACATTCAGTAGTTCTCTTATATCACGAATAAAAACACTCAGTATGGCTAGAATAAAGCCCAGAGAATAGGCCAGCAAAAGCTGCAATAAGTATAACGGGGCTAGTAGCAGCCAATGCCAGGTAATAGGAAAATCGATAATTATTAAAAATAGTGAAAAAAATATCATTGAGATAGTGAATACTATTGTTTCACTAATAATAATATAAACAGGCAAAGCAACTAGAGAGAGGTTTACTTTATTAATAATGCCGGCCTTATCTTTAAATAGGCTGGTGATTCTTCCTAATACACTGGTAAAAGCATTCCATCCCAGTATCCCACTCACTAAATAGATACTATAACCATATTTTGTAAATTCAGCACCAAAGTTTTCTAGTTTTGATCCCATAATCTGGGAAAAAATCATTACATAAATTGTAATGGTGACCAAGGGCATAATAAATGACCATGTGCCACCCAATATAGAACCTGAATAACGCTCAATTAAATCCTGCCGGGTAAAGTTGATGATTAATGATAGTTTCACTTATCGCTGCCATCTGTCAAAGAGCTGAATTAATTTATCTGCAGACTTCTCCCATGTATAATCTGCACTCTTTATTTTTGCACTATGAATTAGATTTTTTCTCATACTTTTATTTTCAAGAAGCTCCTGGATGTCAATAGACACCTGTTCACTGTCATTAGGTTCAACTAATTGTGCACAACCACCTGCGACTTCCGGCATAGAAGTCACACTGGATGTGATAACCGGGGTGCCACTGCACATAGCTTCTGCAATAGGCATTCCATAGCCTTCATAATGTGAGATATAGACAAACAGTGTCGCAGCCGCATAAAGTATCGGTAAATGCTGTTGTGACACATAGCCCAAACGTATGACATGCCCTTTTTCTAATAAAGGATTCATGATTTGTTCTATTTCAGAACTCAACCAACCATTACAGCCTACTATAACCAAAGGGCAGGTATTTTTTATTTTCTCCGGTAGTTTTTTGTAGGAACTTAGTAATCCCGTTAGATTTTTTCTAGGTTCAAGAGTACCAACACTGAGTATAAATTGTTTTGGTAATTGATAGTGATGATGTATTTCTTGTATAGTTTGAGGGCTATGATTCTGGCGAAATAGATCAGATACTGCAGGCTGCACAATAGTAATTTTTTCTTCATTAATCCCAAAAACATCTATGATTTCTTGTTTGCTGAATTCTGAAATAGCAATAATAGCTGTTGAATTTTCTATTGTGGCTGATAAATTATCATCTAACCACTGCTTCCTCTCTTTGGGATGAAATTGAGGATAACGAAGATGTGATAGGTCATAGATAGTTGGTATACTGATACCATCAAAATTTTCCAGGATATAATTGGGTTCCCAATAGATATGATCATGACACTCTGAAAAGTTTTTATTGAATAATCGTTGCTGTATATTCTGTTTAAGACGTCTTGCACCTGGGATATGATTAACGATATTTCTTACCTTACTGAGGCGATTCAGAGAAATGACAGGTTTCTCAGAACTTTTCTCAACATCCAATTCCTGCAATAGATTATACAGTTCATTGTGCGAGTATAAGCGCAGAGGATTAAAACCTCTAATATCTTCAATTATTGACTTATCATCTTGTTGAGGTCTTAACAAACAATTTAAAAGTTGCTGTGTATATCTTCCAATACCTGATAGCGACGGGATAAGGGACGTTGTGTTGACAATGAGTTTCATGAAAAAAAACAAGCCAGGGAACAACCCCCTCTATTTACTACTTTGTTTACAAAGTAGTTATCCTGTGCCACCTTCTGCCAAAAGTAGGCGTTCTTAGGCAAAGAAAGGGGAAGGTAAAAGAAAGCAAAGGTAAATAAATTACTCATGGTAATTATAGGTATCGTATCCATGATCTTTCACCAGACTGTCTTTTTTTGCTTCTCTCATATCATAGGCCATCATTTCATGTACCAAATCTTTAAAAGTAATCTTTGGTACCCAACCGAGTTTTTCTTTGGCATTGGTAGGATCACCCAGTAAGCTTGCTACTTCTGTCGGTCTAAAGTATCTTGGATCAACACGAACAATGACATCACCCGCTTTTAATTTTGAATCCGGGTTCGACACTGTAGCAACTGTTCCTATTTCTTTTTCACCTTCTCCTGTCCAGTTGATTGTCACACCAATTTCTTCAGCGGCATAATCCACAAAGGTACGTACGGAGAATTGTTCTCCACTGGCAATGACAAAGTCTTCAGGCTTTTCCTGCTGCAGCATCAGCCATTGCATTTCTACATAGTCTTTAGCATGACCCCAGTCACGTTTGGCATCCATATTACCCAGATAAACACAGTCACTTAAACCCAGATTTATTCTTGCCAGAGCACGGGTTATTTTTCGTGTCACAAAGGTTTCACCGCGTATTGGGGATTCGTGGTTAAATAAAATGCCATTACAGGCATACATACCATAAGCTTCACGGTAGTTTATGGTGATCCAGTAAGCATAGAGTTTGGCTGCAGCATAGGGTGAACGCGGATAAAAAGGTGTGCTTTCTTTTTGTGGTACTTCCTGTACTTTACCAAATAATTCAGATGTTGATGCCTGATAAAAACGGGTCTTTTTTTCTAAATCGGATATACGAATGGCTTCCAAAATTCTTAGAGCACCAAGGCCAACACTATCTGCAGTATATTCAGGGCTTTCAAAAGAGACTGCCACATGACTTTGTGCACCCAGATTATAAATTTCATCCGGTTCAACAGCCTGGATAATACGCACCAGATTCATAGAATCGGTTAAATCACCATAGTGCAGTACAAAGTTTTTGTTTGACTCATGGGGATCCAGATACAGGTGATCAATACGCGCGGTATTAAATGATGAGGCACGGCGTTTTATACCATGAACTTCATAACCTTTTTCTAATAAGAATTCTGCTAAGTAAGCACCATCCTGTCCTGTTACACCTGTAATTAATGCTTTTTTCATTATTTTTGTTCCTAAGAGTGTTCCCGAAGTTCTTCTTCTATCATAATTGTGACAACATCATCCACATCATATTGTGCTTTCCAGTCCAGTTGCTGTTGTGCTTTTTCTGGATTGGCATAACTACAACGTAGTTCAGTCGGTCGTAATAAGGTTTTATTTAAGACCAGATGTTGTTCTGGATCTAGGTTAAAGTAATTAAAAGCTTTCATAACAAAGTGCTTAAGTGTCACACTTCGTCCTGTGGCAATCACATAATCATTTGCATTTTCCTGCTGCAGCATTTTCCACATGGATTCAACATATTCTGGAGCCCAGCCCCAGTCGCGTATAATATCAAGATTACCAAGCTGTAGTTTTTGTTGTTTATTTTGTGAAATATTAACCACAGATGAAATTATTTTCTTGGTGACAAAGCGTTCACCACGAAATGGCGACTCATGATTAAACAAGAGCCCTGTACAAGCATATAAATCATAGGCTTTACGATAGTTTGAAATTAACCAGTGGGCAGATGCTTTCGCTACTGCATAGGGGCTTCTTGGAAGAAATGGGGTGCTTTCATTTGCCGGTTTATTGATTGATGATTCACCAAAACATTCGCTGGAGCCAGCATTATATAGTTTGCAGTCCAAATCTAAAAAGCGTATCGCTTCTAGAATGTTTAAGGTGGCAATGTTAATGCTTTCAAGGGTTTCTACCGGCTGTTCAAAAGAGAGGCCGACTGAACTCTGACCAGCGAGGTTATATACTTCATCCGGCCGTGTTTTTTTGAAAACATTGAGTACACTCCTGAAATCATTGATGGCCATCGCTAAAATTTCTATTTCATCAAAAATTCCTAGTTGATCCAGATGATTACAATTGGATCTTTTAGTATCTCGTGACGTTCCAATAACCTTGTACCCTTTACCTAACAATAGTTTGGATAAATAGGCGCCATCTTGTCCGCTGATACCACAAATTAGTGCTGTTTTCATAAAAGAAAGTCTAAGTCTAAGTCTAAGTCTAAAATCTAAAGTCTAAAGTCTAAAGTCTAAAATCTAAAATCTAAAATCTAAAGTCTAAAAAGAGAGAGACTGACTTATTGGATGTGTTGAATTATATCATTTTTTTATTTTTATTTGCACACATAATATCATATTATTATTATTATTATTATTATTAATAGAGAATAAATTCATGCCTGATAACACACCTAAAAACGCAAACTCTTAAAATAAAAGCTCTGTTCATATTAAGTGTTGTTTTTCTTTTTTTGTACTATAACCAAACAGTTATTTCCTTATATTGAAAAGTTTTTCCCCTAAAGTGAATAAGTAAAATACCATAACCAAACAAGTTTATTCCATAAGTGAATGGGTAAAATCCACCCCCCCATCTGAAAGCACTATATTTTATTAGTGATTTCCACTGAAAAAATCCCCATACAAATACATACAAATATAACACTGTTAAAAAGCGTGTAAAACTGGTCCACTTTTAGGGTAAATTGCATCCAAAATTGATCCACCCATTAAATGAAGTTTTAATACCAAGCATTTGCTTGGAGAAATAGGTGATATTAATGGAAACATCAATGAAGATACGGCAATGGGTTTTAGTGGAAGGCAAAAGCATGCGAACCGTAGCCAAAGAAACAGGCATATCAAGAACGACCATCAGCAAATATTGTAAAGATGGAAACCCACCCAAATATGAGCGAGCAGCTCCTCTTGTTAGTGAAAAGCTGAAAGATTATGAAAACCAATTAAAGCAATGGTTTGAGCAAGATTTAAAGCGCCCTAAACGAGAAAGAAGAACCGCCACCAAGTTGTGCGAGCAGTTAATAATTGAGGGTTATAAAGGCTCCTACACCACAGTGAGTCGCTATATTAAAAAATTAAAGAATGACCAATCCACAGGCCAAGATGCCTATATTCCCCTGCTTTTTAAACCAGGAGATGCCATGCAATTTGACTGGAGTCTGGAGGTGGTTGAAATTGGCGGTATTGAGCAACGTATTAAGATAGCTCATTTTCGTTTGTCTTATTGCAGAAAGCCTTTCATTATTGCTTACCCTTGCGAGAAACAAGAAATGCTGATGGATGCCTTTGTTCAAGCCTTAAACTTTTACCAAGGCGTACCTAAACGGGTTTTAATAGACAATCCGAAGACGATGGTGATCCGTATTGGTAAAGGCAAAGAAAGGGAATTTCATTCCCGTTTTTTATCCTTAATGAATCATTATTTAATCGAGCCAGTAGCCTGCACACCTGCATCAGGTTGGGAAAAAGGACAGGTTGAAAATCAGGTTTATGTGCTACGTCGCCAGTTATTTACACCACAGCTTAAATTTGATGATTTAGAAAGCCTCAACCAACACCTGTATGCCTGTTGTGAACAACTGGGTAAAAAGCCACACCCTCAATATAAAGATAAAACCATTGATGAGTTATTTGAACAAGAGCATTTACAGCTAAGGCCACTAGGGCGTGACTTTGATGGCTATGTGGAGAAGTCAGTACGAGTAAGTTCAACCTGTTTGGTGCAGTATGATACCAATCATTACAGTGTGCCTTGTGAGTATGCCAAACACCGTATTTCATTGCGAGTTTATGCCAATAAATTACTGATGGTCGCAGGACAAAACATTATTGCTACGCATAAACGCAGCTTTAAAAAACATAAGTATTGGTTTGAACCCTGGCACTATTTCCCACTGCTTAAACAAAAACCAGGTGCACTGAGAAATGGTGCACCTTTTGAGCATTGTGATTTACCTCAAGCCATTGTGACTATTAAAAAGCAATACATGAGGCGAACTCATGGTGACCGTGACTTTGTTGAGCTTCTGCTACTCATACAAACAGAAGGTGTGGATACGGTGGCAATGGCATGTGAATTGGCTATTGATGATAAAACAACCCATTTATCGGCCATCATTAATCAAATACATCGCTTAACCGATGTTGAAATCAAACCACTGGATGATAATCTAAAATATCCTCAGCTTAAAAATCCTCCACAAGCCAATTGTGAACGTTATAATCAGCTGATACGAAGTACAGCCATAATAAGTGAGGTGTGCTTATGAACGTCATTATTGAGCAATTAAATGCCTTAAAATTATACGGGATGGCACAAGTTGCCAGTGAATTACTCTCTGCAAAACAATCGCCTAGTTTGTTAACTTCTTTACCAAAATTATTGGATGCAGAAAAAGTTGAAAGAGAAGTTCGTCGTATTCGTTATCAAATGACTGCGGCTAAGTTCCCTCATCACAAGGACTTTGCTACCTTTAATTATGATGAATCAGAAATTGATAAAACCCAGATAGAGCCATTATGTACGGGACATTTTGCAGAGCAGGCTCATAACCTGATTTTAGTCGGTGGTACAGGCACAGGAAAGAGCCATACTGCTATTGCTTTAGGTACTGAGCTTATTCATAAAGGCAAAAAATCACGGTTTTATAATGCGGTGGACTTAATCAATTTGTTGATTAAAGAGCAAACTGAGCAACGCCAAGGCAGCTTAATTAAACGTCTGCTACAAGTTGATTGTGTCATTATTGATGAGCTCGGTTATATCCCTTTTCCTAAAACAGGTGGTGCCTTACTGTTCCATCTTATTAGCAAACTGTATGAGAAAACCAGCGTGATGATTACCACTAATTTAGAATTCAATGAATGGGTAACTGTCTTTGGCGATCCTAAAATGACAACTGCATTACTGGATAGAATTACACATCACTGCTCTATTATTGAGACAGGAAATACGTCATATAGATTTATGCAAAGCCAAAAAAAGGCTCGAAAATAACTCCGTAGGGTGGATCACTTTTCGATGCAAAAGTGGATCAGTTTTGAACGCTTATTGACACCCAACGATTGCGACAGTTATCAGGGCGCTTATCAGGATACGTTGTCTGGTGCTATCAAGCAGTTGTTGGGTTTTTTCTCGGCTATCGATGTTAGCATCCTTCAACGATTGACGAAAGGAGCTGTAATTGCTTTCCCGGTT
>JAUJGA010000307.1:0-4398 GCA_042095675.1 Gammaproteobacteria bacterium
TTTATGCCTATATTTTGGTATCCAGACAAAATGATACATTAGCCTAAAGACATGATGCGTATTTCTTTGAAGTTCCATGTACTGAATAATATAGACAGGGACAAGCCATGTCTACACTATTCAGCACGGGGGCAAGCCCCCGAGATTTTCGCTACGCTCTGTTAAATTCATTGCAGAATGATTTTCTCTTTTTACTCATTTTTATGTTTCCAATTTGGTTAGGTCTTATATCTTAACCTATTGTCCAAATCTTGGGGTCCACTATACATTACAACTCTTGGAGTACATGTTAATCAGGTTTTTTCGGCCATCAGTGCAACGATTAGACTGATTAATATTCAGTTGCATACTCGTGACTAAAGTATACTTAATCAACACTAAACTTTAGATTATCATAGAAAACACAGTGGACATCGTTACGAACGGTTCAAAAGCTCTGTTGATAACCAAAAATAGGCGCTCTTAGGAGAGGGTGGGTTAGAAGTTCATAAATATTTTGCAGCCCTATGCCAGAAATATTCATTTTCAAGCCTATATTGTTCTATCAGCCATGATGAACTGTCTAAATCCTGTTTTAATTCAATGGCACCATTTGTGGTATTAAGTAATTTAATATCCTTTTGTTTGTAACGTTTTACAACTTTGTCCGCGGGATGACGAAAACGATTGCGATAACCGTAGGAAAATACCGCAATTTCAGGATTAATATGTTTTAAAAATGCCATTGAAGAAGAGGTTTTACTGCCATGATGTGGAACAATTAATATATCTGCATTTAATTGAGGATAATTTTTTATAAGTTGTTTTTCAATAGTTTTTTCAATATCACCGGTTAATAAAATCTGCTGTTGAGATTGTGTAGTGACTAAAATAACACATGACTGATTATTCGCTTTGTAATTTTTATGTTTTAACTGTTTAGTTGGAGTAACAGGAGAAAGTATTTCAAATTTGACCCCATCCCATTGCCAGTGCTGCCCCTGATAACATTGTTTAATTGCAGCTGAAGGCTTAGCCAGGTAAGTTTGGTACTTTTCCTCAATTTTCTTTGCTTCACCACTGATCACTTCTTTAATCGATAATTGATTTAATTCCACATAAGAACCAGCATGATCACGATCAGAGTGACTAAGAACTAATTTATCTATTTCATTAATCCCTTTTAAACGCAGATAGGGAATACTCACCATGTCAGACATATTAAAACCTGGACTAAATTTATCTCCGGTATCGTATAATAAACTATAATTTTGTGTTCTTATTATCGTGGAAAGTCCCTGACCAACATCTAAAACCGTTAGTATAACATCCCCTGCTGGGATTTTATCAGATTCATTGCTCATCGCTGAGCTCATAATAGCGGGTAATAATAAAACAATACCTAGCCAGCGACCAGGCCAGCCTTTTGGCATTAATAACCAGAAACAGGCAATAAAAGCTAATATCGTTGTCGTTAAAGAAATTTCTGATAGAAAATAATAACTTTGAGGCAATTGGTTCAATAGCTCTAAATGCCAGAACAAAACATCAATTGGCCATTTTAGTAGTGTAAACAATAGTAAAGCTAAGGGCTCAAAAATAAATAATAAACTGGATGCCAATAGAGTCATCGGGACTATAATAATACTCATTATAGGTACAGCAACTAAATTAGCTAAAGGTGAAACCACTGAAAATTGATGAAATAATATAAACATCAATGGTAATAAGCCCACAAAAATAATCCCCTGCAGCCTGCCTAATTGCCAAACTTTTGCAATATGATCAGTTTTGATTGCCAACCTGCCTGATAGTGAAAAAATAATAATGGCAACAGCTGAGAACGAAAGCCAAAAACCAAGGGATAAAGGACTCAAGGGATCGATAATGAGAACCGTCAGCAATGCAAGCAGTAGAATATAAGTTGATGATATTTCACGCCGTAGCATCAAGGCAACAAAAACAACAGAAAGCATGATAAGTGCTCTTTGAGTAGGAATAGCAAAACCAGCTAGGGCAGCATAGATAACAGCAGCTAATATGGCAAATACTGAAGCAACATAGTAGGCAGGAATTTTCATATTCAATGTCGCACTAGATTTCCAGAGCACATTCACTAATAGCCAGATTATAGATGATATTAGGCCGATATGTAGTCCGGAAATAGCCACAAGGTGGTTGGTACCTGTTTGCAAAAATAATTTCCATTGTTCAGTACTCATATCATAACGAAAGCCTATGGATAATGCCTTTATTAAGCCCTTATAGGGATAATCAGCAAGAGATTTATCTATTTTGTCCGATAATGCTTGTCTAATCATTCGCAGCTGATTATAAGATGATGAAATAATCGATAAGTTCTGATCAATATGACTTACCTGCAGAGCATCTCTAACATAACCGGTGGCAAGGATCCGGTTTTGATACAGCCATTTTTCATAATCGAAGCCCCCTGGATTCATTAAACCACTGGGTTTTTTCAAACGAATATCAAGCTGCCACACCTGACCTATGGCTAGTTTCTTGTTTTTGGTCTGAGTAGTTCCTATATCATTGCTTATTTGCTTTCTTTTACCCCTCGGTTCATACCATGATAGTTTAACTTTCCCATTAAAAGTGTAATCCCATCCTTCTTCCCTGATATGATCAGGTTTCTTAATCCCCTTTATATAAAAATTAAAACCTTGTTTAGTATTTGTCTGATATGGAATTGAATCCACTGTTCCAATGACCTGAATTGTCTTTCCTTCTATTTGTCTTAGATCAAGAGAGGGCATATTAAAATTGAGATACAATGAGGTATAAATAGCACCTAAAAAAAGACTTACAAATAATAGTAAAAAATGATAAATAGCAGGTGAGATACTAACAATTTTTTGACGGACTTTGTATAATAAAGCTATTATAAGCAATAAACTGAAAAAACAGCTGAGAGTAAACGATTTATCAGGAAGATACGGCCAATAAAGTAAGGCCATATTACCTATTAAAAAAGCGACAATCCTTGTCCGCATAATTATAGAAGTTCCTGATTGTATTTGAATAACCTCCCCTCCTATACTGCTCTAAGTCAGAACAAAGGGGAATTTAAGAGGTTTGGTATATTATGCCAAAAAGACTGATAAAAAAATATATGCCTGATCATAAGAAGATCAAGGATCATAAGCATTTACAGTTTTTTGGTAAATTTTTACATAATGGTAATCTATGGCATTTTAATCGCCGCTCAATATCCGGTGCTTTTGCTATAGGTGTTTTCTGTGCTTTTATTCCCCTACCCTCACAGATGATTATTGCAGCTGCATTGGCCATTTTAGTTCAGGTTAATTTACCCATATCTGTTTCATTGGTTTGGATCACGAATCCAATCACTATCCCCCTAATTTTTTATGGTTCGTATAAGCTAGGATCGTTCGTCCTGGGACAGGAGATTTTAGAAACAGATTATCAAATGGATATAGATTGGTTTATCGCACAAATTGACTGTATCTGGCAGCCATTTTTACTCGGTTGCTTTATTGCAGGGGTGGTATCTGCATCAATCGCATATTTCACCATTCGTTTACTATGGAGATTACATATTGTCAGTCATATTCAAGAGCGACGTGCACGTAGAAAAAAGACTAAAGAAGGGCTATAAATATCAATTCCAGACCGGATCAACAATTACCTCAGATTTTACCGATTTGGCCAAAAAGCATTTATCATGAGAAGTATGATGAATCTTATTAATTTCCTCCTGGCTCACTTCAACCCCTTGTGCAAATATCACTTTAGGTCGTAGAAAAACTTTGCTGATAATCAGGTTGCCCTGTTCATCAGGCTCCAGAATAGCAGTCGCATGGTCAATATAATTCTGTACCACTAAACGTTTTTTTGAACAAATGGCAATAAAAAACAACATATGACAACTGGAAAGAGCCGTGGCAAAAGCCCGCTCCGGATCAGCATATTCCGGTGTACCCATAAATTGAGGCGCTGATGAAGCATTCACTATTAAGCCTTCACCAAAATCCCATTGATGCTCCCTATTATAATCATTATAAGCAAAGAAATCTGTTTGTTTGCTTCAAGTAAGTATTATATTGTGTTCTGACATTAAGTAAAATCCAAATATTTAGCTAGAGTCAGAAATTTATTGGGTGTAGTTCTTTTGCTTCGACGAAATTCATCACCCGAAATTGTTATTTTTTAAAAAATTATAATTTCTTGCCTTGAACGTTTTCTTGTAAAATGTCCAGTAATTTTCAAAGTCACCACTAGATTTAAGTGATCGTAATGAGGGTGTAATCCTAACTGTGTAACTGCCCCTTAAATATGAGGAGTTATCTGTTCCTCAAACTCGATTATAAACCGATTCAATGCTGGTTTCCAATTCCGAATGGGCATTGTCCATTTTTTAGAAGCTGCTTTTATAGC
>JAUJGA010000308.1:0-1514 GCA_042095675.1 Gammaproteobacteria bacterium
TGATTAATGATCGTATTGATATTACAGGGGCACGTTGGAGCTTACAGGAAGCAGAAGCGATATTGAAATTACGATCACTTAAATCCAGTGGTGACTTTGAAAATTACTGGACATTTTACAAGAAAATGTCAAAGGCAAGAAATTATAATTTTTTAAAAAATAACAATTTCGGGTGATGAATTTTGTCGAAGCAAAAGAACTACACGCAATTACATTGGATGGAGGGGTTTTATTTGGCCCTGTCTGGTGCGTTCTTTATAATTTTAATGGTGCAACTGTTTGTGCTGTTTTATCTTTTCTGATAGCTCGTTATGTTGCCTCTGATTGGGTCCTCCAAAAATCGGAGGCGTTTAAAACAGCTTATTAATGGCGTTGAAATTGAAGGTTGGAGATTTTTCGCCTTTACCAGACTGGTTCCAATCTTTCCATTTAATCTGCTTAATTATGCGCTGGGTTTAACAAAAATGAAACTGCTCGATTATACATTTTTCACCTACATCTTTATGTTTCCGGGAGCTATTGCTTACAACTATTTAGGTTATATTGGTCGTGAAGCTGCAACAGGTTGTGAAAGCATGATTCAAAAAATTATGTTAGCTGTGGCATTTTTGGCCATCGTGATCTTTTTACCAAAATTTATATCACGTTTTCGTCAACACAATATGCTTAGTATTCAGGATTAAAGACACGCATGGATGCAGGAGAAGATATTGTATTGTTGGATGTACGAACTCATGAGATTATGTTGGTGAACAAGTTCATATTGCTGATTCTGTTTTGATTCACTTGGAACAACTGGAACAGCGTATCCATGAGATTGTGGATGATCGGGAGAAAACAATTGTCGCTATTTGTCGAACTGATTATAAATCAGAAAAAGCTGTAAAAATACTGTCTAAAAATGACTTTAGCAATATATACATTGCTAAAATGGGTATGACTGACTGGATAAAACATGGTTATACAACTGAATAAAAAATGAAATGGAGATATACAATGAATATTTTAATTATTTTAAATGATCCACCATATGGTACAGAACGAATTTTTAACGGATTACGCATGGCAAGGCTCTAAGCCAACAAGATATTCATATCATGGTTTTTTTAATGGCTGATGTTGTGGTGTATGCAAAAAAAGGACAAAAAGTACCACAGGGATTTTACAACCTTGAATTGATGTTAAATTCAGTGCTTCGTAATGGTGAAGTGCTTTTGTGTGGTACTTGTATGGATGCTCGAGGTGTAACAGATGAAGAAGTTATAGACGGCACACAACGCAGCACGATGAAAGAATTAGCTCAATGAACCAGAGATGCCGAAAAAGTGTTGGTTTTTTAAATTTTTATTTAACAGAGCGTAGCGAAAATCTCGGGGGCTTGCCCCCGTGCTGAATAGTGTAGACAGGGCTTGTCCCTGTCTATATTATTCAGTACATGGAACTTCAAAGAAATATGCATCATGTCTTTAGGCTAATGTATCATTTTGTCTGGATACCAAAATATAGGCATAAAG
>JAUJGA010000309.1:0-3671 GCA_042095675.1 Gammaproteobacteria bacterium
CGATCTGTCGATCGATTTAAAACATTATAATTCTCCACCCACGACAGGGTATTCTTTTTCTCTGTTCAGATCGCTATGGATCAATTTGATCGTTTAGACTATAATCTAACTGCAATCAAAAGTTTATTTTCTTCCATTGAAAAATTTATAAAAACAGTAACATTTGATAATGTTAATGAGTTTGCGTACCACAAAGAAATAGCCACTACATTGAACTGTAAAACGTATTTTGCAAAGCCTTACCACTCATGGGAACGAGGACAAAATGAAAATGCTAATGGTTTATTAAGGCAGTATTTCCCTAAGCAAATGGAGCCGATTGATTTTACTAAAAAAGAATTTTATGATGCTGTTCACAAGCTCAATAGTCGGCCACGAAATTGTCTGGGATACAAAACTCCTTATGAGGTTTTTGAATAGCTAACCGGCATTAGCCAGGAAGAGTTAAACGGTCATGCACTTATTACTTGAATTTAGGTTACTTAAAATAATTCATGCCAATTTTTTTGGCTGTGTGCACTTCTAATTTAAGCTTTTACTGACAATTTCAAATACATCTTTTGATAAAGTTTCATTTACAGCTCTTTGTAATTGAGTCTGCATTAATTGCTGGCGTGTTTCATTATAACGCTTCCAACGGCTAAAGCCTTTAACCAGCCTTGCAGCTATTTGTGGATTAAACTTATCAAGTACAAGAATCTGATCCATAACAAACTGATAGGCCAAGCCATTGGTATTATGATAAGCTTTTAAATTCATAGAAGCAAAGGCACCAATCAGAGAACGCACTTTATTAGGATTTTTTAAGTCGAAACAAGGGTGATTCATTAATTGCTTCACCTTTTCCAGAGCATTATTATGCTGTGCAGTAGCTTGTACAATAAACCATTTATCCATGACTAAGGGATCTTTAGACCAACGCTGTTCAAACTCAGCTAAGGCTTTTTCACTATAATCAGAATCAATATGAGCCAGCAATCCAAGGGCTGAAATTGAATCGGTCATATTATCCGCAGTGGAAAAATGTTTATAACCAAGTAGAGATGCAGCTTCATCATCTTCTGCCATAAGATAAGATAAGCAAATGTTGCGTAAACTACGATTACCTGCATCCTGTGCATTAAATTGGTATTTCTTATTGGTTTGTAATTTCTGATATTTCTCTTCAAATAAAGATTTTAATTGATTATATATAACCAATTTCAGTCGCTTACGACTTGCATAAACAGCATCCACATCAGCCACATCTAATTGCTCTAGTAGATAAGATTCTCCAGGTAAAGTTAATGCCTGAGTTTTTAAGGCATTATTCAAAGATTCATCATTTAGAATTTGTTCATAGGCATAGATAAACTTTTTTAGATTTTCAGGATTAAAATTAGCATTTGAATTAATAGCATCCAGAATTAATTGACTGGCCAATTGCTGACCTGCTTCCCAACGATTAAAGGGATCAGTATCATGAGCCATCAGAAAGGCACGATCATTGGTAATCACTTCAGCTGATTTACGGCTGGAGTATTCGAGATTTACAGGTGCTGAAAAATCTCTTAAAATTGATAATATCGGTTCTTCATTTATATTTTCAAACACAAAACTCTGGCTTTCTCTGGTCAATGATAAAGTTTTTTCTATTACTGTACTGCCCTGTCGATCAAGTAATCCAACTTTAATAGGAATATAAAAAGGATCTTTGACCTTTTTATCCGGAGTATTTAAGGTTTCATAGGCTGTTAATTCACATTGCTGCTTTAGTTCTAGAACAAATTTTTGTTCATCCGTCTGATAATGACCATCTACAATTACTTTTGGGGTACCTGCCTGATTATACCAACTGGAAAACCCACTTAAGTCAATTTGGCTGGCATCACTCATGGCTACCACAAAATCTTCTGTGGTAACTGCCTGACCATCATGACGTTGAAAATAAAGATCCATACCATTACGGAAATTTTCTTTCCCTAAAACGGTATGAATCATGCGAATAACTTCAGCACCCTTGTTATAAACTGTTACCGTATAAAAGTTATTAATTTGCATATATTGTGCTGGACGAATGGGATGTGCCATAGGACTGGCATCTTCAGCAAATTGGTGTGCCCGCAGAATTCTTACATCATCTATGCGTTTAACTGCTCTTGACTGCATATCAGAGGTAAACTCCTGATCACGAAAAACAGTTAAGCCTTCTTTCAAACTCAACTGAAACCAGTCACGGCAAGTTACTCTATTACCTGTCCAATTATGAAAATATTCATGACCAATAACAGCCTCAATACCCTCATAATCATTATCCGTTGCTGTATCAGGTTCTGCCAGGACATATTTTGCATTGAAAACATTAAGACCTTTATTTTCCATGGCTCCCATATTAAAGTCTTCAATTGCCACAATCATATAGATATTTAAATCATATTCTAAACCAAAGCTTTGCTCATCCCATTGCATGGATTTTTTCAGGGAATTCATGGCATGTTCACATTTTTGTGCATTTTGTTTTTCAACAAAAATCTGCAATACGACCTCTTTACCCGATACCGTAGTATATGAATCTTCAATTTTTACTAAATTACCTGCCACTAAGGCAAATAAATAAGCAGGCTTTTTAAAAGGATCATGCCATTTGGCAAAATGTTTATTATTATCTAGTTCAGCCTGCCCAACTAAATTACCATTAGACAATAAAACCGGATATTTTGTTTTATCTGCAGTGATGCTAGTGGTAAAAGTAGACATTACATCCGGCTGATCCAGATAATAAGTAATATGTCTAAAGCCCTGAGCTTCACATTGAGTACAAAAATTACCACTGGATTGATAAAGCCCTTCCAGAGACTTATTTTTTTCTGGCTTAATCCAGGTTTCAATTTCTAAAACAAAAGAGTCAGGGACTGAATGAATAGTCAGCTGTTCTTCATCACGATGATAATCGTGTTCTGATAAAAGTTGGCCATCAAGCATAATATATTTTAGTTGTAGTGACTCTCCATGCAAACGAAGTGAGGACTCACTTTTAACAATAGTATTATTTCTAACAAATTCCAGACGACTATGAACAATCGTCACAACTTCCTGTTCATTAGCTTCATTATTGTTTTCAGGCTGAGCTCCCAGCTCAAAAAATAACTCCGTTGTTTTAATAAAAAAAGCAGGGGGCTGATAATCTTTTAAGTAAATAGTAGGATTCTTATCACTGGAATTGCTATTCATAATGTCTCTTTTGTTGGATTAATGAAGCGTAAAAGTTGATATTATTTAATATTTAGGCGGGAGGCAAAAAAAACAACCAAGATGGTGTTCGGGTACATAAACCTTTACTCCAAATCACTCTTACGTCATATTCCCTCCCTGGGAGCGAAAGAGTAAGTGCAGAAAAAAGAGCTAGAGCAAAAATCAAAAGATATATACCCATTACACTTCAAGATGCAGAAATTAGCACCTGAAAAAATCATCAATTATCTGTCGAAATTCTTGTGCTGTAGAAAAATATTTATTATTTCTCACATGTTCATTCATTACTTTCCAAAGCCCTCTATCGGATTTAAATTTGGACTGTAAGGTGGTAACTAATGTAGCTCAATATTGAGTTCTTTTGCCTTATCTTTTACTGCATTTGCTCTATGGTACGCAGCACCATCTAAAATTAGATGAATTCGTTTATCGCTAGTATC